>JAJZBR010000012.1 GCA_021798795.1 Pseudomonadota bacterium
GTGATATGGCTGGGGGGCTCCGGCACATGGAAAAATCACCAAGTTCCCATCGGGGCGAGCATCAGCGACAGTACGAACCCAAAGAATCCCGCGACGTTCTACAAAGAGCCGATCAGTTATGCTTTCAAAGGAAAAGTTGCAAGTAGCATAGACTATTTTGCCATACCGATTCCGGGAGGAGGTTGAGATGGGGAAGTGCGGAGAGGGTGCCGAGCGTGGGTTACGTTTTGGAGCGATGGGTCGGGATACGTACCGCCGTCGGAGGGGTGGGGTTTACCGAGGGTTGAGTCTGGTCGTTCTGGCGGGGTGTTTGGGAGGGATGGGTACCCCTGCAGCTTTGGGGCGGGTGGTGCACCGGATTCCGTCAGTGGTGGGTCGGCCCGCCCGTGCGGGGGGGCGTGTTGTGGGCGGGGGGGATGCCCGATTCTGTCCGTTGCGTTTCAGCAAACCCCGGATCTATCACGTAGCAGGGGGGGTTGCGAATATAGCGGTGGCGGATCTCGGGAATGGCGATTCGGATATCGTGTTGACCGATTTTACTGGTGGTAGTGCCGGTGACGCGGTGCAGGTATTTTACGGAGCGGGGAATGGCCGTATCGGCTGGATGCGGAGTTATCGGGTAAGGGGCGGTCCATACGCATTGGCGATCGCGGATCTCGGGAACGGTCATCCGGACATCGTGGTGACACAACCTAGCAAGAACACGGTGAGTGTGCTCTACGGGGTGGGTGGCGGTCGGATCGGGAAGATACGGAGCTACCGGGTGGGGAGGTATCCGCAGGGTTTAACGGTGGCGGATCTCGGCAATGGTCATCCGGACATCGTGGTGGCTAATAGCGGAGGCCACACGGTGAGCGTGCTCTACGGGGTGGGAGGTGGCCGGATCGGGCCGATCCGGAGCTACCGAGTGGGGAACCTCCCATTCTATTTAGCGGTAGCGGATCTCGGGAATGGTCATCCGGATATCGTGGTGACGCGACCCGGCAAGGTTGGCAAGGGTGGTTTTGAGGTTGAGGGTGGGGTGGTGAGTGTGCTCTACGGGGTGGGGGCCGGTCGGATCGGGCCGATCCGGAGCTACCGGGTGGGGAAGGCTCCGCCCAGTTTAGCGGTGGCGGATCTCGGGAACGGTCATCCGGACATCGTGACGGCGGTCGCGCATGCGGTGAGCGTGCTCTATGGGGTGGGCGGGGGACACTTTGCTCCGCCCGTGTTCTATCCGGTTCCCGGTGGGAGATGGCTAATAAGCATGAAGGTGGCAGATCTCGGGAACGGGCATCCGGACATTGTTATGGGATTGGGATCTCCGAAGGTGTATCAGAAGGCAAGGGTGGCGGTGGGTGTTCTGTACGGGATTGGAGGCGGGCGTTTCGCTCCACTCGTGCTTTATCCGGCGGGGAAGGAAGAAAGGTGGAATGAAGAAGGGATGTACCCCATGGTGGTCGCGGATCTCGGGAACGGGCATCCGGATATTATCGGGGTGCAACGCTTCCAGGGAACGATGAATGTTTTGTATGGGGAGGGAGAGGAGCGGCGGTGTACGGGTCACCCGCTGCCCGGGGTGCGCAAGGGGTCTGGTCCTGCCGGATCTATTACCATGTGGAGTGGCTCAGCTGCAGTACGGCCTTGATCGGCCGAGAGTTTGCTGGCCGGAGAATCGAGTGCCCATTGATCCCTTGTCCGCAGAGACCCGCCTTTATCACCTGCGTGAGTTAGGTCTTGTCGATTACCTCGAGACCTGGCAGTGCATGATGGCGTTCACCGAACGCCGCACACCCGAGACAGTCGATGAAATCTGGTTTCTCGAGCATCCGCCCGTCTATACGCTCGGGCTCAACGGCCGCCGTGAGCATGTACTCGATCCGGGAGATATTCCCGTGATTCAAGTGGATCGGGGCGGACAAATTACCTACCACGGGCCGGGACAGCTCGTCGTCTATCCTCTATTGGACATGAAGCGTCTCGGTCTTGGACCACGCGGGTTGGTCCGGATTCTCGAAGGCGCGACGGTGGATTGCCTGAGCGAGTTCGGAATCCATGCCCATGCGCGCCCGGAAGCCCCGGGCGTATACGTGGAGACGCGCAAAATAGCATCGATCGGGCTCAGGATCCGGCGCGGAGGCAGTTACCATGGGCTTGCGTTCAACATCTCGGTTGATCTCGGTCCCTTTCGGGGGATCAACCCCTGTGGTTACCAGGGCCTTGAGATGACGCGTCTCATGGACCTTGGGGGACCCTCGACCTTGGATGCGGTCATGCCGGTATTGGGCAAACACCTCGAGCGTTGGATCAAAGAACGATCAGGATTGCCTTCTCGCGCGTGAAGGCACCGTAGAGACGATCGAGCTCGGCCCGCTCTTCCGCCTGAATCGTCACTGTCACAGATTGGTAACGACCGTGACGACTGCGCGTGAGTGACGAACGGGCATCGTTGGGGTGGATCGCTTCCTGTTGGACGATGGTCCGGGCGATGGTCTCGAGATCCACTTCGCCCCGTGCAATGAGCTTGATCGGGAACTCGCAGGGAAAGGTGAGAAGATCTTGCTCGGTCACGCGATCATGCCTCGAACGCATCCAGATGGCGCTGCCAGGCCTGACGGAGGCGTTCATATCCCGGACCCGGGCGCCCCGTCCCGATCGGGCGGTCATCCACCCGCGTGATGGGAGCCAGAATCCTCCGGGAACTCGTGAGCCAGGCTTCCTCGGCCCCAAGCAGTTCATCCGGACGGATCCGTTCCCGGCGGATGGTATATCCGAGATCCGCTCCCAGGCGGAGCAGGAGATCCCGGGTCACTCCCGGAAGGATTTCAGGGCCGTCTGGATGCGTCTTGAGGGTAGATCCCTTGAGTGTGATGACATTGCTCGAAGTGCCCTCCGAGACGAAGCCGTCCCTGATGAGTAGCGCCTCAGCGGCCCCCTTCTCGCGCGCCACCTCCCTGAGCAGAACATTGGCGATGAGTGCCGTCGATTTGATGTCGCAGCGGTGCCAGCGGATATCCTCCAGCATGACGACCCGTACGCCCGAGTGTTCGAGCACGGGATCGGGTGCGAGCGGGGGCAGGGTCATGGCAAAGACCGTGGGAGCGATGCCTTGAGGGATATGGTGATCCCGGGTCTCCTCCGCGCCCCGGCTGATCTCGAGATAGACGGACAGCTCTCCCCCGCCGTTTGCCTCCACGAGCTGTTCGAGATATTCGCGCCAGTCGGTTGCGCGGTAGGGATTCGTGAGCCGGATCGCCTGGAGGCTCCGTTCGAGGCGGAGGTAATGTTCATTCCAGAGAAAAAGTTTCGAATGATAGACCGGAATCACTTCGTAGACGGCATCAGCGAACAGAAAGCCCCGATCCAGGGGTGAGATCCAGGCCTCCCCGGACGCGAGGATGCGTCCATTCAGAAAGACCTGGTCCACGTCAGAATGCCCGTTCGATGCTGTCGATCAGGCGGCTGAGCCAGCTGCCTTTTTGAACCGGAATGAGGGGATGGAGCGTGCGGGAAGCGAGCAGGTGGCCGTTGAGCTCGACTCGCAGTATGCCCGCGGGCTGGTTGGTACCGAAGGGAGCTGTGAGGCTTTTCGGAAGCTGCATCCTGATCCGGAGCGAGCGGTAATCCAGCCGCGGAACACTTACCCAGAGGCTACGGGCCAGGCCGACCTTTACCTCATCATGGGCACCCATCCAGACCGATACCTTCGCGAGCGGTTGTTTTGCACCGTAGAGTCGATGATCGTGAAAGAAGCTGAAGCCCCAGTTGAGGAGTGCCTGGGCATCGTCCACCCGTGCATCCCAGGAAGGAGCGCCCATCACGACCGCGATGAGTCGCATCCCCCCCTGGTGCCCCGATGCGTCCATGCAGAATCCTGCCTGCTTGGTGTAACCCGTCTTCAAGCCATCGACCCAAGGATCCATCCAAAGAAGCGAGACCCGGTTGTTTTGGGTGATGTGGTCCCAGGTGAAGGTCTTGATGCCAAAGTAGCGGTGATAGTCGCTCGGGTATTGCCGGATGATGGCCTGGGAGAGGCGCGCAATATCGAGCGCACTGCTGTAATGGTCCGGTGCGGGGAGACCATCGACGTCTTCGTAGTGGGTATTGTGGAGGCCGAGTTTGCGTGCGTAGCGGTTCATGAGTCCGACCATTGCGCCACGCGTGCCCGCGATCGCCTGGCTCAGGGCTACGGCTGCGTCGTTTCCGGAGTCGACGATGAGACCCTTCAGCAGATCGTTCACGCTGACTTGGCTCCCGGGATTGAGGAACATGCGGGAACCGCCGGTTCGCCAGGCCGCAGGCGAGATCGTGAACTGTTCCCCGAGATGGATGGCGCCCGTGTGAAGTGCCGTAAAGGTGATATAAGCCACCATGAGCTTGGTGAGGCTTGCGGGTGCAAGATGCTGGTTGGGGTGTTCCTGTGCCAGAATCTGTCCCGTTCGTGCATCGAGCAGAACCCAGCTTTTGGCGTTGAAGCTCGGTGCGGGAGGAATCGGGAAGCCAGCCAGGACGGCGGGTGAGTGGCTGAGCGCCAAGCAGGCCAGTGCCAAGTATAAAATTTTCTTCAACCGAATTCTCCAGAAAAGAGGTGCGCGAGCGCTGCATTGTACCGCGACAGCCGGCTGTGCTTCACTCCCGGCCTCACCGGATGATGACTTCTGTCCGCGGGAAACCCATGTGGGTGAGACGTCCGGACAGGCGGTCAAGTTCCCGGACGTGGGCGATGGGTCCGACCTGAAGGATATAGAGGATCCCTCCGGTGCGCCGGATCGGGAACAGGCGCAAGGGGCGAATCCCGAGGCGCATCAAGCGCAACTCGAGCGCGAGGGCGCGGCTGCGCTGCGCATACGCGCCGATCTGGAGGTACATCCGGGGGGGATGTCCGAGGGGGTTCGGGGCCAGGGGAGGGGGTGCCAGGGCGAAGGCTGCGCTACGGGGCAGGATCGGATGGGGGAGGCTCCGGACCTCGACGAGCGCCGTTCCATGTTCGATCATATTGAGTTGGCGTGCCGCCGCGTAGGAGAGGTCGATGATCCGGTGTCTCACGAAAGGTCCCCGGTCATCGATCCGGACGATCACCTGCCGGCCGTTGACCAGATTGGTGACCCGGACCCAGGTTCCGAGCGGCAGGACCTTGCTTGCGGCGGTCATCGATTGCGGATTATAGGGGAGGCCACTCGCGGTCGGCAAACCGACGGAGTGGAGCCCGTACCAGGATGCGATGCCGCGTTTCCGGTAGCCTTCTGCGCTGCCGAGGACATGGTAGCGACGCCCATCGATCACATAGGACTGCCGGGATCCTGTGGTCTGAATGACGGGTGAGCGGTTGGGAAAGGGTGCGCAACTCGCGAGCAGGCCAGCCAGGACCAGCAGCAGCGTCTCTGGCCACCGGGAGCGATCAGGCTTTGGCCTGGAGCTTGAGTGCAAGTTCGAAAACCGCCATGGAGTAATCGATGCTTGGGTTATAGGCCATGAGCACCTCGAAGTTGGGCAGCGTGATCCAGTAGTGGGTGTCAAATGCACCAGGCAGCGCGATCAGGGTGACTCGCGTTCGTCTTGCCAGCTTGTGGGTGAAGAGCAGGCCTGCCTCGCGGAACACGTGAGGAAGACGGGGCACGCCCAGTATTTCCTTCGGGGGTGGCGTGTGGTCCGGACCCAAGGCCGCCTCGATCGCGACGCGGCGCCCGCTGTGCCACCCTTTGGCGCGGAGGAAACGCGCGACGCTATCGATGGCGCTCTGGCTGCTCAGGAAAAGGTTGGGGGGTCTGCCGTGGCTGTGCCGGGTTGCGTATCTCAGGTAGGCGGTGGGCATGAATTGCGGGATGCCGAGCGCTCCGGCATAGGAGCCCTGGATCGCAAGCGGATCATAGTGGTTCCTCCGGCACAGGCGTAAAAAACCGCTCAGCTCGTGGCGAAAGAACGGCGCGCGCGCGGGGTCGTTGAAAGCGAGGGTCGCAAGAGCCGCAAAGGCGGGAATGTCTCCGATGTCTTCTCCGTAATCGGTTTCGATGCCGATGATGGCGGCGATCAAGGCGCCCGGGACGCCATAGCGCTTTTCTTCTCCGTCCAGGGCCTTGCGGTTTAGTGCCATCCAGGTTTTCCCGGCCCGAATCCGCGCAGGGGTGACGAGGAGTCGCCGGTAGGTTTTCCAGGGCAAAGCCTCGAAGGGGTGATCCATGAGTGCAAGTACCCCGGGCAGGGGCCGAACCTTGGCAAACCAGGTGATGAGCTGCTTGCGCTCGAAATGGTGCGATCGAACCATATGTGCGATGAATCGGGTGATGTCCCCGCGCGGGAAGCTGATGGGTGCGGCACCGGCCACACCCGTCAGGGCCGATCCCCAAAAGAGGAGGCTCGCCATCGGGACGAGCCAGGTCAGCCTTGACATCTCAGGTTCTCCAGGAGCGGGATGGATGATGTTCGAGCCCCATGACGAGGCCGAAGCCGGCCATGAGCGTGACCACGGAAGAGCCGCCGAAACTCACGAGAGGCAGGGGTTCGCCGACGACCGGCAGGAGGCCCGAAACCATGCCGATATTGACGATGACATAGAGGAAGGTCATGAACGCCATGGATGCGGCCCAGAGCCTCCCGAAATGATCCGGCATCCGGATGGCCGAGTGCAGCATCCGCTGGATGACGAGCAGGAAGATCAGGACGAGGGTCAGTGCGCCCAGAAATCCGAACTGTTCCCCGATCACTGCAAAAATGAAATCGGTGGTGCTCTCGGGCAGAAAGTTGAGCTGGGTCTGGCTGCCATGGAGCAGTCCCTGTCCGAAAAGTCCTCCCGAACCGAGAGCGATCTGCGACTGGATGATGTGGTATCCGGCACCCAGAGGGTCGCGTTCGGGATTGAGGAAAATGAGGATCCGCTCCCGTTGGTATTGGTGCATGAAGTGCCAGGCAACGGGGGTGAGGGCGAGCAGGATCCCGGCGCCGATGGCGAGATAACGCCAGTTGAGCCCGGAAACAAACAGGCAGAAAATGCCGATCATGCCGATCAGGAGTGCGGAGCCGAGATCGGGTTCCTTGAGAATGAGCGCGAACGGCAGGGCAATGAGCAGGAGGCAGGTCGCGACGGTTCGCCCGTCAGGCGGCAGGGTGCGGCTCGAGAGCTGCCGGGTCAGCATGAGTGGAAGCGCAAGCAACATGAGCTCGGTCGGTTGCAGGCGCACGAAACCGAGGTTGAGCCATCGTTGTGCGCCGAGGTTGCGCTGCCCAAATGCGAGCACCGCGCCCAGAAGAAGGAGTGCCGCGAGATAGAGCCAGGGCGCCGCCAGGCGGTAATAAACCGGTGGCAGCTGTGCGACGGCCACGAGCACCGCGAAGCCGAGCAGGATACGGATCAGCTGCTTCAAGACCAGTGTCATCTGCCCATGATCGGCGCCGAAGAGGGCGATGAGCCCCACCCCGGACAGGAGTGCCAGCTCGACCAGCAAAGGCCCATCGAGATGCAGGCGGTTGAAGAGGCCCGGAGTCAGGTTGGGGGTGTGCCGACTGTAAACGTTGGGATCATTCATCGTGATCGGGCGGGAAGTGGGGTTCAGCGGTATCGGACGGCCTCCCATCCCAGTTTGCCATATCTTGCTTCGAAACGGATCAGTTGGATCGGTGGGCCCGAGGGGGGCACTCAGGATCCGGAGGGGGGATCGAGATCCCGGTATGGATGCCGATGGGGTGGAACCCGGTGCGTTTCGAGGTAGGTTTCGATGATCCGGCGGGCGATCGGTGCGATGAGGGCGCCGGCTACACCATGTTGGACGAAGATCGCAACCGCGATCCTCGGGTGTGGAACCGGTCCGAAAGCGATGAAAACGGCGTTATCGCGTTCGGACTTGGGAATCAGGTGATAGTTTATGAAATCGCTGCGGTCCCGGTTGCTGATCTGGGCCGTGCCGGTTTTTCCAGCGAGTGCGTATTCCAGGCCATCATCGATCCCATGAGCGGTTCCGGTCGGGTTTTTGATGACGCTCTCCATGTCACGGGCGACGATCCGCCAGAGTCCACTCCGATCCAGGCGGATCCTCCGCCTGGGTTCCGGCAGAACCGGATAGACCCGGTGATTCATCGGGTTTGCGATCGCATGGATGACGCGCGGCCGGTAACGCCGGCCCCGTGCCGCGATCGTTCCCACCGCGACCGCCATCTGCAGAGGGGTCACGAGCCAGTAGCCTTGTCCGATACCCGAGATGACTGTGTCGCCCTCGTACCAGGGCGCATTGTCATGCTGCCGTTTCCAGTCAGGAGAGGGCAGCACACCGGCACGCGCGCCGGCCAGGTCGATATCCGGCTTCTGGCCGAATCCGAATGGCTTGAGGAATGCGTCGATCCTTAGGATGCCGAGGTCGACCGCCATGTGATAGAAAAAGACGTCGACCGACTGGGTCAAGGCCTTGCGCAGGTCGGTCACGCCATGTCCCCACGGCTGCCAGTCGTGGTAGACATGCGTGGTCCCCGGCAACACGAAGGTTCCGGGACAGTAAAGGGTCGTCCGGGTCGTGATCACGTGATCGGCGAGAACCGCGAGCGCAAGAAACGGTTTGATGGTCGATGCCGGTGCGTATTCACCCTGCAGGGCACGATTGAAAAGCGGACGGAGCGGGTTATCGGACAGTTTATGATAGATTTTCTCGCTGATTCCGTTCACAAAACGGTTGGGATCAAAGCTCGGGGTGCTGGCCATGGCGAGGATGCCGCCCGTGTGGGGGTTGATGGCCACGACAGCGCCGGCGTTCCGGCCGAGCATTTCGTGGGCGATGGCCTCGAGCCGCGCATCGATCGTAAGATAGATCGAGTCGCCGGGAACGGGTGGCTTGGTGTGTACGACCCTGACGAGGCGACCTTCGGCGTTGACCTCAACCGTACGGATGCCGGGGATCCCGTAGAGCAGGTTCTCGTAACTCTCCTCGAAACCGTCCTGGCCAACGTCGGATTCGGCGTTATACAGGCGGCCCGGATTCCGGCGCAGTTCTCCCGAATGGATCGGACCCACATAGCCCAGGAGGTGGGCGCCAATCGTGCCGAGCGGGTAAAAACGCTTGAGATGAGCGCGGATGCTGACCCCGGGCAGTTGATCCAGGTTGACCGCGAGCCGGGCCACGCTCCTCGTGCTGAGGTCGCGTTGCAGGGGGACCGGCTCGTAGGGCGGTTCCACACGGACGAGCTGCCAGAACAGACGCAAATCCTGGCGTCGGATCGGTACGATGGCTTCCACCCGGTGGAGCGTATGGCGCAGGTTCCGGACATCGTCCCGGTTGATCACGAGTTCGTAACTCGGGATGTTTTCGGCCAGCACGATGCCATGGCGATCGTAGAGGATCCCGCGCGGGGGATTGATGGGCAGCGTCCGGATTCGATTCCCGAGGGCAAGGGTGTCGTAGTAGGGGTGCTGCATGATCTGGAGATCGAGCAGGCGAAAAGTCAGGGCGAATATCAGCGCCACGCCGATCGCGATGGCCAGAACCATTCGCCTCTGGAAAATCCGGTATTCCCGGATGGGGTTCTTGAGCGGTGTGGTTTCGGTCATGATTCAATGCACACGATAGCGGCGCCGGATAAAGCGCAGTCCGCTTGAGACGGGTGGCCAAAGCCCGACGCTCACGAAGATCGGGATGCCATAAAGCAGGATGGGACCGGGCTTGGAAATGATCCCGTTGATCCAGAATATCAGGAATTCATAAAGCAGAAAGATTCCCGTCAAGGCCAGCATTTGTTGGCCAATGTGGAGCGTTCGAATCTGGAGATGGTATCGCTGGATCACATAAGCAATGACCGATAAGGCGAGCGCGTGTTCCCCGAGCGGGCTGGCCCGAACGGCATCGAAGCAGAACCCGGCAAACCAGGACGTTACAATTCCCATGCGGCGCGGGGAGGCGAGGCACCAGTAGGTGCCCACCAGAGGAAGCCAGAGTGGCCGGCCCACAACATACCAGTGCGGAAACGGCAGGATCGAAACCACCATCGCCACGATGAGCGTCAGCACAATGATGAGATAGGAACGCAAACCGCTCATTGGCCCGGTCCCGTCTTGCCGGAGGCCGGTTTCCGCCCGGGTGCCTTGCGCCGGATCAGAACCAGAAGTTCACGATCTTCTGAAATCGCTCCGAGTGGACGGGCGTCCACCCGGGCGAAGGAACGGTTGGGGCGCAACTCGACCCGTGTGATCACGGCAACCGGGAACCCGTATGCGTAATGGCCACCCAGGCCGGAGGTGATGAGCATCTGGCCAACGTGCACGCGGGTGTCATTGGGCAGGTAGGGCAGGCGCAGACGGGTGGGGATTCCGGTTCCGACACTGAACGTCAGAAGACCGGTCGCCGCCACCTCAACGGGAACCATCTCGCTTGGATCGGTGATGAGAAGCACACGGGACACATGGGGCGCAACGCGGCTGACCTGCCCGACGAGACCCTGGGCATCGATAGCGGCATCTCCGCTCTCAAGGCCCGCCCGGCGGCCCGCGTCAATCACCACTTCCTGCCGGTAAGGGTCGAGATCGATTCTGAGCACCCGGACGAGGCGGAAGGGCTGATGAATGGTTCGGATCCGTCCGAGCAGTGCTTGGAGGCGGTGGTTCTGGAAAACCAGGGGCCGTTCGGCTGCGAGATCAGCCCGGAGGCGGAAAATCTGCCGTCGTAAATCCCGATTTGTCCGGATGAGGCGCCCCCGCGAAGCCAGGGAGGGACCGATCGATTCGAGGAAGCCCGCCAGAGCGGACACGGGTTGTTCGAGCGCGAGGCCGGTTTCGGTCGTCAGTCGTGCGAGCGGCACGCCGAGCGGACGGCCACGATGCAGGATGAGGAGCGCAAGTGACGCCACCACCACGATGGCAAACCGGACTTCAGGGTACGACTGATGGTGAAAGAGGCTACGTTCTGACCGACGCCGGAATGGTCGGAAACGCATGGGTCATCGGATGTTGGACAAAGGTATCGGAATCCGGCCGGTCGATTCAAGCATCTCGAGGACGCGTCCCCCTCCGCGGGCCACGCAGGTCATGGGATCCTCGGCAATGATGACAGGAATCCCGGTTTCCTCGGTGATGAGCTTGTCGATGTCGCGCAGCAAGGCGCCGCCGCCGCTCAGGACGATCCCGCGTTCCGATATGTCAGCCGCGAGTTCAGGGGGGGTCTGCTCGAGTGTCTGCCGGATGGTATCGATCACTCCGCTCAGGGATTCCTGGAGCGCTTCGAGTATCTCGTTGCTGTTGACCACAAAACTTCTCGGAATGCCCTCCGACAGGCTGCGTCCACGCACCTCGAACTCGCGCACCTCTTGGCTCGGAAAGGCAGAACCGATCTCGATCTTGATGCGTTCAGAAGTCGCTTCGCCAATCAGGATGTTGTAGTTGCGCCGGATATATTGCTGGATGGCTTCATCGAAGCGGTCCCCACCGATGCGAGCCGATTGCGCGAAGACAATGCCATTGAGCGAAATTACGGCGACCTCCGAAGTCCCGCCGCCGATATCGAGCACCATGGCGCCCTTGGCTTCGTGAATCGCCAGTCCCGCGCCCAGTGCCGCTGCCACCGGCTCTTCCAGAAGGTAGACCTGGCGGGCTCCCGCTCCGTGCGCGGAATCCATGATCGCGCGTCGCTCAACCGGATTCGAGCCGAAGGGAACACAGACGACGACGCGTGGACTGAGGTGCATCCAGCTTTGGCTTTGTGCCTTGCGGATGAAGTGTTTGAGCATCTGCTCGGTCAGGGTGAAATCGGAGATGACCCCGTTCTTGAGCGGCCGGATGGCGGTGATGTGGCCGGGGGTGCGGCCCAGCATGAGTTTCGCCTCGAGACCGTAAGCCTCTATTTTCCGGGAGCCATGGTCGGATTCCTCCCGTACCGCGACAACCGAAGGCTCATTCAGGATGATCCCCTGGCCCCGGACATAGATCAGCGTGTTGGCGGTGCCCAGGTCAATGGACAGGTCACTCGAGAAATAACGGGTCAGGCGGGATAGCATGAAAGGCTGCTTGGTATAAATGAGGCCAAGATGCATACTCTAGCAATCGTCCTCCCCGGACGCAAGACTTGCTAGAATTGCGTGCTTGTCCCTGGAAGGATTGCGATGATTCTTGCCCGTGATCAGATCGAGCGGCTGGCCGCGCTCGCGAGCCTCGAAGTCGGTGAGGAGGATGCCGGGCGGCTGGGGCATGAACTGGCCCGTATTCTCGATTTCGTCCGTGAGCTCGATACGGCCGTGACGGACGACATCGAGCCTTTGACCCATCCACTCGAGCTCAGCCAGTCGCTGCGATCCGACTGCGTGGGCGAGCCGGTTGACCGCGACCGGTTCCAGCGCGACGCCCCTCAAACTGAGGCGGGTTATTACCTCGTGCCGCGGGTAATTGAATGAGTGTCGCCCGCCGATGAAACCTCGGGGCGTGCCCGTTCTGCTCGAAGGTGCCAAAAGTCGCCCCCAGGCGATCCTCAGCCATTACCGGGAGCGGATCCGTACCTTCAACTCCCGGATCAATGCCTTCATCACGGTGCTTGCGGAAGGGGAAGCTGACCGGATGCCCCATGCCGGAGGGGGGATACTGGGGGGGCTGCCGATTGCGCACAAGGATATCTTTGTGACCCGTGACGTGCGTACCACCTGCGGCTCGCGCATGCTTGCCGACTTTGTCCCGCCCTACGATGCGGCAGTGGTCGAACGGTTGGCGCATGCCGGCTGCACCCTGCTCGGGAAAACCAACATGGATGAGTTCGCCATGGGCTCATCCAATGAGACGAGTTATTTCGGGCCGGTCCGCAATCCCTGGGATCTCGAACGGGTTCCGGGTGGCTCATCGGGAGGGTCTGCCGCAGCCGTTGCAGCAGGGCTCGCACCGGTTGCAACCGGCACGGACACGGGCGGATCCATCCGGCAGCCGGCAGCACTTTGTGGCATCACGGGATTCAAGCCGACCTACGGTCGCGTGTCGCGCTTCGGCATGATCGCCTTCGCCTCGAGTCTCGACCAGGCGGGCATCCTGGCCCGTAGCGCGGAAGATGTCGCATGGACCCTTCGCGCGATGGCCGGGCATGACCCGCGCGATTCGACCTCGGTGGCGCGGCCTGTTCCTGACTATGTCGAGGCGCTGGGCCAGGGCGTTCGCGGCCGTCGCATCGGCGTTTTGGAAAACTGCTTTGATACCGGTTTGGATCCTCAAGTAGGCGAACGGATCCGGGATGCGCTGCGGGTGCTCGAGCGGCTTGGGGCCACTTTGTGCGATGTCCGACTGCCCCACCTGTCGCTTTCGGTGCCGGCGTATTACGTCCTCGCACCGGCCGAGTGTTCCTCGAATCTGGCCCGCTACGATGGGGTGCGTTTTGGATATCGCGCACCGGGCGCCCGGGATCTCGCCGATCTCTACCGCAGGTCGCGCAGTGAGGGTTTCGGGCTGGAAGTGCAGCGGCGTATCCTCACTGGAACCTATGTGCTCTCCCACGGGTACTACGACGCCTACTATCTCAAGGCGCAGCGTGTCCGGCGGCTCATTCGCGAGGATTTCCTCCGCGCGTTCAAGACAGTGGATATCCTGGCCGGTCCGACAACGCCCACACCGGCGTTCCGTCTGGGCGAAAAGACCGAGGATCCGCTCACCATGTACCTCAATGACATCTATACGATCGGAGTCAACCTGGCCGGATTACCCGCCCTGTCGACGCCAGCGGGACTCGTGGACGGCTTGCCGGTCGGTCTGCAACTCATCGGAGGGGACTTTGAGGAGGCTTTGATTCTGGCTGCGGCCCATGCCTTCCAAGGCGCGACGGAGTGGCACCGTCTCGAGCCTCCCGGCTTTGAGGACTCCGAGTCATGAAGTGGGAGTCCGTGATCGGACTGGAAGTCCATGCGCAGCTTCTGACCGAGAGCAAGATCTTTTCATCGACGCCGACCCGCTATGGGGCAAAACCCAATACGCAGGCGGGGCTCATTGATCTCGGCTATCCCGGTGTGCTCCCGGTTCTCAATCGAACAGCCGTCGAAATGGCGGTCCGGTTTGGGCTCGCGATCGGTGCCACGATCGGCCGCCGGTCCGTTTTTGCGCGCAAGAACTATTTTTACCCGGACCTTCCCAAGGGCTACCAGATCAGCCAGTATGACCGGCCGATCGTCATGGGCGGGGCGCTCGATGTTCTCCTTGCGGACGGGTCCGTGAAACGGATCGGGATCACGCGTGCCCACCTCGAGGAAGATGCGGGCAAATCGGTTCACGATCTTTTCCCCGAATCGACGGGCATTGATCTCAACCGGGCGGGTACCCCGCTGCTTGAGATCGTCTCGGAACCGGAGATGCGTTCGGCCGAGGAGGCCGTGGCGTACCTCAAGGGCCTGCACACGCTCGTGCGCTATCTGGATATTTGCGATGGCAATATGCAGGAAGGATCGTTCCGGTGCGATGCCAATGTCTCGGTTCGACCCCTGGGGCAGCGCGAGCTTTCAACCCGGACCGAGATCAAAAACCTGAACTCATTCCGGTTCGTGGAGCAGGCCCTTGCCTTCGAGATGGAACGCCAGATTCGGGTTTGCGAAAGCGGCGGGACCATCATTCAGGAAACCCGTCTTTATGATTCCGATCGGCGCGAGACCCGCTCCCTCCGGACCAAGGAGGATGCCCATGACTATCGCTATTTCCCGGATCCGGATCTCTTGCCGCTCGATCTCGAGGAGGGCTTTATCGATGCCATCGCCTCCGCGCTGCCTGAGTTGCCGCGCGCCAAGCGCGAGCGCTTCGAGATCCGCTATGGGCTCGGTGCCTATGACGCCACGGTCCTGACCCAGTCACGCGAGCTCGCCGATTATTACGAAACGGTTGCGGGCACGGATGGATTGGATCCCAAACTGGTGGCGAACTGGGTGATGGGAGAGGTTCTGGCCGGACTCCATCGCGATCATCTCGAAATCACCGGGGTGCCGATCGCTGCATCGGATCTGGCCGGACTCCTGGCCCGCATCGGTGATGGGACGCTGTCTGGCAAAATGGCGAAAGAGGTTTTTGAAGCCATGTGGTCGGGAGGCGGCGGCGCCGATGCCGTCATCGAGGCACGGGGTCTCCGGCAGCTGAGCGACCAGGGCGCACTTGAGGCCGTGATTGATACCGTGATCGCAGCGCATCCGGCGCAGTGGTCGGAATACCAGGCGGGACGTGACAAGCTGCTCGGTTTCTTTGTGGGGCAGGTCATGCAGGCGACCCGTGGACAGGCCAGTCCCAAGCTACTTAACGATCTACTTCAGAAAAAACGCCATCCGCCATCCTAGACAAATCGGCACTCATCCGCGCCCGCACGTACGACAATCCGGATCCCGCGCGAGACGAACCCTGCGGAACGTTCCACGACGGGCGTCGAAGGTGAGGAGAACCCCTGCCCAGGGTACGGGTCGCCCGGCAAGGATATCCAGGGTGGCTTGAGCCTGCAGGCTGCCGATGACCCCTGCGACCGGTCCCGAGATGCCGTTCACGGAGCAGGTCTCGAGCGGTTCGAATGCAGCGCAATCCGGGAACAGGCAGGTGTAGCACGGGCTATCCGGCCTGCGAAAGTCGAATACGGCAAGCTGTCCCTCATATCGAATGCACGCACCGGTCACGAGTGGTCGGCGATGCTGCCGGCAGGCCCGGTTGACTAGATCGCGAGTCGGAAAGTTGTCGCTCGCATCCACAACCAGATCCACCGTTGCGACCGTCGCGTGGAGTTCGTCTTCCGCAAGACGCTCTGGGAGCGTTTCAATGGTGATCGAGTGGTTGCGCCCACAAAGGAGGGTCCGGGCCGATTCCACCTTGAGCTGCCCGATATCATCCTCGCCGAAAAGCAGCTGGCGATGGAGGTTGGTTGCGTCGACCCGATCGAAGTCGTTGAGCAACAAGGTTCCGACGCCTGCTCCGGCGAGGTAAAGGGATGCCGTCCCGCCCAGTCCGCCCACTCCCACAATGAGGACACGCGCATGTGCGATCCGCTCCTGGCCCGGCACCCCCCAGTCGGGGAGCACCATCTGGCGAACATAACGGGTCTTGAGGTCGTCCATACCTGATATTATGACAAGAGGTTGATCGGTCGGTCCGGCGCGGGTCATGAGCATCACGGAAATCTATCTCAAGTCATTTACGGCCTTGATCGCCCTGCTCAATCCCATCGGCGCCATCCCGATTTTCATCAATTTGACCCAGAGCCAGATCGAGCGTCAGCGCAATCGCACCGCGCGCAATGCCGCGCTCACGGTACTCGCCGTTCTCTTGGTCAGTTTCTTCAGTGGGGACGCGCTGCTCGGATTTTTCGGCATCAGCATCGCCTCCTTCCGGATCGCGGGAGGGCTGCTCATCCTCCTCATGGCACTCGCCATGTTGCAGGCCAAGACCAGCGCCGTCAAACAGACCGAGGAGGAGATCGAGGATTCGAGTCTCAAGGAAAATATCGCAGTCGTCCCGCTCGGCATTCCGCTCCTCGCGGGTCCAGGTGCGATCAGTACGGTCATCCTGTATTCCCAGCAACACTCTTCGCTGCTCTATACGCTGGGCGAGGTGGGCGTCATCCTCCTCGGGGTGTTTATCACCTGGTGCTGCCTGCGCGGTGCCCCCTATATCGCGCGCTGGCTCGGCCGGACCGGCATCAACGTTTTTACCCGCATCATGGGTCTCATCATGGCGGCGATCGGAGTGGAGTTCATCGCGAAGGGCGTGCAGGCCCTGTTCCCGCTCCTCATGCGGCACGGATAAGCCGCCGGACGAACGCCCTTGAACGGGTTGCCGGAGCGCAGGATCCCTCCCACCTCGCGCACCGCACCGTTCACCACGCGGCGCGCGTACCCTGCGCCTGGCCACCGATATCCCGGTAGGCTGCGACGTTCCTCCAGCCGTTTGCATCAAACCGGTGGGCGATGGCTTCCGCCTGGTCATGGGCATGTTCCACGATCAACCAACCGGATTGGCGGAGCCGGCGTGGAGCTTCCTCGATGATCCGGAACAACGCTTCAAGCCCGGTTTCTCCCGCCACCAGGCTTGCGCGTGGTTCATAACGGATCCCGTCCTGATCGAGTGCCGGATCGTGTTCCGCGAGATAAGGCGGATTGCAGACCATCCAGTCGAAGTCGATCCCCTGGGGGAGTGCTTCAAACCAGTCACCCGAGCAAAACACGATCGAAGGTGTTCCGAGCGCACAGGCGTTGGTGCGGGCGAGATCCAATGCTCGAAGGGATTGGTCGGTTGCCCAGACCTCGAGCCCGGGTCGTTCGTGGGCGAGAGTGATCGCGAGGGTTCCGCAGCCGGTCCCGAGATCCAGCAGCCGACCCGTATGATCGTCTGGGATGAGATGCAAGGCTGCTCTGATCAACGCCTCGGTTTCCGGGCGCGGAATGAGGGTGTCCGGGCTGACACGGAAATCCAGTGACCAGAATCCGCGGTGCCCCGTGAGGTAGGACAATGGTTCGCCTGCAAGCCTGCGGGTGACGAATGCATCAAACCGGGACTGCACGGCGGGCTCAAGGATACGGGCGGGTTCGGTAAAAAGACTGGTGAGGGGGCATCCGAGACAGTGCGAGAGGATCAACTCACTCTCGCGTCTCGGGGATGCGAGGGTTTTCGACAGGCGGCGGGCCGCCTGTTCCAGAGAGGCACTGACCGTCGGCTGGGATGAGGGGCCGCTTTTGCTAAAATAGCAGTTTTGCACGGTTTCAGCCGGGGGCGCATCGAGCGGGGAAGATGAAAGTCTATCAGAGCCTGCTGGAGTTGATTGGCCGGACACCGATCCTTGAGGTCCAGGGTTTCGATCTCGGAGGGTCGCGCCTTTTTCTCAAGCTCGAACTCATGAATCCGGGTGGGTCGATCAAGGATCGGATTGGCGTGGGTCTGATCGATGCCGCCGAGGCCCGAGGGGACATCCGCCCCCCCCGTCTCCTGGTCGAGGCCACAGCGGGAAATACCGGAATCGCGCTGGCGCTCGCTGCGCTGCGCAAGGGTTACTCCCTGCTCCTCATCGTCCCCGACAAGATGAGCGGCGAAAAGATCGCGCAGTTGCGGGCCATGGGTGCCGAGATCCGGGTCACTCGTTCGGATGTATCCCGCGGTCACCCGGAGCATTACCAGGATCTTGCCGAGCGGGTCGCCCGTGAACAGGGCGCGTACTACATCAACCAGTTCGCCAACCCGGACAACCCCCGGGTCCACGAACAGGTGACGGGCCCGGAGATCTGGGAGCAGATGGGCGGGGAGCTCGATGCCATCGTACTCGGAGGGGGAACGACCGGGACGCTGACCGGTGTGGGCCGGTTTCTCAAACGGCAGAACCCGAAAATCGAGGTGGTTCTCGCAGATCCCGCAGGATCGGTTCTCGCGGGCTATCTCCAAACCGGTCGCCTCACGGAAAAGGGCCGCTGGCTGGTCGAGGGAATTGGAGAAGATCACATTCCTCCGATCAGCGATCTCGCGCTGGTCGACCGCGCCTATACGATCACCGATACCGAATCGTTCGCGACGATCCGGCAACTGCTCAGGAACACGGGACTTTTAGCCGGGACATCGACCGGAACCCTTCTCGCGGCGGCTTTGCATTATGCACGTGAGGTTCAGGCTCCCAAGCGGATTCTGACCTTCGCCTGTGATACCGGAACACGCTATCTCTCCAAGGCCTTCAATCCCGATTGGCTTTACGAGCAGGGGCTTTTGCCCAAACGGAACCTGGGTGATCTCAGGGATTGTGTGTCGCACGCTTACACATTGGGCGAACTGTCTACCGTTGCCCCAACGGACAGCCTTGAGATCGCCTACCGCCGCATGCGGCAGGGCGAATATTCCCAACTGCCGGTTCTGGATGGGGATCGCCTGATCGGTCTTCTGACCGAGGTGAATATCATGATGGCCATGGCCGATCCGGAACGCGGTTCCGCGAGTCTCGCACAAGCCTCCCTAGAGCGCGTGGCGGAACTCGACTCCGGCGCACCACTCGGGGAGTTGATCCGGCTGCTTGTCACCGAATCCGCAGTGGCGATCCGTCATGAGCAGGCATTCTACGGGCTTGCGACGCGAACCGATGTCATCACGCATTTTCGACGCGCGGGGGAACCCGCGGGGGGCACGCCATGACGGAAGTGAAAACGCACGGTTTCGCAACCCGAGCCCTGCACGCAGGCCAGCCGGCCGATCCTCTGACCGGTGCGGTCAATGTCCCGATTTACGCCACGTCCACCTTCCGCCAGAAGAGCCCTGGCGTACACAGCGGATTTGAATATTCGCGTACCCGCAATCCGACGCGCGACGCATTGGAACGCTGCGTCGCCGATCTCGAGGCCGGACGCCGCGCCCTGGCGTTTGCATCCGGATTGGCTGCCTCGGCCACAGTTCTGGAACTCCTCCCGCACGGAAGCCTCGTTTTGGCCATGGATGATCTCTACGGCGGGACCCGGCGGCTCCTGAGCCAGGTACGCACGGCCAGTGCCGGGCTCACGATACGCTACGCCGATCTGCGCGATCCCGAGGCGCTCGCAGCCGGACTCCGGGCGAAGCCCCAGATGATCTGGGTGGAGACCCCAACCAACCCGCTCCTGAGAATCGTGGATCTCGCCCGCGTGGCCGAAGCGGCTCGCACAAACGGGATCCTGACCGTTTGCGACAATACCTTTGCGACGCCCTGGCTCCAGCGCCCGCTCGAGCATGGATTTGACCTCGTCGTGCATTCCACGACGAAATATCTCAACGGTCATTCGGATGTTGTAGGTGGAATTGCAGTTGTTCACCCCGACCGGGAGGATCTGGAGGCGCGTCTCGCCTACCTCCAGAACTCGACAGGAGCCATTCCCGGACCTTTCGACTGTTTCCTGACTCTGCGCGGGATCCATACCCTCGCCCTGCGCATGGAGCGCCACTGCAGCCAGGCCCTGGAACTCGCACGCTGGCTCGCAACCCATCCGAGGGTGGAACGGGTCATCTACCCGGGTCTTGCGACCCATCCGGATCATCTTCTTGCGCGCAGGCAGATGCGGGCATTTGGCGGGATGGTGACAATTGTCGTGCGCGGGGGACTGGTCGCTGCGCGGAGGATACTCGAGCGGGTTTCCCTGTTCACTCTCGCGGAAAGCCTCGGTGGGGTGGAAAGCCTGATCGAGCACCCGGGACTCATGACGCACGCGAGCGTTTCGGAGCGTGAACGGCAGGCGCTCGGAATTGAGGATGGCCTGATCCGCCTGTCGATCGGCATCGAGGACCTGGATGATTTGATGACGGATTTACAATATGCTCTGGAGCATCCCGGAGGTTCTGCATGAGCACTTTCGATTTCGATTCGACACGTGAGATGCGCTATCTCATGGCTGGGCTCAAGGACGGGTCGGTGTCTCCCGTGACCTGCTATGAGGCGCTCTGCCGGGCTTCCATCTATACCCTCAACCGCAAACGGTCCGATCCGGCGGTCGAATCCTTAGAAGACGGCAGGCCCCGCACCCTGCAGGCCACCGTGACAGACCTTCCGCCATATGGAAGACACGTGATGGTGTTTTTGACCCGTGAGGAGGCCGAGAGCCATGCCCAGGGGCTGTCTGGCGAACATGAAGCGGTCGGGACGCTGGGCGGACTGCTTCTCGCGGGTCTGCCACCAAGTGTGGGGATCGTGGTCCAGCCACCGCCTGGTGCGGCCGGGTTCCGGTTGTCCGCACCGGGTCTCGAGCGACTGCGGCGCGACTTCGGCATCGCCCTGCCTCCTCCGCAAGGAGAACCGGTACCGGATCCGGATCAACCTTTGGCCGGGACTCTCCAATAGTTACGACTGAAAATCCGCGTGTCGGTGGTTCGACTTCGCCCCCGGCCACAAAATATTCTAAAAAAACAGCTATTTAACTGTACAAAAACTAGTCATCTAATCACAAGTCTTTATGCCACACGCATGCCATACTGCGTTTTAGCAACGCAGGAAATGCCACATGGCAACGATTCGCAAGCGTCCTGGCCCACATGGCAAGACTGTCTGGCAAGTCCAGATTGTTCGTCATGGCTACGCGCGGCGCTACCGCACATTTGATACGAAGGGACAAGCAGAAGAATGGGCACGTGAGATTGAGCGGGCAATGGCGCGCGGCGCCGTCCTGCCTTCACGCGAGGAGGAGAGTATCACGTTGGCGGATGCGCTCAACCGCTACGTGCGAGAGGTCACGGTGCACAAGCGAGGCGCCGCCCAAGAGGAGTGCCGCGTCAGGCTGATCGCGGCTTCTCATCTAGGCCCAGTATTTCTCGGGGTAATTGGCGGAAAGGAGATTGCTAACTACAGGGACAGACGCGTTCCCGCTGGGAAATCTCCCAACACGATCCGTCTGGAATTGGCCCTGCTTTCCCACCTGTATACGGTTGCCCGCCGGTGCGTGTCAATGGAAGTGAGACATCGGGTATAGATAGATTTCCGCATCGCCGAAACCTTCACCAGCAGCCTTGCCTGCCTGACCGGCGACGAGCAGAAGGCGGTCAAGACCACGGTCTTCGACCAGCAGATGAACGCGGCGAATCCGGGCATGAGCTTTCACAAGCTGGATAAGGCCCGTGACAAGAATTTCTGGCCGATACGGGTAAGCCTGGACATTCGCCTGATCGCGCCCGGCCGCATCGCCGTCAAGGTCATCAACCATCTCGGCGATGAGGTGATGAAAGTGTTCAAAGTTGCGTGATGGATCGGCCTGTTCTGCACGACCGTCAATCTGGAGCAAATAACAGTCACGCGAAGTTTATTTGAGTAAAATTAGTTAATTTATGTGACATACATAAATTACTTAACTTCGCTATAATCCACCCCATGGACCCGATTACCAACCCGTTCGCGCCCGGCGCAGGATCGCCACCTCCGGAACTTGCCGGTCGCGACAAGCTTCGCGAGACAGTGCGCATCGCGGCGGAAAGGGTCCGCCGCGGCCTGCCCGCGAAGAGCGTCTTGATGGTAGGCCTGCGCGGGGTCGGCAAGACAGTGCTACTTGACCGTATGCGCGATGACATGGAAGCGGCGGGCATCCAGACCCTACGTATAGAGGCACCGGAACACCGCTCCCTGCCGGCCATGCTCGCGCCACAGCTTCGTCAAGCCTTGCTGCGGCTGTCCCGCAATGCGACGGCGCGTGAACTCGGCCACCGTGCATTGCGCGCACTAGCTGGCTTCGCGAAGGTGCTCAAGGTCAAATATCAGGACATCGAGGTCGGGATCGACTTCGACCCGGAGCCTGGATTGGCCGACAACGGCGACCTCGAGCATGATCTGCAGGCTCTGCTGGAGGCTGCAGGGCAGGCAGCGCAAGGGGCCGGCACGGCGCTTGTGATGTTCATCGACGAGTTGCAGTACGTCGGAGAAGACCAGTTGGCGGCGCTGATCGTTGCACTCCATCGCACTGCGCAGCGCAAGCTGCCGGTCATGCTGGTGGGCGCTGGCCTGCCGCCGTTGCGGGGAAATATGGGGGATGCAAAGTCGTACGCAGAAAGATTGTTCAAATTCCCCGAAGTCGGCGCTCTGGGAAATGACGCGGCGGCGAGGGCGATCGAAAAGCCGTTGGCCGACCTTGGTGTCGCGATCGACGAGCAAGCGCTGGACAGCCTGCTTCGGGAAACACACTGCTACCCCTACTTTCTGCAAGAGTGGGGCAAGCAGGCCTGGGATGCCGCCGCCAGGAGTCCGATCATGCAGGCAGACGTGCGTGCTGCATCAAGGGGAGCAATTGCCGGACTAGACGAGAGCTTCTTCCGCGTGCGCCTTGATCGATTGACTCCGTCGGAAAAGAGTTACCTGCGTGCCATGGCAGACCTTGGTCCGGGGCCGCATCGTTCCGGCGATATCGCCGAAAAGCTTAAGCGAAAGGTTACTTCGCTAGGACCGACGAGAAATCAATTGATCGCAAAGGGCATGATCTGGAGCCCCAGCCATGGTGACACTGCCTTCACGGTGCCGCTGTTCGACGAGTTCATGAAGCGCATCATCCCTGGCGACGACTGGCGCAATGCCTGAATATCGACATGGACTTCCGCATCGCCGACACCTTCACCGATAGCCTCGCGCGTCTGACCGGTGACGGGCAGAAGGCCGTCAAGACCACAGCGTTTGACATGCAGATAAACCCGGCCAATCCGGGAATGAGTTTTCACAAGCTCGACAAGGCCCGAGATAAAACTTCTGGTCAGTGCGAGTGAGCCGGGGTATCTGTCTGATCATGCACCGCACGCCGCAGAGCCTACTGCTGTGCTATGTAGGACATCACGACGACGCCTACCGCTGGGCGGAATGCCGGAAGATCGAAACACACCCGAGGACCGGCGCTGCGCAGATCGTCGAAATCCGCGAAACGGTCAAACACAGCACAGCTCCCCAATACGTTGCGCCGAAACAGGACAAGCTTGCCCCGCACTGGTTCGAAAACGTCGCGGTGGCCCCGAATTGGTGGGACGGGACACCCCGAAAGCAGGCTGATTCGCATTTGCAGTGGAAATTGAGTTACAGAAGAGGTTGGCAAATAGTGCGTAGTAATGATCAGGCAAACCAGCTGACATGCTTTTCCTGAACAGATTTCGGGTCACTTGAGGCTGCTTCTGTTCCTCTCGAGTAGCGCTCAGAACCGGAGCCAGGCAAGCCATAGTCATGCCTTCATGGGTTCAGATGATATCCCAAGGGGTATCCTCATGTGCTGTCCCACCGATAAGTTGTGAAATTCGCTGGACCTTGGCGAGGGTAGACTCGGCGGTGGCGGTCCAGAGGAACGGGCAGGCAGTGGCGTTATGGCGAGCGATGTAAGTTTGGATTTGGTGGACGAGATCCGGGACGTTGTTGCGCCCGTTCCCTGGCGCTCAGAACCAATTTCTGCATCTTCGGTCGTCCCGTTCTCATGGCTATCCTCCCGTGTCAGGATCACCGGTGAGACCCTCAAGACTTATGAAAGTTAACTAAGGGACACTATCCTAGCCTTGAGTCTGACGTTTGCGCGTCGGTCCAATACTTGTCGAGTACGAGACACCAGTTATGTGTGCGCAACCAGCAATGTTCTTCCGGCAAGTCCCCTCTGCGGACGAGACCGCCTACCGATGTCCCGTTTCCTTTTGTAAACGCTTTCACGAGAGCCTGTTCAGCCACCTCGTCGCGTGCTCCGGCACACGGTATGATGCTCACGTTTGTGACCCATCGTGTCGGATATATATCGTTACGCCGCTCTACACAAAACACTGCTCCCTGTGAATGTGGCAGGTGAGCACTGAGTTGAAAATTATTTTCTGTAGTTAAAGGCAAAATCAAACGTCCGCCATCTGCTAACCCGTCAAGCCATGATGGCGGGAGGTCGTTAGCGCCAGCATTTACATAGATTACGTTGGAGTTCGAAACTGAAAATGTCGTGCCATCGCCAGCATATACGCGCACGTTTTTGTAAGAACGAAGGTTAATCTTTGCTTTCTTTGCGAGCTCGTTATCTAGTTCGATTGCTGTGACCCGTCCTGACGGGCCAGTGAGTTCGGCCAGGATCGCCGTGTAATATCCGGAGCCAATGCCGATGTGCACGATATGGTCGCCTGGTCTTGGGTTGGCTGCTGCCATCAGTCGTGCGTGCAGGCTGGGCTGGCCATTATTAATCTGTTTTCTCGGTAGGATGCCTATGATGTCGTTAGTGTAGAGGTACACGGGGTCGGCGTCTGGTGTCCAAGTGTAGTTTCGTCCTCGCAGGACGGGCCATGGGCCCTGACCCAGATAGTGCTCTCTCGGCACAGCCGCGAAGGCTTGCGTAATATTCGGAAGAGTGACTCCTGCTGCAGCCGCAATTTGCTTCGCGTACGCTTGGCGGACGATTTGTAACTGATCGCCTGTCCAATATGTTTTTGTCCTGTCCATCGGCAGTTTCTATCTTAGATCTCATGTTTACCGCTACATCGAGTATAGATGGAACAGCCGAGGTTGGTGAATTCCTACTTGGAATCGACTCTGCTATTCGGTAGCGCAGAGCTTAAAAAACTGTTTCTTATACAACTCTGCGTACAGGCCAGGTGAGGCGATAAGCTGTTCGTGCACTCCGGTTTGTACGATCCGCCCAAGGTACCAGACGTATGGGTCATAGGAAGAAATGTGGTTGGCTCCTCGCGCGAATTCACTCTGACCATGATGGACCCGAAAATGTTTATCGGATCCCATGTCGACCAGGCCATCCTACCCTCGCCATCCGTCGGTGTGAATGAGGCTCTCCGGATCGGCCCTGCCCCGGATGACCGCTTGGAGAACTGCCTTGCTCGCATTGGGAACAACTTCCGTGTAGACCCGATCGCCGCGCTTCAGAAGTCCGAAGACGATCGTTTTGCCACCGGCGCCTCGGCCCCGCCCCCCCCGGATTCGGTGCGGTCCGAAGTAGGACTCGTCCGCTTCCAGGGTTCCGATCAGGGGAGACTCTCGTTCGCAGGCTTCCGCAAGCCTCTGCCTGATCCTAGGGACGATCGCATTCACGGTTTGGATCGAAAGCCCCGTCAAGGCTGAGGTTTCGGTGGTCGTCAGATCCATGGCGAAGCATCGCACAAGGGGGCGAAAGTTCGCCTCGGAGATTTTCGAAAACGCGAAGTAACGATGCTTTCGGCCTATATTGGAAGAGTAGCAATTTTTCCTTCGCTTTTCTTCCTAAGACCCATTGCAGTTAAACACGGGTGCCCGCAAGCCAATCACCACCGCGAGCGTTCCGGGAGCGAGAAGAAACGCTATGACGGTGAACCCGTTCTGCTGTCCGCGCCGCCGCAGATAACACGCGAACCTGCACCCAGGCAGAGCTCTGCAAAAAACAAAAGAAAGGCGGGCTAAACCCGCCTTTCCCAACGCTTCAAACCGCGTTGATGTGCTGTCTGAGCTAAGAACTTAGGAGCTGGTTTTCGCCGAGCCGCCCTTGGTGGCCATGCTCGGGGCCTTGGCGGCCGTCGACGCCTTGGGGGCCATCATGGTGGTCGTCGAGGTCATCGTCGTGCTCATCGAAGTGCTGCTGCTTGAGACAGCGGGACTGGTTGATTTCGGAGCGGGGGTCTTGCTGCATGCAGCCAAGGCAAGAACGAGCACCCCTGCGCCGAGCAGTAAGGCTTTCTTCATCGAATCATTCCTCCAGTGAGGGCCAGAAAAAAATAGTATATTGAGTCTATCACATTCCGGCATTCTTCCGTAAATTAAATACGGTCTAGAACACCGTTGCCCCAAACGAGCATGCCTATACATTATTACTCTTCTCGGAAAACTGCAAGTACGCCGTTTCGGGCACTCCTCGATCAGAGCGGACGGCTCTGGGTGCGCATCCTGCCCACCTTTTTTATCGGAGCGGCGATTTATCGGGCACTTGAGGACAGCTGGCCGGGCGGGTTCCTGGCCTTGTTCGGGGCCATTTTCCTGACCTCCCTGTATCACGGCTGGGTCTTGTGGCGTCTCGGGTACCGTGCGGATCCGTCGTTCCGCCTGAGCGGGTACGGGTATCTGAAACGTAGCCTGGTGTATTTTCTTGCTACCTTGCTGCTCGAGGCGGGAGTGCTCCTCGTATCCGTACCGGCTCTGTTGCTGGGATTGATCGTCGCAGCTCTGCTCGGGCTGATTGGGCTGCCGGGTTCCTTTGCGCTGATTGTCGGTTTGGGCATCGCGCTCGTGCCAGCGGTCATCGTGAGTGTAGGGGGGGTTCTCTTCGGCTGTTGTGCCATTCTGGGGGGGGGCGGGCCCTGGGCTTCCATCGTGACGAGCTTTCGCCTGGCACGGATCGACTGGAAACTGACCGGGGCGCTGGTCACCGTCCCCTACCTGCTCCTTTTTCTGGTCGACTGGGTACCTTGGACCAGTGCGATTTTCGAGGCGGTGCGGGGGCAGTGGCACCAGGTCCCTTCGTTTTCTCCCGGGGGATTGTCACTCGGCACCATGAATCGATGGAGTGCGAACTGGACCGTGTGGCTCGATCGCGTCGCACGGCTCGGCCGGCTACCCCTCTGGTATCGCATCGGGCTCGGTCCCGCCCTTGAGGGGATCGCCGTGCTCTATACGCTCACCACCCTCTGGGTGCTTTACAGTTATTTTATGGAAAATCAAATCCTTGCAACATCCGCCCCCGCGGCGGCCGATCCGTCAGCCCGTTTCGGGCCCAAGCCTTGAACGTTCCCGGGCTGCAGCCGCGAGCGGGGCGATCAGAGGATCCAGATTGCCTTCGAGAATGGAGTCGAGCGCATAGAGTGTGAGTCCGATCCGGTGATCGGTCACACGGTTCTGGGCATAGTTGTAGGTGCGGATCCGTTCGGCCCGATCACCGCTTCCAACCATCTCCCGCCGCAGGGTGCGTCGTGCCACAGCTTCCTGCTCGCGCTGGATCGCGAGTAAACGAGCGCCGAGCAGAGCCAGTGCACGGGCGCGGTTCTTGTGCTGCGAACGTTCATCCTGGCATTCGACCGCAAGGCCTGTCGGCAGATGGGTGATCCGGATGGCGGATTCGGTCTTGTTCACATGCTGTCCACCCGCTCCGGATGAGCGGAAGGTATCGATGCGAAGATCACCCGGCACGAACAGGGGAGGGCCGAGTTCATCGCCGGGTTCCGCCAAAACCGCGACGGTTGCGGTCGAGGTGTGAATGCGCCCCTGGGCTTCAGTCTTGGGAACGCGCTGGACCCGATGCGTACCGGCCTCGTGTGCAAGACGCGGGTAGGCAGAAGCTCCTTCTATGCGGCTGATGATTTCCTTGAAGCCGCCCTGTTCGCTGGCATGGTGGTTGACAACGTCAAGCGACCATCCGGAACGTTCCGCGTAGCGGCTATACATGCGAAACAGCGTGCCGACGAAGAGGGCGGCCTCATCTCCGCCGGTTCCCGCACGAATTTCAAGGAAGAGGCTGGCCTCTGCAAGCGGATCGGGGGGATTGAGGTAGCGGTCGAGCCGGGCTTCGGATTCTCCGAGACGCTGCGTGAGAAGATCGAGTTCTTCGCGTGCCAAAACTTGGAGTTCGGGGTCTTTGTGGGACCGGATGAGACGCAGGGTTTCCTCCCGTTCGCGAGCCAGTTTTTCCGAGATGGCCTGTTCGGATACGACGGGGGCGAGGCGCGCCCACTCCTGGCTCAGAGCCTGGAAGCGAGTCCGGTCGGCGATGACCTCGGGGGTGGCCAGAAAACGGGTGAGTTCGGCATGCCGCTCAAGGATCCGGTCGAGTTGATCTCGGTCGATCCGGGGATTCATGGCGTGTCGTTCGGATGGGGATCCTTGAGATCCTCTTCCAGACCGAAAAGATCCCGTGCCGCGAGGATGAGGTTTTCCCGACCTTCCTGGGCTGCCTCCCGAAGCTGGACGGTTGGGAGGTGGAGGAGACGATTGGTGAGCGTATGCGCGAGGAAATCCAGTGCTGATTCGGGAGATTCGCCGTGGCTGAGCAGCTGGCGTGCCTGCTGGAGCGTGTCCTGGCGGGTCTTTTGGGCACGCTCGCGCAGGGCACAGATTGTGGGCGTTGCCATCCGCCCCTTCAGGTTTGATGCGTGCTCCGCAACGGCCCGCTCGATCGCCTGTTCGGCGGTTTCCGCAGCCCGGTACCGCTCGCGTCTATTTTCTCGGGCAAGGGACTCCAGGTGATCGAGCGTATAGAGGAAGACCGCGGGCAGGGTTGCTGCAGTCGGGTCCACATTACGCGGCAGACCGAGGTCCATGATGAATACCGGTGCGTGGCGCCTGCGTTCCAGTGCGGCACGCAAGTCCTGCGCAGTCAGCACCGGTTCGGTCACCTGTGCAGCGGCAAAGATGAGATCGGCTTCCGCGAGATGGGCCGGGATTTCGTCGAGTGTGATGGCATACCCGCCTTGCGGCTGGGCCAGCTGCCGGGCCCGCTCGAGAGACCGGTTGGCCACGATGAGCCGGGACAGGTGCAGCCGGGACAGATGGTGACTGACCAGTTGCATGGTATCTCCGGCACCGATCAGGAGCGCCGTCCGGGCCGGAAAATCGTCGAAGATCTCTTCGGACAGGCGAACGCTCAATGAAGCGATTGAAACCGGGTGCAGCCCCACGCCCGAATCCTGGCGGATCTGCTTGGCAGCGAGAAAAACGAACTGGAACAGTCCGTGTAACGCTTGACCGACAAACCCGCTCTGGTGAGCGACTTCATAGGCCTCCTTGATCTGGCCCAGGATCTGAGGTTCGCCGATGACTTCCGAGTCGAGGCTGGTCGCGACACGCAGAAGATGTCGCGCGACAGCGAGGTCTTCATAACCGTAGAGCAGGGGCTCAATCTCCCCTGTGCGCTCTGGTGCGAGACCCATGAACCACTTCCGCCCGGGATCGAGCGGGTGATCCGCGCCGGATCCGGTCCGGTAATAGATCTCCGTCCGGTTACAGGTCGAGAGCAAAATCGCTTCGGCAACTCCCGTGGCATCCTGCATCCTGTGCAGCTCGCGGATCCAGTTCGTTGGCGAGACGGCCAGGGGTTCCCGCTGACTGAGCGAGGCGTTTTGGTGATTGAGCCCGACGAGCGCAAGGGTCATGGCTAAGTGTCTCTGGATCCGATTGGGGCTGGATTCCGCGATAGTCGGGAATTTTACGCTTCCGGGCTCAAACGGGTCCGGATCTTTGCAAACCCCGGATTCGGAGCGCGCCTGAGGGAGTAAAATATGTTCATGCGCATTGTGCTGAACGGCGAGCCCCACGAGGTTGGCGAGAGACTCACGGTCGCCGAGCTTCTGTCGGGTCTTGATCTCGGTTATGGAAGAATGGCTCTTGAACGTAACGGGGAAATCGTGCCCCGAGGCGAGTATGGACGGTGCCGGATTGAGGAGGGGGATACGATCGACATCATTCACGCAGTCGGCGGGGGATAAGGCGTGCCGGAGGCAGAGCGAACGATCGAGGCAGAGCAGGACCTGTGGGAGCTGGCGGGGCGGTCTTATACGTCCCGTCTTTTGGTTGGCACCGGAAAATATCGTGATTTTGAGCAAACCCGGGATGCGATCGAGGCGAGCGGGGCACAAATCGTCACGGTTGCCATCCGCCGCGTCAACATCGGGCAAGACCGAAATCGCTCGAGCCTCCTCGACTATCTTCCGCAAACCCGTTACACCATCCTGCCCAACACGGCGGGTTGCCGGACTGCCCCAGAAGCGGTCCGCACGGCCCGGCAGGCTCGCGAACTGTTGGGAGGGGCTCCCCTGATCAAGCTTGAGGTCATAGGTGATGGCGGATCGCTCTATCCCGACGGACTCGAGACACTCCGGGCCACGGAAACACTCGCCCAGGAAGGATTCTTCGTGCTCGTCTATACGACGGACGATCCGGTTCTGGCCCGGCGTCTCGCCGATGCCGGTGCCCGGGCGGTCATGCCGCTCGCGGCGCCCATCGGATCCGGACTGGGGATTCTCAATCCCTACAATATCGAACTCATTCTGCATGAGGCGCGCATCCCTGTTCTCATCGACGCGGGAGTGGGAACGGCTTCTCACGCCGCACAGGCGATGGAACTCGGATGCGAGGGCGTCCTCATGAACACGGCCATCGCCGAGGCCCAGGATCCGGTGCGCATGGCCCGCGCCATGCGGAAAGCCGTGATCGCGGGCCGCCTGGCCTTTCAGGCCGGTCCGATGGCCCGGCGGATGCATGCCCGGGCATCCTCCCCCGTTCGCGATTCTCCCCCCTGAGATGGCCTCCCTGCGGCGCGTCCGGAGTTATGCCCGGCGCGGGGGGCGGCTGACCCAGGGTCAGGAGCGGGCCATCAAGGAGCTTTGGCCACGCTATGGACTGCGTGAGACCGATGCGTTTGATCCGCTCAGCGTATTTGGCCGCCGCGCGCTCCTCACGCTTGAGATTGGCTTCGGTGATGGCGCGAACCTCATCGCTCTGGCGCAGCAGTACCCCGAGCAGGATTTCCTGGGCATCGACGTGTACCGGCCGGGGATGGGTGCGCTTTTTGCGAGGCTCGCGTGCGAGGCGATCGATAACGTGCGGATTTACGCTTCCGATGTAACGGACGTCCTCAGGCGGATCCTGCCGCCCGCGGTCTTGACCCGCGCCCTGATCTTTTTCCCCGATCCCTGGCCCAAACGCCGGCACCATAAACGGCGGCTCATTCAGCCGGTCTTTCTGGGCCAGCTGGCGCGTGCGCTCCATTCCGGTGGCGGTCTGCATCTTGCAACCGATGATGCGGATTACGCGGCTTGCATGCAGGCATGCCTCAGAGCTGATCCGTCCTATGTCCTCCAGGCGGTTCGCGTCAATGCGGGTTCGCCCTTTCGGATCCCGACCCGTTTTGAGCGCAAGGGACGGGAGCTTGGCCATGCGATTTACGATATCGACGCCCTCAAGATCACGGATCCCATCCCCTCTGGATGCAAACAGCTTTTAGGAGGGTGTGCCAGCTGCTAGAATACCCACTTTTTGACGGAGAATGACAGATGCACGAGTTCGATGGATCAAGGAGCCCGGCCGGTTCGCGGGCGCTGGTTGTGATGGTGACTTTGGCTTTGCTGGGTGCGGGATGGGCTGGTTCGGCCGGTGCCACGAAGATTCCGGTACGCGATTTCATGTCTCCTTATACCATTTCGGATGTGCGGATTTCCCCCACCGGGCGCTATCTCTCGGTGGTTGCCATCGACCGCAAGAAACATGATCGAAGGATGGTGGATGTGCTCGATCTTCGAGCGCTGCTTCAGACTCACCAGGCGAAGGTGCTTGCGACCCTCTGGATGAACGTCGGCGAACTGGTTTACCGTTCGGTCTGGATCAATCCCACGCGGTTTTTGGTGGAAGGAGCGACACAGATCGGCGGCTTCAACCAGCCCTTCGCCAATGGCAGCATCTGGGCAGTCAACGCCGATGGACACGACCGCATCCATCTTGCGGGTTCGACGGGTGACATGGGGCCGAGTCTGTACCTGCAGAGAATCAGGGGGCAATCCCGTTATGCCCTTTTCGCATCATCCGGGTTTGGCACAGAGGCCCAGGAGATGGTCCGCCGGGCCAATATCTATACCGGTCACTCCGTGCCCGTCATGAACGCTCCAGCGCCGGATATGCAGCTTTGGGCGGGCCCCGACGGAAAGATCCGGATCGCATTCGGGCCGAGCGTGGGCAATGGTCATCCGCGCCTGTACTGGCGCAAACCCCATTCGCTGAACTGGCAGCCGCTCAATGCGATGCTGAAAGGCCAGGATCCCTTCATGGGCGGGTCCGGACCACTTGTCGTGACCGCACATGGCAAGGGTTTTTATGGTCTGGCCGAGACGGATGACGCCCGTAAGACCATCGGACTCTACCGCGTCAATCCCATCGACCAGAAGAAGCAGCTTGTTTATGCGAATCCGCGTTATGACGTGACCGACAACGCGCTCTTCGAGGGAGGGGGCATCGTCTTCAATCACGCGCGCGATCGCGTGGTGGCCTTGCGGATCATGGGCAGCCTGCCCCATCTCGTCGTGATCGACCCGCATTCCCGGAAGGCTCTGCTCTTAGCTTCCATTGTCAAGGATTTCCCCGGAGCGTTCGCCTCGCTTAAGAGTATGACCCGAAACGAAGACCGTGCAATCGTCAAGGTGTGGAGTGATCGCGATCCCGGCCGTTACTTCCTCTATGAAGCCCGCCCCAAGCCCCGGCTGGTCTATCTGTTTCGCGCCGACGCCAAGATTCCGACCCATGGACTGGCCACCATGAAGCCGATCGTTTTCCCGAGCTTGGGCGGGGTACGGATTCATGGTTATCTGACTTTGCCTCCTCATGCGCCCGCCCATGACCTTCCGCTCATTGTCGAGGTGCATGGCGGGCCCTACACCATTCGGGACAGCTGGATGTGGCATCCGACCGTGCAGCTTTTTGCCAATCGCGGCTATGCGGTTCTTCAGATGAACTACCGGGGATCCGGAGGGTACGGGGCGCTTTTCCAGGAACTCGGTTATCGGCACTGGGGTTCGACCATGCAGACCGATGTCGCACGTGGCGTGGAGTGGGCGATCCGGAAGGGGATCGCCGATCCCAAGCGGATCTGCATCTATGGGGGGAGCTATGGGGGCTATGCCGCGCTGATGAACGCTGAGCGTTATCCCGGGCTGTACCACTGCGTGGTGGGTTATGACGGCGTCTATGACCTGCCCATGATGTTCACGCGTACGGAGGATATCGACCGCAGCCGGTATGGACGCTACTATCTCCATACGGTTCTCGGGAACAATCAGGCCGAGCTCAGGGCCTACTCGCCCGTCGATCAGGCGGATCGCCTAAAGGCGCCGGTTTTGCTGCTTCAAGGTGGGCGCGACGAGCGGGCGCCGGTTGCGGGATACCGGGAGATGGTTTCCGCCATTCGCCACCATGGAACCCCGCTTGAAACCCTGTTCGAGCCGAACGAGGGACACGGCTTCTTCAAAACCCGCCACCGGGTCTTGGCCTACCGGACCATTTTGGCGTTTTTCAGGCGTTATATCGGTCCCGGAGTGGGATCCCATCCCTGATCCGGAACCGGGATCGGATGGATCCGGACAGGCGTAGCATTTTCGCAGTCGCTGCGGAAATCCGTCTGTCCGGCAGGGCTCTTGAAAGACGGGCGAGTCCCCGAGCGTATGCCTTGGGCCCACCCTATGCTGATATGGCGAGCCGTTCGCTGGCGTAGAGCTTGCCTGCGAGAACACACGCCAGCGCGGCGGCGAGACTCGTGCCCAAAAGACAGCTGAATAGCTCGATTGTGCCGAGCGTTTCGCCACGCACGAGATCCATGATGCCAAGCTGCTGGCCCAAGAGTGGGACGAAGTACATCCACGGCTTTGCCTGAAGGGGCATGACTGAGAGCAAGAGCGAGGGAATGACCGGCAGCAGCATCAGGATCGAGAGATAGGTCTGGGCCTCGCGGTAGCTTTTGGCAAAGGCCGCGACGATGGTTTGGAGCGAGACCAAAAGCACGGCGAGCGGCAACATCAGAAGGAGGACATAGAGTGCGAAGCGTAATCCGAGATCCAGTACCACATCGAGCTTCCTAACGGGCAGAAAATGCCCCACCACGCTAAACGCCACGATGCTGAGGGTAAGGCTGGCTAGGGCAAAACTGGCTGTCGCGGCCAGCTTGCCGGAGAGAATGGCGCCGCGAGAGACCGGGTTGGCCAGGAGCGGCTCGAGCGACTGGCGTTCCCGTTCGCCGGCAGTTGTATCGATCGCAAGATACATGCCGCCCAGAAAGACCGTGAGCACAAAGAAATAGGGCAGAATCGAGAACATCAGTGCGCTGCGTGATTCTGGGGTGGCTTGATCGCGATCTTCAGGAACGACCGGGTGCAGGAGGAGGGGTGAGATGCCACGGACAAGCAGGCGTTGCGCGACGATGAGATTGGAGTAGGTCCGGAGCATTTTCTTGAGACGCGCGAGGGGAGTGCGATTGCCCTGGCGTGCCGAATCATAGTAAAGCTCGATGCCAGCAGGTTGACCGGCTCGCCAAGCGTGATCGTAGCCCGGCGGGATCACGAGTACCACTTGGGCCCGATGGGCACGGATCGCGGCTGCGGCATTCTTTGGGGCGGGTTGGACAACGAGTCCCTGGGCTTCGAGCGCGTGGATCAGGTTGGGCGCGTAGGTGGCTCCAATGATCGGAACGGGCAGGGGGCGGATGGCTTCGGCCAGTTGCCGATGCAGGGTGAAACTGAAGATCAGCCCGAAGAGGATCGGTCCGAGAAGCGGTCCCGTGACGAGTGCGTTGATCACGGTGCGCCGGTCGCGCAGGTTTTCGCGCACTTCCTTGAAATAAACTGTCCAGGCGGCAGTCAGAAACCGAATCGAGCCCGTGCGGTTCATGCGGCCAGACCCTCGCTGGTTCCGATCAGGCTGACAAAGGCATCCTCGAGGTTCGCGGCACCGGTTCGCGCCCGCAGTTCCTCCGCCGTGCCTTCTGCGGCCACACGACCCTTTGCCATCACGACGATGCGATCGCATAGGGCGGTCACTTCCTGCATGATGTGACTGGAAAAGAGTACGCAGCGGCCTTCCGCGCGCTGTTGGCGCAAAAACTCGCGCAGGGCACGAGTCGCCATCACGTCGAGGCCATTGCCGGGTTCATCCAGGATGAGATTGTGCGGTTGGTGCACCAGCGCGCGTGCCAGTGCCACCTTGACGCGTTGTCCTTGCGAAAACCCTTCCGTGCGACGATCCGCAATATCCTGCATGGCCAGGAGATTGATGATGGCGTCCACTTGTACCCCTAACGTCTTCCCGCCCAGTCCGTGCAGGCGTGCGAAGTAGGCAATGTTCTCGCGTGCGGTCAAGCGCTTGTAGAGTCCGCGTGCATCGGGCAGTACACCCAAGTGCCTGCGCGCATCCAGTGTCTGGTTTCTCGCGTCGATCCCATCGATGCGGATGGTTCCGGTTTCCGGGGACATCAGCGTGTAGAGCATGCGGAGCGTGGTCGTCTTGCCAGCCCCGTTCGGGCCCAAAAGGCCGGTAATCTGCCCGTCCGGCGCGGTGAAGCTCACTCCTGCGACCGCCTGCACTTTGCCGAACGTCTTGTGGAGATTCTGAACTTCGATCATGGCGCGCCTCGGTTGTAGTTCAGGAACGGTGGCATCGGTCCGAGTCGCGAGAGACAGCTCGCATCGAGACGGCTTGGATCGGGGCGTTTGATGAAACGCTGGACCAGATGTGGCATGCAGCCGATTCCGATCACGTTGTGACCCTGACCGGGTGCAATCAAGAGGCGCGCATCGCTCAGGCCCCGCAGCACTCGGGTGCCGTAGCGCGGCGGGGTGACCGGATCCAGCTCACCTTCGAGAATGAGAGTGGGGATGCTGCTTCGAAGCGGTGCATGAAAGTCGGTCGGAACCGCTCCATGCGGCCAGATCGCGCATACCGTGTGCAACTCTTTGATCGGGGTATCGCCGAGCAGCGAGGCGGTTTCTGCTGGTGTGGCGTGCAGCCAGGGTACATCCTCGCTGCACAATACCGAAAGTTGCATATCGCCGTACAGGCTCTGTGTGACACTTTGGCTCATGAACCGGCTCTGTGCCAAAAGCGGCGCGTAATGACCCTCACTTGCTGCATGCAACACGAGTGGCAAGAGTGCCGCGGTCGCCGACGAGTAGGCATAGAAGCGGACCAGTTCCACGAGCCGGTTCGGGGTCAGCGCCTCGCGCACGGATTGGAAATCACCCGCCGTACGGAAACGCACCCAGGGTGCATGCCGGGCCAGACGCCGCTTGAGCTCGACAAGGGTCGTCCAGGAGTTGCCGAAGGCTTTGCGACAGGCGGCGTTCTGGGTGCAGAGTGCAAAGTCCGCATGCAGGGCCTGGTCAAGATTGACACCGAAGTTCTGGCCCACGATCAGCTGATCGGGCACGACGCTGTCCAAAATCGCGCTGCGCACCGCTTGGGGATAGCGCTTCATGAACTCCTCGGCCACGAGGGTGCCGTAAGAGACGCCCACGAGATCAAACTTGGGATCGCCGAGCGCCTGGCGCAGTGCGCCGAGATCTCTGACCGCCTGTGTGGTGGTGAAATCGGCCGGGTTGAGTCCACGTTTTTCGAGTGCGGCGAGGCACGCGCGTGTCTCGGCCTTGAGCCGGGTGAGGCGCTCATGGCTGCTTGTGCCCGAATCGCTTGCCGGGGCGGCTCTTGCGGATCGCCCCGTTCGGGATCGTGGACAAGTCAGCGGGGTCGACCCGCCCGTTCCACGCTGATCGAGCAGGATCACGTTGCGGTTTGCGAGCAGACCGTGAAGCGCGGGTTCGAGCACGGGCCAGGTGTCAATGGCCGACTGCCCGGGGCCACCGGCCAGGTACAGGACCGGATCGGGAGCCGGATGGGATGCGGTGGAGCGGATCAAAGCCAGTCTGAGTGCGATCTGGCGCCCATCGGGCCGCGCCCAGTTCTCTGGGACGTGGAAGGGTGCACACCAGGCTCGAGTGGCCAAGCCGCTCTGGGGCTGATCGAGGGTGCAGGGCCTGAATACCACCCGGCCCAGGCGATAGATCCGGGCGGGAGTGGTCCCATCGGGCGTTTGTACGTGATGCCAGATTGAGCGCCCACCCCAGAATGCGATCAGGAGCAGTGCCAAGAGAATCAGGCGAGTCCTGGTTTTCATGCCGGATCAGTTTGATGGGCGAGGCCCGTCGCAGAAGTACGGCTATGCCTCGCATGTGGACAACAGGGGTCATGCGCGGAGTGGTAGGTCCGCTTGATTTGCTGGGTGGAGTGGGATATCGGCATAGCAGTTTCTCGATCGCGATGAACCAGAGTCAGCCGGATGGCCAGCCAGTATGGATCGTTATCGGAATCGGATTGGGCGTGAGAAACCAATCCACTCATTATGGCATCCCGCCCTTGTGGATGAAACGCCACTGATCACCCCCATCCCTCGGCCGCCATAATATCATCCTCGGTTGGGATACGGTATCCACCTTCCGAACGGTTTTCTCGGGTGCCAGTCGGTTGCGGTGACCGACAGTCGGACGGTTCAACCACACTTCGTAAGGCGGCGACCATTGGCGGATCTGCTGGCTCCCGCGCTTGGGATGCTTTGACCGCAGGGCCTGTTCGTAGACGACGGTGCGGTGTATGGATGGCCGCATCCTGGCCGCCTGCCGGGCGCACGCCAGCGCGCCCGAAGCGGATCATTTGGATAGGCTCGGATTGCCCGGAAGCCATTCGAAACCCGCTGTCCGGTTTGGGGAGGTGGCAGATGGGGGAATGCTGCTCCTGAAAAGGATCCGGCTGCTGGTAAGGAGTCTCGATGGGCGCCGGGTTCAAGACCGGGTTTGGGGAATGGCCTGTGCTCGTCCGTCAGCCATCCGGCCCGGCCTCAAGGGATGCCGGGCGTGTCACATGGCTGACATAAAAACGACACGGAACCGACATCCTGTGCTCCTACGATAGCCCCTGTCAGTC
>JAJZBR010000064.1 GCA_021798795.1 Pseudomonadota bacterium
AGGAAGGTCTTTGCATCGACCCGGTAGAGGGTGGGGTGAGTCCGAAAGCCGCCTGCCGGAGCTCCCGCCGCGCCATGCGTCATCGGGTGTGCTCCCGCTCTGCGCCAGATCTCGAGTGCAGCCTGGAAGCCCTCGCGTACCCGGGCGCCGAGAAGCGTCTGCTGCGGGGCATCCTGAAACCCCCGGGCGAGCGTCGTGATCCACTCGCGTCCATCCGTCGAGTCGGGGACGATGAGGAGTCCCGGCTGGGTGCAAAACTGCCCCGCTCCGAGCAGGCAGGCGTGCAAAACCTCCTGTGCGATCGCGGAACTCCGCTCGCGCAAGGCGCCCGCGAGGATGAAGACGGGGTTGATCGAGGACAGCTCTGCATAAAACGGGATCCCGGCACGATCCGCATGGGCCTTGAGAATGAGCCCGCTCCTCCGGCTGCCCGTAAAGGTCACGGCTCCGAGACGCGGATCTGAGACGAGCTTTCCGCCCAGTGCATCGGGGAGGTCGTAGCAGAGCTGGATGGACGCCGGCGGCAAATCCGCCTCCACGAGCGACTCGAGCGCGAAATGTGCGAGCGCTTCATAAAGATGGGGATGACCGGGGTGGGCTTTGGCGATGACGGGATTTCTGGAAACCAGCGCGGAGACGAAGTCGCCTCCAGAGAGCGCGTTGAAGGCAAACGGGAAGTTATTCGGTCCGAAAATTGCAACGGGCCGGCCGAGCGGACCCCGGCAGGATCGAATGCCGTTTGACGTGTCGATAGTAGGCTCCGTCCAGTTGCGGCTGCGGGCCATCCGGGCCCCTTCGCGCAGTTGGGCCACGGTTCTCGGGATCTCGATGCTCGTCAGTCGGGGTGTGACGGCAAGCGCGGTTTCCTCATGGGCGAGACCTGCGAGACCCACTCCGCGCGAGTCGATGCGCAGGGCATAGATTTCAAGGAAGCGCGCGATCTTTTCGGGATCCTCCTCGGCCAAATCGGGGGCGATCCGGCTGGCTGCGGCGATGAGGTTCTCGAGGTCATTCGGACCGCTCGTCGGGAAACCGCCCGGAATCGGGAGACCCGTTTCGGGGTTTGCGGCCGAAAATCCTCCGAGACCATCCTGCGAGGGTGCAAATCCGCCATTCACGAGAAGCGGCGCAAAGTTCATGCGCCCCCCCCGATGCGTGCCGCTTCGATCAGAGCCAGTACGGCTGCGCGCTCGTCTCCAGCAAGCGGCAGGCGTGGCGGTCGTACCCGTTCGCTGCCGAGACCGACGCTCGCTTGGGCGAGTTTGATGGCCTGGACAAAATGAACTTCGGCATCGAGCCTGAGAAGCGGGAGAAACCAGTGGTAGAGCGTGTCCAAAGATGCGCCCGGGCCCGCGCGGGCGAGATCGAAGAGCCGCACCGACTCGGTGGGAAATGCGTTTGCGAGCCCGGCGACCCATCCGGTTGCACCGGCCTGGACGGATTCGACGAGAAGATCATCGACGCCAACGAGAAGCGCGAGCGCATCGCCCATGCATGCGCGCAGGGCGTGGATTCGACGGATATCGCCCGAGGATTCCTTGACCGCGCAAAGATTAGGGTGCGCCCGGGCCAGTCTCACGATCGCCTCCGGCAAGAAGTCTGTGTGATAGGCGATGGGATTATTGTAGAGCATGCCGGGCAGGGGAGTGGCCTCGAATACGGCACCCACATGCCGTTCCATCTCGACCGGGTCGCCCGGATAGACGTAGGGTGGCAGGATCATCAGCCCCTGGGCGCCCTGCTTCTCGGCTTCGCGCGCGAAATCGACTGCCTGCCGGGTCGAGGGGGCGGCCACGGCCACGATCACGGGAACCTCGTGCCCAACCGCCTGGATCAGGGTTCGGACGACCGCGGATTTTTCCTCGGGCGCGAGCGTCGCACCCTCACCGAGCGAACCCAAGGGAATCACGCCCCGGCAACCGGCGCCGACCAGGTGTTGCGCGTGAGTGGCAAGCGCGGCGTGATCAACCTGGCCATCCGTATCGAATGGCGTCGTGATCGCGGGGAGGACTCCCCGGAATGGATTGAAGTCGTTCATGGCGGTTATTCCTTAAGAGTCGGAAAAATCAAAGGGGCTCCCCGGGTGCGAGACCCGCGAGCGTTTCGAGACGGGCAGGGAAAAGGGGTGGGCGCGGGATACCGGATGTTGCGCCCGGGCGATATCTCGGGCGGAGTTCGGCAAGTGCCGGCTGGCACATCCGTCCCTGGCAGGCGCCCATGCCGAGGCGTGTGAGCAGTTTCAGGGTACCCGCATCGGAGACCTGGTCGATCGCGCCCAAGGTCACATCTTCACAGCGGCAGATGATGGTCATGGGTTCGGCCAGCTGACGGATCGAATCCCGGAGGGCGAACTGCCGCATGAGATGCGCTCCGAATCGCATCCAGTGCGCCCGGCGGGCTGAAAGTGCCCGTGCCCGGGTGAGGTTGCCGGCCGCCGCATAACCTGCGATGGCACCCTCCAGACGGGCGAGTTCGGCTCCACCGATCCCGGTGATTTCACCAGCGGCGTAGATCCCCCGCTGGCTCGTTTCCTGGAAAGCGTTCACTGCCACGGCCGGGTGGGGGTTCCCCTCGAGCGCGCAACCGAGCCCGCGTGCTGCCTCCACATTGGGGATGAGTCCCATGCCGATCCCGAGGTAGCTGCAGGGCACGATCCGCCTGCGCCCGCGTGATTCGATGCGAACGGCTTCGAGCACTCCCTGACCCAGCGCTTCCACGACAAAGGCATCGGTCTCGTAGCCCATCCGGAGCATTCCGGGGGCGAAAGCCAGGGTTTGGAGAACCTTGGTGGGCCAGGCGGGGAGTCCGGCGAGGAAACGGAGGACGGCTTGACGCGATGCCTGTTCGACGATGGCATGGATCTGCGCACCCGCCTGTCTCAGCGTGCGGGCACTTGCGAGGAGAAGCGGGCCGGATCCCGCGAGTACGATTCCCCCTCCTGCAACCGGCCAGCCTCCCTTGGCCAGCACCTGCAGCCCCCCGAGAGCCATGACGCCCGGAAGCGTCCAACCGGGAAACGGCAGGACGAGTTCGCGCGCACCGGTTGCGAGGATCAGAGATCCGCCGGTCAGCATCGCGCACCCATGGGGCGTTTCGGTCACGAGCGCGGGTCCTTTTTCACAGGCCACCACGCGCTCACCGGGAAAATAGGTGATGCGGCTATCGGATCGAAGTGCATCAATCGTCTCACGGAACGCCCGGCTGGGTCGGAGCCGGCTGGGCCGGAGCCAGATGGGGCGGCGACCAATCTGCCCGCCCGGTGCGGATTGTTCATCGACGAGCCCGACCGTCAACCCCGAACGGGCAGCCGTCCGGGCGGCGGCGAGTCCGGCTGGACCTGCGCCCAGGACCAGGATATCGAAGTGTTCAGGCACCGGTTGTGATGGCCATTCCGGAGCTCGCGCGTTCGAGGCAGGCCAGTGCCAGCCGCCCGTTGATCCGGATCCGGCATTCGAAACACTGGCCCATGCCACAGAAGGGGCCGCGTGGGTGGCCCGTCCGGGAGTGATGGAAGACATGCGTCCGGGCGGCGACTGCGGCTGCCGCGCTCGCCCCCTCCACGACCGTGACCGCAACGCCGTCGACTGTGAGCGCGATGGTCTTCATGGTGCGAGCATCCGCCGGGCCGGGTCGAAGGGGGCGGGATCGATTCGGCCTCTGCGCTCAAGCATGAGATCGACCAGAAGTTCGGCGGTTCCGGTTGCAGTGGTGATCCCGAGACCTTCGTGTCCCAGGGCAGCCCAGACCTGGCCTCGTCCGGGGATGCGCCCGATGTAGGGCAGCCCATCCGGCGTAGCCGGCCGGAATCCGCTCCAGATCCGGATCGCAGAGTGTTCCCGGAGTGTCGGCAGAAACCGGAACACCCGCCTCAACATCCGGGCAACGATCCCGGGCGAGACTCCGGGATCCTGGATACCGGATTCACGGGAGGATCCGACGAGGAGCTGACCTTCGGGTCGCGGCTGGACATTCATCGCGACCGTGGCTTGCCCCGGTTCGTGAACGGTGCGAAGGTAGCCGGCTTCGACCAGCTGATGACGGATCGATGCGCTTGCGCGCTCGGTTACGACGAGATGGCCCTTGCGCGGGGCGATGGGTAGCTCCGGGAGCAGCTCGGAACCTTGGGAGCCGGTCGCAACCAGAACGGCACCTGTGAGCGTCGTGCCGTCAGCGAACCGGACACCTCCCCCGGTGAGTCTCGTGACCCTCCGGCCGAGGAGCAGTCGGGCGCCCGCCGATCGGGCCTGTTCGAGGAGATAGGCAAGGGCTTTCGGGGCGTAGACGATGGCATCGTCCGGAACGAGGAGTCCACCTGGAAGATCGCGGGCGAGATCGGGTTCGAGTGCCTGGAGACTCGCGCCATCGAGCAGTCGGGAAGTGACGTTCTGGGCTTCAAGGTGGATGGATTGCTGTGCGAGGCCCGCGAGATCGTCCGCAGTCTCCGCAACCCAGATGGTTCCGGTATTCCGGTATTCGCTCCCTGCGTGATCGGGCAGCGCGCGCCAGAGTTCGAGCGAGCGGGCCGAGAGTGCAAGCAGTGCATCATCCAGGATGACGAGATGGCCCATGCCCGCCCCGGTGACGCCCGCTCCGGGGACGGCGGATTCGACGATGACGGTTTCGAGCCCGGCCTGAGTGGCGGCGAGCGCCGCCGCTGCGCCCACGATGCCCGCACCGATCACGATGAGGTCGGGGTTCATGGGATGCCAAAGGCAAACGGATCAGCCGGGTCGATGACGAGACGGGCGTATGCGATGAGATGGGCGCGTCCGCGGATCCGGGGCCAGATCCCGCGCGATCCCTCCCGGTAGGAGGCTTCGAAGACGCTTCCCACGAAACTTTCCTGGCGCCAGATTGCCCCGGGCGCGAGGCGGCCGTCCTGTGCGAGACAGGCGAGTGTCGCCGAGGTTCCGGTTCCACAGGGTGAGCGGTCATAGGCCATGCCTGGGCAGAGGACAAAGTTCCGGGCGTCGAGATTCGGGGTCGGGGAGGGGGATTGGAGTTCGATGTGATCGATCAGGGCTCCGGCCTCACCGCAGATTTCTGCAGCTTCGAGTGCCTGCCGGATCTTCGTCGTGTAGGCGGTGAGCACCTCGAGGTTGGTGCGCGCGAGCGGTGCGGGCAGATCTTCGGTGATGAAGAACCAGTTGCCGCCCCAGGCGACATCGCCCGTGATCCGGCCATGACCTGGAATATCGAGCGGGATGGCTTTGTGCAACCGGTAGCTCTCGATATTCTCTACCGTGACGCTGCCATCCTCGTGGCGCTCGACCCGGACCATCCCGACCGGGGTTTCGATCCGGTAGACTCCCGTATCGATGTGACCGGTGCTCGCGAGCGTATGGACGAGTCCGATCATGCCGTGCCCGCACATCCCGAGCGTACCCACGTTGTTGACGAAGAGGACGCCAGCCAGCGCGGTGGGATCGAAGGGGGGTGTGAGGATGGCGCAGACGAGGGCATTTGAGCCGCGCGGTTCGGACACAATCGCCGCGCGGAAGGCAGCGTGGTTCTTTGCGAGGAGAGTCCGGCGCTCGGCCAGGGGACCCGATCCGAGATCCGGAAAGCCTGTGAGCACGACACGCGTCGGTTCGCCACCGGTGTGTGAATCGATCACTTGAAGGGCATGCATACCCGCTATCATGGATTACGGGATGCGTGGTGTCTTGACCGGGTTCGCGAAATCTCAGGCCGATTTCGGCATAATCGGATCCCGGAGGTGGGGCATGGAAATATCCGCAGATGAGCTCGAACGCCTGTTCGACACCCTTGAGGATGTTGTTTTTTTCGTGAAGGACCGGCGGGGTTGCTACAGTCACGCCAACCGGACGCTCCTTCACCGTCTCGGGCTCGCGCGGCGGGAGGAAGTCATCGGGCGACGTGCGTCCGATCTCTTTCCCGCCGGACTCGGAGCCCGTTACGATCTTCAGGACCGGCGGGTCCTCGCGGGGGAGGTGATCCGGAACGAACTCGAACTTCATCTCTACCCGAACCATCACCCAGGGTGGTGTTTGAGTACCAAGCGGCCGCTTCGGGTGAATGGGGAGATTCGGGGCCTCATGGGGCTGTCGCGCGATCTCGATCGACCCGACGTCCGGCATCCGGACTATGGGCGGCTCCGGCACATGGTCGGGCACCTCGAAACCCGTTATGCGGAAGCCATCCGTATCGGGGATCTTGCCCGCGCACTCGGATTGAGCGTGGGACAACTCGAGCGGCTTTCGCTCCGGGTGTTTCACCTCACCCCTGGCCAGCTCCTCGGCCAGATCCGCATCGAAGCGGCGAGGCGCCGCCTCGCCCTAGGCGAAAGCATTGCGCAAGTTGCCATGGCTTCAGGGTATGGGGATCAGAGCGCCTTCGCCCGTACATTCAAGGCCCGGGTCGGCCTCACGCCTCGCGCCTACCAGGCGCTGGTGCGCAAAGGTGGGGGCGGGGAAGGGATTTCATCTTCGATGATTCAGAACCGGCCGCTCAAGCCGAGATAGAGTCCATGCTCGCTCATCCGGATGTAGTTCCCGTCCTGGGCGCTGATTTCATGCTGCATGTAATAGCGGGTGTAGGCGCCGAATCCGATTGCCCACGCCCCGCTCAGGCGGTAGCGCACGCCGAGATTCATTTCCCGGTTGGTCTGGGTGACGAATACTTTGCCACCCTCGTTGCGGAGACTGTAGAGATCCGGCAGGTGACCGCCGATGAGGCTTCCCACGATCATCCAGTGCGGAGTGAGCCGCCCTTCCACACGGAGCCCGATCTCGGGGACCGGCAGTTCCTGGGTGATGAAATCCTCCATGGTCCGGCTCCCGCTCATCTGGCTCGGGCTCGTGGCGCCAACTGGGGTGCCGCTCAGCTTGTAGGTCAGGCCCACATAGGTGAAACCAAACTCTCCGTCCACGCGGAGCCGGTTTCCAAGCCATGAGACGAGATGCACCCGGTCGAGGGCCGTGAGCTGCCAGTCGTTCACGACCGGGGTGTCGCTCTCCACGGGCCGGTCCGGGACCAGTCCCACACCATTGAAGTAAATGGTATGCGGGAAGGTCTCGGAGCCCGTGAACTGCGAAAGATCCAGGCGCAGCACAAGGCGCTGTCTCGGCCCGATGGCTGTGGACCAGCCGATGCGCAGACGAATGAGCGGGCTCAGGCCGAGACCGCTGCCCAAAGGCAGGGGGGTGCCGCGCACGGCATTTTCCCGCACCTCGATATATCCGCCCGGGGTGCCGCGCATGAACCGGATTTCCCAGTGGTCATGCCGATCGCGCCGGCGCGCCTTACGGGAGGTGTGCGAAGCATGGAGCCGCGTGGGGGAGGCGGCTTGGCCCATCGCACGGGTGGGGATCATTCCGCAAAGACCGGCCAGGACGACAAGGGAAAAACAGACCGAGATCCGTGCCGGGGGTTGGGTTTGGGGGTTGATGACCATGCTCCCGCTTCGCGAGCGATACGAAAGATCCGCCTGGATCGGCACGGCATGCCCGAAGTGGCGGTAAACCGAGTGCTATTATTGCGACCGGCCCGCTTGGGGAAAGTTCCCGGGACCGGAT
>JAJZBR010000065.1 GCA_021798795.1 Pseudomonadota bacterium
TTTCCCATGCCTACAGCAGGACCTTATCGCACATGGTGCCGCATTGCCACGGCCAGCGGGAGTGCATTGCTCCCTGGTTTTGGCAGGTAGACATACCATGTGGGAGCCCACGCGCGGACGCGATTGTCCTGGCAGATATAGGGTACATGCTTCTGATGCCAAGCCTCCCAGCCGATACTCTTCAGGAGTATGAGAAAATCAAAGGCGTGTGGCTTGCTTTGGATCATCAGGGGTTGAAATCGCCAGCGGCGGATGACCCCTAAAAGATGTGCCAGTGCGAGTGTAGAACCTGCCATGCTGCGATCCCGACCCATCTGGATTATCCGCACTGTCTCGACCTGCCCATTGCGGCCAACCCGCGCCTCGATGCGCGTTGGGGTGTGCGATGGGAATAAACTCAAACCCCCACTGAATATTCTGCATGATATGTGTATCTGCTTCAGTTGCCCCACCGACTGTCCGAGAACAGTCTGCGGGAGTGACGGGGTTGTCAGTGCTGTCTGATCGCTTGAGAAAAACCGACCCGGATTCCGAGCCTGTTCTGCAACTGCGTGGCTCGGTTCGAGCCAGTCACACAGTCTCGTAGGGAACGGACAGGCGGGGCCGGTCACGCGAATGGCCTCGGCACGATAGAGCCGAAAATCAGCTGGTAAGGGAGCACTGGCATGACCGTTGGATTTGATCACACAGCTCACTCCGCAGCGCTGCTCTAAGAGCACCCCATTGGCTCCGAGACGTTTGGCCTGACGGCGCAGACGCTCAATCACCCGGTAGTCCATGCCTACATGCCATCCATTACCAAATACAGAACCATATCCCGTAGCATCAAGTCGAGCCACCACACGGTAGTGCGTTGGAGGCAGGAAATAGGTCACCACACCCTTCCCGGAAACATGGTGAGAGAGTGGCGAAGATCGACCGGAACCCTTGATTTTTAAGGTGGCCACAGATGTATGAGCAGGACCAACGACGTGGGGACCGAACGAGCATCCGGCAAAGGCCAGAAGTGATACACCGATCATGAGAAAGATAACTCGGGGTGTTGTGACGGATTCGTCTCGTGACATGTGGATGCCATCTCTACTGGATCAAGAAACGACAGTACTACACCTGGACGGTGACTCCTTCAAGGGGAGCCACTTGATATGGCATCCGAATCAAACTGGAACGGACCCATGTCGGTACAAGTAACGGTGTTGCATAAGCTTAGCACGCTGCTCAGCGATGCTGTATCACTCAGCGAGGACCAATGTGGCCCTGGCCCCAAGGTCGATTCGTTCACCCTCTGGCTCCAGGCAATTTGCGCCAAGAGCTTCTTGGGATCGAAGGTCACCACTTGGGTCTCTGGGATAAAGACGGCGCACTGATCAGCTGGCCGCTGTCGTTCTCGGGGTCGCCGTTGGCGGCATGGTCCGTGTTGGATACAAAACTGTAACTCCTCGGACTGGTTCCCGTGACCTGGTATTCCGCACTCGAACCATCCGGGAAAACCGTCAGAAACATGGTTCCGAGCGGCAGAGCATATGCAGTACTTTTCTGATCGAGCCAAATGCTGACAGCGCTGGCTTGTGAGGCTCCGGTGAACGTGCTGGCCACGCTCGCGGGAATTTGTACCGCCTGCTGCGGAGCTGAGATCGCGAAAGCCTCCTCCAGCCCGGCCGTCGAGTTCGTGTCATCCGTCCAGACGTAGCTCCATGTGCAGGGAGCTCCATCCAACGTCGAGAGGCAGAAGCCTTTGACACTGATACTCGCGAGGAGCCAAGCTCCAAGGTCCACGATTGCGAACAGTACAGACATCTTGTTGCCCGAGTAGGCGCTCGCGGGGATCGGCGTTGAAAAAAATCCGGGATAAAGTAACCCATGAGACCCGTCGACAGGAGAGATTGCCATGCCGTGAGACGGTACCTTGGGTTGATGGACACCGGATCTTGCGTAACGCACTTGAGGCATCCGGTGAATCCGGTCGGATCCGGTTCGCTCCGGGCCTGGCACGAGCCTGGACTCGATCATCATCTGGTTTCACAGCGGCCGCCCTTCGCGACCTCGCGGGCGTTCCAGAACACGGCTCCCACGAGCATGAGTGCCGAGATGGTGAAGAACAGCCATTCGTGGGTGGCGAGAAAACCCTGAAACGCCCCGCCCGCCCCGCCCGCCAAAAGCGGGATCCACCCCGCCAGCAAACTGAAGGCAATCGGCAGAACCGGGGAACAACAGAGAAGAGGAGTCACAAGACTGATGGCGAGTCCACCCGCAGCCCCACCGACTCCGCCCCGTGCCTGGTATCCACGTCTCAGGAGATAGACAGTCATGGGAACGAGCAGGCTCAGTAGCGCTGAGAAGAGCACCGACCAGCCAATCAGCTCTGGCGTCACGAACGTGAGCGCCTGAAGGCCAATCTGCCCACCCGTGAACGTCGCGGGCAGGGTCACAAGGTAAATCAAGAGAAAAATTACGAAGCTCAGGACGCCTAAGATCCAAGACGAGGGGGCGGCAAAGACTTCACGGAGCGCTGGCAGCAGATTTTTCACGGCTCAGCTTTTCGCAAAATCCAATATCGTCTTGAGATGGGCGGAAGGGGCGCTCGAAACCTTCTCAATCGTTCCATCCGGACGGATAAGATAAAAAATATCCGGATAAGACCGGGCGTTATAGACCGCAGCGGTTCTCCGAGTCGCCAGACCGACTGTCCAGTTCTGGGCCCGTTGAGCCGTTTGAGCATAACGGTTCATAAGCGAGGACAGAGTTGGACCCGGGTAGCCCCCATTGTGGTAGTTCTCGAGGATGATCAGACGCAGATGGTGGGCGGCGAATATCCGCTCGTCGCGGGCGAGGAGCGGGAGCCCCGCCTGACAGCTCGGACACCAGGTCGAAAAGAGCCAGAGCATCACTTTCTGTCCGTGAAAGGAGGCCAGGGACACCTTGTGTCCATGCGCGAGAAAAACGACGGCTGGAGCCTTCATTCCGGCTGAGGGGTTCGCATGGGCCGGGGGCATCGCGCCCGCACTCCACAAAGTGCTCAGGGCGACCCCCAATAAAACGCGATTCAATCGTGACATGGCCATCCTCCAGATTCAGTTTCACGAATACCGAACGATCGACCGCAGGCGGATGAGCCGTGCGGTCATTGGTTACTTTAAACCCTCGACTTAAGTATCAAGTCAAGCGGCTCCTATGGCCTGACCCAACTCCCTCGGAACACTCCGATCCGGTCCGGGCTTTGACCGTTCATCCGCGCCGTTCGGGGCTCGGGAGGTCCAGAACATCGAGAATGGGGCACTCGCCTCGGGTCCCGCCCGCCTCGCACTGCGCAACAAGTTTTTCCAGGGCCTTGCGCAAACGTTTGAGTTGCCGGATCTTCATCTCCATCTCCCCGATCTTGCTCATCGCCCGTTCGCGCACCCTAAGACAGGTGGGCCCGGAGACGGCTCGCAATGCGAGCAGTTCCAGAATCTCGCGGAGGGAAAACCCGAGGGCTTTCGCTTGCTGAATGAACCGGAGCCTTTGGAGCATCTCCTCTCCATAGACACGATATCCCGATGGCCTCTGGGGAGGCTTGGGCAGGAGACCTTTGCGTTCATAGAACCGTATGGTCGTGATGCGAACTTCAGCCGCCTTGGCCAACCCGCCGATGAATTGAGTCTGCGCCATATCCCGCCCTCCGCCACCGCGAAACGGTCACCCTCCCGATGTGTAACACGATCCGCCCTGAGACCGCAACGGAGGCCAAGGCGTCTCCGCATCCGCATCCAAGGCGTCGCGTTCCGGTTTGGGGCAAGGCCTTGACCCGTCATCCAAGTGAAGGGTTTATCCTGCCTGACTACCGGCGCGGCCGGGCATGCATTCCAAAGGAGACTGAGCGATGACCGAAACCACGAACCTCCGCATCACCGGCATGACCTGCGATCACTGCGCCCGTACGATCGAGGAAACCCTGAATGCCTTGCCTGGAGTCCGGGCCCGGGTTTCCTTTGCCCATGCCCGGGTCGAGGTGGTCACCCCGAACCGGATACCCGCCGATACGCTGATCCAGGCGATCTGCTCAATGGGCTATGGAGCGGAGCCCATCCGGGAAGAGGCTCCCCCGACCGGCTCCGGTAGGACTCCCTCCATCCGGATCGCCATCCTGGGCAGCGGTTCGGCGGCTTTTGCCTGTGCCATCCGTGCCGCCCGCGCAGGGGCCCAGGTGACGATGATCGAGGAGGGAGGCTTGGGCGGCACCTGCGTAAACGTGGGCTGTGTGCCTTCGAAGATCCTGATCCGATCGGCCCAGATCGCTCACGAGATCGAGCACCACCCCTTCTCCGGCATCAGCCGCTCGCCTCCCCTTCTCAACCGGATGAGCCTCCTCGCCCAGCAGCAGGCCCGCGTGGATGAGCTCCGCCAGGCCAAGTATCAGCACATCCTCGACGAAAACCCGAACATCCGTTTCGTCCGCGGCCGGGCGGCATTCCAGTCACCCCATGCGCTGTCCGTGCATCCGGTCGATGGACCGCCCCGGTCGGTCGAGGCGGACCGGATTCTTATCGCGACGGGGGCGAGGCCCGCCATCCCTCCCGTGCCGGGGCTTCGGGATCATCCTTACTGGACCTCGACGGAGGCGCTGGGTGCCACGGAATGTCCCGAGCATCTCGTGGTTCTCGGAGGCTCGGCGGTCGGGCTCGAGCTCGGGCAGGCCTTCCTTCGCCTGGGCTCGCAGGTCACCTTGATCGAACTTAAATCCCGCATCCTGCCTCGCGAAGACGAAGCGATCGGGACTGAGCTCGCCCGGCATCTCACCGCTGAAGGCCTGCGCATCCAAACCGGCACGGCGATCCGGTCGGTTGCCTACGCGGGCGGCCGATTTGAAATCGAACTTGCGGGCAAGCGGATCACGGGAGACCGCCTGCTCGTAGCCACCAGGCGTCTTGCCAATACCCAAAGTCTCAATCTCGAGGCTCTCGGAATCGAAACCGAGCGCAACGGCGCAATCCGGATCGATGATCACCTGCGCACCTCGGTCGAACACGTGTATGCCGCTGGCGACTGCACGAGCCTGCCACAGTTCGTTTATGTGGCAGCGGCGGGAGGCACCCGGGCGGCCATCAACATGCTGGGCGGGGATGCCGCACTCGACCTGACCGGCCTGCCAGCCGTGGTTTTTACCGATCCCCAGGTGGCTACTGTGGGACTCACCGAAGAGGCGGCCCGCGCGCAGGGAATCGAGGCGGACAGCCGCAGGCTCACTTTGGACAACATCCCCCGGGCCCTGGCCAACTTCAACACGGCCGGATTCATCCAGCTCGTCGCGGAACGGCCGGGAGGTCGGCTCCTCGGCGCGCAGGTTCTCGCGGCGGAGGCCGGCGAAATTATCGAAATCGCCGCACTCGCCATTCGCCAGCGGATGACGGTCGCCGAGCTCGCCGATGCGCTCTTCCCCTACCTCACGATGGCCGAGGGGCTCAAACTGTGTGCCCAGACCTTCACTTTGGATGTGAGCCAGCTCTCCTGTTGCGCCGGATAGAGGCCCACCCACACGAACGCATCGCCCGATTAAGGTTCCCCCGCTCCCCGGCGTGGAGGGGGGGTATAAAATGAAAGCGTGGCCCGCGAAGGAGGCGACGGACGGTGCCGACCATCCGGATCAAGCGCGTCTATCACGACGTTCAACCGTCGGATGGTTTCCGGGTCCTGGTCGACCGGCTCTGGCCACGCGGTCTGTCCAAATCCCGGGCAGCCATCGATTTCTGGGTCCGGGATCTTGCACCGAGCGCTGAGCTCCGGCTTTGGTTCGGACACGCCCCTGACCGCTGGGCGGAGTTCCAGAAGCGTTATCTTGACGAACTCGCGGACCGGGGGGAGGCGCTCGCCGCTTTCCGGGAGGCCATTGCCGGCCAACCAACGGTCACCCTGGTTTACGCAGCCCACGACGAACAGCACAACAACGCCATCGTGCTGGCCCATTGGCTGTCTGGGCCTCGCCCGGCCGGAGCCTAGTAGTCAGTTCCTTATATAAGTTCACTGTTTCAGGATCAAGGGGGTTGTGCACCGCTCCAGTTCTTCGAACCCATACTTTGACCGGAACGGGACCGGATCCCGGTTCATCTGCCACCGGTAGGCCTCGATGCGTCGGATCAGTTCCTCTTTCGATCCAACCCGCATGTGGCGCAAGATGCTCCGGGCCATCTTTGAGAAGAACACTTCCATGACATGGAGAGGGGGTCACAGGTAGGGTGCAAATTCTCCTGTTGAATAACTGTTATCTTGTATGCCACAATTGTGTTCACTATGAACACAGTCAGAATCCAGCCCGTAGAGACGACCCCGGTACGGCTGCTGCTCGGCAAATACCATCTAAAATTGCTTGCATTGCTACTCTTGCGGCCGGATGAAGACTTCCATTTACGACAGATCGAGCGTCTGACTGGGGTTCCAGCCAGCTCGGCACGACGGGAATTGCAGCGGTTCAAAGCTGCCGGGCTCGTCGGATCGTGCCGGGTCGGCAACCAGGTCCGCTACAAAGCGGATCGTAGCTGTGTTGTGTTCGAAGAGCTTGCCAGTCTGTTGCGCAAGACTGTCGGCATGGCGGACTTGTTGCGCGACGCCTTGGCGCCGCTTGAAGACCAGATCGAAACGGCTTTTCTTTTCGGCTCGACCGCGCAAGGTAAGGAAGGGTCTTACAGTGACGTGGACTTGATGATCATTGGCAACGTGTCGTTCGAGGACGTCGTCAAGGCGATACATCAAGCAGAAGAAAAACTGGGAAGAGAGATCAACCCAGTTATCCTGCGGTCGAAAGATTTCAGAGCCAAACTCAAGAGCAGGGATGCGTTTATTCACCATGTACTGGCCGAGCCGAAAATAATGATCTTTGGAGCCCCCGATGAGTTTGGAAAATCTGCTTAAGATTGGCCAGATCAAGGCCCACGCACCTGACAAGCAGCACATCGCGAAGTTGCTTGCCGCCGCCGCCCGCAATTTGCACGATGCGGGAATCAAAGAGAACAGTACTGAAACACGCTTTGATGCGGCGTACAAAACCATCATGCAGTCGGCCATGGTGGCCCTGCAGGCTCGCGGTTATCGCCCAGATACTAATCGCCCTGGCCACCATGCAACGGCAATCCAATCCTTGCCGTTGACCCTAGGAATATCGAATGACCGCACGATTGTGCTCGACAAGCTTCGGACAAAACGCAATCTGTCCGATTATACGGGTGCCGACTTGGATGAAGTCTCGGCAAAGACGTGTATGGCAGAAGCGAAAGCTCTATTGGCTGAGGTTAAGGGCTGGCTAAGAAGGAACCATCCAGAACTCGTTGAGTGATTCATATTTGTTGATTGCAGCTGGATTGATGCGGCAAAGTAGGGCGATATGAAACGAGGGATCTGTTGCGCTTTGTAGAGATAGACTACGCTAGGGGAGCGTTCGATTGACAATTGCACACATGCCGATAGTCCGGATATGACCCCAAGCATTTATGAGCTCATCGCTGAATTTCGTGAAGCGGCGCATAGCAAGCGTGACATGGATGACCAGCAGG
>JAJZBR010000066.1 GCA_021798795.1 Pseudomonadota bacterium
CGCGGAGATCATCCGTGATCTTCATGGAACAGAAATGCGGTCCGCACATGGAGCAGAAGTGGGCGGCCTTGTGGGCCGTCTTGGGCAGAGTCTCGTCGTGAAAGGAACGCGCGCGGGGGGGGTCGAGCGAGAGGTTGAACTGATCCTCCCAGCGAAACTCGTAGCGGGCCCGACTCAGCGCGTTGTCCCGAAGCTGCGCGCCCGGATGTCCCTTGGCGAGATCCGCCGCGTGGGCCGCGATCCGGTAGGCCATGATGCCCTCCCGCACGTCAGCCTTGTTTGGCAATCCGAGATGCTCCTTGGGCGTCACATAGCACAGCATGGCCGTGCCGAGAGCCCCGATCACGGCCGCCCCGATGGCCGAGGTGATGTGGTCATAGGCCGGTGCGATGTCGGTCGTGAGCGGGCCCAGCGTATAGAAGGGAGCCCCCCCGCATAGTTCGATCTCCCGCTCGACGTTCTCCGGGATCCCCTGGAGCGGGATGTGCCCGGGTCCCTCGATCATGACCTGGACATCGTGCATCCAGGCCTGCCGGGTGAGTTCCCCGAGCGTCCGGAGTTCGGCAAACTGGGCCGGATCGTTCGCGTCCGCGATCGAGCCGGGTCGGAGTCCGTCCCCGAGCGAGATCGAAACATCGTAGGCGGCCAGAATCTCGCAGAGCTCGTCGAAGTGCGTATAGAGAAAGTTTTCCTCGTGATGGGCGAGGCACCAGTAGGCCAGGATCGCCCCACCGCGCGAGACGATGCCCGTGACCCGCTCGGCGGTGAGCGGGATATGAGCGAGACGCACACCCGCATGGATCGTGAAGTAGTCGACACCCTGCTCCGCCTGCTCGATCAGGGTCTCGCGGAACACCGGCCAGTCGAGCGCCTCCGCCCGGCCGTCCACCTTTTCGAGTGCCTGGTAGATGGGCACCGTTCCGATCGGGACCGGGGAGTTCCTGAGAATCCACTCGCGCGTCTCGTGGATGTCGGATCCGGTGGAAAGGTCCATGACGGTATCGCTCCCCCAGAGGGCAGCCGAAGCAAGTTTCTCGACTTCCTCGCCGATCGAGGAGGTCACGGCCGAGTTGCCGATATTGGTGTTGATCTTGACCCGGAAGGCGCGCCCGATGATCATGGGCTCAAGTTCCGGATGATTGATGTTTGCGGGCAGGATGGCCCTTCCGGCGGCGATTTCCCGACGCACCCCTTCCGGGGTGACGCAGTGCGGGTCGAGTGCCGCCCCGCCCCCCGCATGATGCCTGAGCAGCCCTTCATAGCGCGGATCCTCCCGGAGCGCGGCCAAGCGCACGTTCTCCCGGATTGCGACAAACTCCATCTCGGGGGTGATCTGACCCTGGCGGGCATAGTGGAGCTGGGTCACCTTGCGGTGCGCACGGGCCTTCCGCACGCTCCGGTCACGGAACGGGTGACCCATCGCCAGGTGGGCACGCGAGGCCGGATCCTGAACGAGTTCGGTGTCATCCCTCTCCTCGATCCAGGCGCGGCGGATCGGGGTGATCCCGCGCGTGAGATCGATCTCGATCGCAGGATCGCCAAACGGTCCCGAGGTATCGTAGAGCGGGATCGGTGGATTCGGCGTGAGCACGCCGCCGCGGGCACTCGGGCTTTGGGTGACTTCCCGGTAGGGGACCCGGAGATCCGGGCGCGAGCCCGCTTCGTAGAGCCGCGCGGAGGCGGCGTCGGGACGTTCGAGACGCAGGGCGAGCCCGCTCAGGGCCTCCTCGATTCGCACTTTTGGTTTCGACATGACCGCATCTCCCGACCAGGAAGAGCGGATCCGGGAAGGCACCCCGAAGCCATCCCTCCGCCGGTCCAAACCGGATCAGGTTCCAAGGGTTTTTCTCAGCCCCAAAGGGCACCCCCGGCTTCGGAACCAAAAGTGGTTCCATATTCAGTATAGTCCAATCCGGGAGGGGAGCGGCTCCCATTCCCCCGAGGCGCATGGGGCCATGCTCACTCGAGCAGTTCGCAGAACCGGGTGTCATCGACCTTCCAGCTATTCCGGTCTACAAGTCACCACCGATTCTTGGGTCCGCAGCGATAGCACCCTTGAGCTCCTCAAATTCAACCCACTGTTTTCAGACTGACGCCCTCCTTGAAGGTCAGCGTATCGGCGATGGGGGAGGCGTAAATCGCCGAGAGCGTCCACACCACAAAGAGATCCTTACTCCAGGAGGTGTGCTGGACGGCCGCACCGACCGGCGGCCACTTCCAGGGCTTCGGCCTGATCCTTTCGGCTGAGCGCGAACCAGGACTCAGCCATGCGCATTCATCTCGCTGATGGCGTGAGCCATCCATCCGGGCAACGCTGCCCGTGCGGCCTGCAGGGCGGCCCATTCTTCAGCAGGCAGCTTGTTGGTATAGAGGATGCGCAGGGCGGAGGATGCCTGCTCTGGTCCCAGCCAGGACAGCGCGCGGATGGCCTTGCCAGCCGGCCGTTTACCGAGCGCGAGCTGCCAGCGGCTGCCGTGTTTGAACTCGACGGTGCGGTTACCCAACCGCAGCTTGCGAGTAGGCCCCGAGGTAAGGAAAACCTCTCGGGTGGGCACTTGCGTGGTCAGCCCCAGCGCATTGGCTTCCGCCGCACCGCTGGCCACGATGGATTCGCCATGGGTGGTCTCGATGGCCTCGATCACGGCTTCGATCGAGGGTGGGCGAGAACCGAAGCGGCCGGCCACGGGCAGGACATAGGCACCACGGCTCACGCGCATCAGCTTGCCTTCCTGAGCCAATCGAGACAAGGTTTGGTCGATGGCAGCCCGCGAACCCAGATGCAGGAACTCCTTGGGCGACAACAAACCACCCTCAGGCTTGGCTTGGGCGGCAGATAAGATGTTCTCGGTAAGATGGCTCATGGCCGTGGCTCCTTTGTCAGAAGTATATATAGGTTTCTGACAACTTGCAATTTGCTTGGCTGCCTCAAGCTCTGAGAAGAGGTCCGCGTGCGCCCCGGTTCTCGCGAGTTGCAACTCATCACCGTCGGTCCGGTAGATGAGTAATCAGTCTGGTTCGATGTGAGCATCACGAAAGCTTGACCAGCCGCCTTTCAGTGCGTGATCCTTGTAGCGCTCCGGCAGCGGCTTCCCGTTCATCAGCAGCGCAAGGATCGCGCGCAGCTTCGTCATGTCTTTGCTGCGCTTCTTGGCCTTGCGCCCATCGCGCTTGAAGGCGCCCGAGCGGCGAGGCGTGAGCATCAAAGGCTCCAGTCTTTGAATAATGCGTCGGCGCTTCCGAAACGCTTACCTTGACCCGCCTTGAGTTCGTTGATTGCTTTGCGTGTGGTTCGGTTGGGAACCTCTACGGCAAAGGGTAACCGGCCTTCCTCAGCTACCCGCAGGAAAACCAGCCGGATAAGATCGGATGCGGGCTCAGCCGTTTTTTTGCAGAACAGTTCCCATCGCACGTGCCTTCGGGTCGCACAACATGCCCACTCGGATCACGTCGAAACTGTAGCCGCGTCCCATCCGGTTCATCACTTTCGCCAGACTGTTGGTGGATTCCGTAAAGGCAAAATCACCCTCGACCTCGGAACCAAAAGTGGTTCCGGATTCAGTGTAGTCCAATCCGGGTGGGGAGCGGCTCCCATTTCCCCGAAGCGCAGGGAGCAATGCTCACTCGAGCAGTTCGTCGAACCGGGTGTAATCGACCTTCCAGCGACCGTCCGGCAGGCGTTCGGTGACATTGGCGAAGTATCGGTTCCAGCGAAGATCCTCGAAGCGGTAGATGTGGCGCGCATGCACCGTCTGGGAAAAAGAGAGATCAAGTCCCGTGAAACTCACCACGAGGACGGCATCGGGATCCAGATGAGTGTCGGGCTCCGGCTTTAGGAGATCCGCTAACGGGCTTGCACTCGTGATTTCATGCATCACGAGCCAGGTCATCTGGAAGAGCGGGGTGCGGGAACGCACGAGCGGTAGATCATAGATGCGCCTGAGCTCCTGACCCTCGGGAGAACGCTCCATCCGGACGAGAAAGGCCTCGATCTCCCCACCCACGATGAGATTGTGACGGCTGTTGGCGAGGCGGAACATGAGGGTCGGCTTGCCGTAGAAGGGGGCGATCAGCACCTCGCGGCTGAACCGGATGCGGGTCGAGGGGCGGGATACACGTGCGAAGAGGATCCCGGTGACGAGTGCGAGCCCCATGAAACCGATCAGGGGTTCAATCGACGTCACGATCTTCGCGTAGGCATCCACGGGGTACCAGTACCCATAGCCGATCGTGGCCAGGGTCTGCACGCTGAAGAACGCGGCATCCCAAAAGGAGCCGTGAGAAAGGTGCGCCACGCCAACCGGGTCGAGCCAGAACAGGGCACCGAAGAAGAGGTTGACACAAACATAGATCCCGGCGACGAAGCCGAAAAAAACCGGCCAGCGCGCAGTCAGAAGCCAGTGGTAGAGATCCCGGAACCGGCTCTGGCCCTGCCCCAGACTCACGATAGCCTCCCCTCGCACTGGAGGGGTGCGCGAGGCGTCCCCTCCAGTATCCAGACCCTCCGCCTGCCGATCGGTTTTCGCCAAACGCCTCCTCCGGCTGGATCCCCGCCCGATCGGGTTCGGGTCAGGGGGGATCGCCATCTATGCTAAATTGCTACTCTTTCCATTCTGCACCATCGGGATACGGCTGTGCTGGACTTCTCCTCTGAAACGGCCCGCGAACAGATGATCGAGCAGCAGATCCGGGCAACGGGCGTCCTCGCGCCACAAATCCTCGCACTCTTTCGGAAGGTGCCGCGTGAGCAGTTCGTTCCGGAGGCGTTTGCGACACTCGCCTGGGCGGACTGTGAGATTCCGATCGGGCACGACGAATCCATGATGTCTCCCATGATCGAAGGCCAGCTCCTCGATTCGCTCGCGATCCGCCCGGCGGAGCGGATACTCGAGATCGGCACCGGGAGCGGGTTTTTGACTGCCTGCCTCGCGAGTCTCGGGAGCCATGTCACAACGCTCGATCTTCATACCGACTTTATCGACCAAGCCCAAAGGCGCCACCGGGATCTCGGTCTCCCCTCCCCGATCGACTACCGGACGGAAGATGGCCACCGAATGCCCGCCTCGCTTCACAACGAGCGGTTCGACATCATCGTCCTGACCGGCTCGCTTCACGTTCCGGAACCGAGCTTCAGCCAAGCGCTCGCCCCGGGTGGGAGGCTCTGGGTTGTGATCGGGACGGGTCCGATCCAAAAGGCGCACCGGATCGAGCGGGCGGGTGGCTCATCCTACAACGACCGGGTACTCTTCGAGACAAGGCTCAAACCGCTCACGCACGCGCCCAAACCCACGGGATTCAGCTGGTCCTGAGACGATCCCCTGGTATCGCGCAACCAATCCGCTAAAATGGAGTCTTACCTTGGGAGCGCAGGGACCGGTGCCGCTACCCTTCATCCCGTTGAGTTATCGTAAAAGCACTGATATAATCCAGTAAAACAGCTGAGGCTCCCATCATGCGCTTCAATCAGATGACTGCCGCTTTGATCCTGGTCTTGGGCGCAGCGATCGCCCCGCCGGGCCGGGCCCTCGATCTCTGGACGGTCTATCGGCTCGCGCTCCATAACGATCCGCAATACCGGCAAGCGATGGCAACCGCCCGCGCAAGCGAGGAGGCTCGACCCCAGGCCCTCGCCGCACTCCTGCCCCAGGTCAGCCTGACCGGATCGATCAATGACGTCAATAACGACTCCTCGAGCGTGCAGACCTTCACCATACAAGGCAACAAGTTCCAGACCTTCACCGGTACGAGCACAACCAACACCCGAACTCGCGGGTACACGGCCCAGCTCACCGAGACTCTCTTCAACTGGGGCAGCTGGCTCGCCCTCAATCAGTCGGATACGACCGGGGCGGAAGCGCTCGCCACCCTCAACTCGACGATCCAGGGCATCCTCCTGACCGTGAGCCAGGATTATTTCAATGTGCTTTATGCCGAAGATGTGCTCGCGGCCCAACGCGCCGCCAAAAAAGCCTTTGCCCGTCAGCTGGCGCTCGCACAGGAACAGTACAAGGTTGGCCTCTCGGCGATCACGGCGGCGGAGCAGGCCCGTGCCTCCTATGATTCTGCTGCCGCAGGGGTCATCGCCGATAAACTCGCGCTGACCCAGGCCCAGCAAACGCTCGAGACCCTGATCGGCGTGCCGGTCGTGCATCTCAGCCCGCTCACCCCGACTCTGCCGCTTGCGAACCCGAACCCAGACAATCTCAACGACTGGCTCGAGCGGGCACTCTCCGAGAATCCCACCCTGATCGCCGCACGACTCGCGGCACGCGTCAGCCGGGACAATATCGGCATCCAGCGCGCTGCCGGTTACCCTGCGCTCAACCTCGTCTTGAGCCATGGCTACAACAACGTGACGGGCGCTGTCTCGCAGGCGTCGCCCAACTCCTCGCTCACGGCTCCGGCCATCTCGACCGGGAACAGCAATCTCATCGGGCTCGATTTGAGCTGGCCGATTTACTCGGGCGGACTCATCTCCTCCCGCGCCCGTCAGGCACGCTACGAGTACCAAGCCACGGCAGCCACGGCCGTCCAGACCGAGCGGACGGTCGCGTCGAATACGCAAACCAACTTTTTCTCCGTCCTCTCGGAGATTGCGCAGGTCCGCGCACTCGAACAAAGCGTGCGCTCAAACCGGACCGCGCTCAAGGCCACGGAGGCGGGCTACAAGGTCGGCACCCAGACCATGGTCGATGTCCTGACCGCACGCCAGAACCTGCTCACGGCCGAGGAAAGTTACGCGCAGAGCCGTTACAACTACCTGGTCGCGATCCTCACCTTGGACGAGGATGCTGGTACCCTCACGCCCGCTGTGGTCCATTCCCTGAACCAGTATCTTTTGCACTGAACCGGGGCGTCTCGCTCCCTTCGGGTAACCGAGGCGGCCAAAGTTCCCAGAGCGCCTGAAGCGTACAAGTGAGCGCCTGTCGGCTCGCCTGGGCCGCGCCAAGACCGCGCAGCGCCCGCTCTGCGCGCGCCAGGGGATCCCGGAGGAGGTCTCCAACCACCCGGGCCAGATCCGGCGCATCCTGGACGGTGTCAAGCGCCTTTGCTTCGGAGAGATGCCTCGCGATCTCCTGCACATTGTCCTGGAACGGGCCCATGATCACGGGACGGCGGTGGAGAACAGCCTCAAGCGGATTGTGGCCGCCAGCCGGAACGAGACTCCCCCCGACGAACGCCACGTCGCCCGCTGCATAGAACGCAGTCAGTTCACCCACCGTATCTAAGAGGAGAATGCCACCCGGCTCTGGGCGCTCGCCCAAACTCCGGAGCGCAACCGGAAGCTTCCTGAGACGGATCTCACCCACGATGCCCCTGACCCGGTCCGGGTGGCGGGGCGCGAGGACCAGAATGACATCCGGGATGGAGCGGGCCACGAGAAGATGGGCATCGAGTATGACAGCATCCTCCCCGACCCGGGTGCTGCCCGCGATCCACACGGGGTGACTCGCAAAAAACTCGGACCGCAGCGCCTG
>JAJZBR010000013.1 GCA_021798795.1 Pseudomonadota bacterium
GTGCCGAGACGCTCAAAATACGGGGCTGGGTGCGCAACCTGTCGGATGGTCGTGTCGAGGTAGTGGCCTCAGGCTCGCCGGATGCGCTGATCCGGCTCGAAACCGCGCTTCATTCCGGCCCTCCGGGTGCGAGGGTTGATCAGGTGGTCAGAGAATCTGTACCGGGGGCAGTCGGGCTTGATTCCGGCTCGTTCGAGATCCGACACGCCTGAAAGCCGGGCTCTCGTTCAGTGCCAGTACCAGCGGGAAGAGAGCCGTTCGAGAACCAGATGGGCGTATCGGATGCTGTTGGTGCGTCCGTTGTAGCGCTCAAGAGCGAGTGCATAATCGCCCCCCGCGCGCGCCAGGTAATAGTGGAGAATGCTGCAGCCGATCCGGAGATTGGTTCGAATGTCGAACAGGTTGTCATGGGGTCGGCCGATTTCACGGAGCCAGAAAGGCATGATCTGCATGAGTCCTTGGGCGCCAACCGGAGAGACGGCAAACCGGTGAAAACCGCTCTCGACATTGATGACGGCCATTACGAGTTCCGGGGAGACGTGCGCTTGCCGGGCTGCTTCATGAACTGCGACGAGAAGGTGGAGGCGCTCTGCCCGATTGGGGAGGTACGGCTTGAGCCGTCTCGACATGACGTCCAGCCAGACGCGGGCGACGTAGCGGTTCCGGAAACCATGATTGTGGTGCGCAAAGGTTTTGCGGAGGTAGGTTTTGAGGGCCGAGTTGTTGCGCGGGAGGGGTCCGGCGTGGGCACACACGACGAGCCCCAGGAAGAGGGCTGGGAATAGATTCCCGAGGGGTCTCAGAACGACCGCGGTACGCTTTGCGCCAGCATTTCGCATGCGGTATCGAGCGGGATTTCTTCTGTCCGCTGGGTTTTGCGGTCGCGCCATTCGATGATTCCCCGGCCCAGGCCACGTTCAGAAACGACCAGGCGGTGGGGGATGCCGGTCAGGTCGAGGTCCGCGAACATGGCACCGGGACGCAGACCGCGATCATCGAGGAGTACGGATCGGCCCGCCTGTTCGAGGCGGTTCTCGAGACTTTGCGCGACGTCGAGAATGCGCTCCGGCGCGTTACCGCCGATCGGCGCGATGGCATAATCGAACGGGGCGAGCGGGAGTGGCCAGACGATTCCCCATTCATCGTGGTGCTGTTCGACCGCAGCCGCCACGATGCGGCTCACGCCGATCCCGTAGCATCCCATCCAGAAGCAGGTTTCCCCGCCGGTTTCCTCCCGGAAGCGGGCATGCATGCGCTCGCTGTACTCGGTGCCCAACTGGAAGATGTGTCCGACTTCGATGCCCCGGACGAGATGCAGGTGTCCCTGCCCGTCCGGACTCGGATCCCCTTCAGTCACGAGCCTAAGATCGTGACGAGCGGGTTCGGGACAATCCCGCCCCCAGTTGATTCCGGATAGGTATCGTCCATCCCGGTTCGCGCCCGAAGTGAAATCCGAGAGTTCCGCCGCAGCATGATCGGCAACGAGCGACAGAGACAGTCCGACCGGGCCGAGGCAGGCCGGGTTACAACCCAGGCGTTCATGGATTTTCTCCTCAGACATCGCGCTGACCGGTCCGAAAAGCTTCGCTGCCTTGATGGGGTTCAGTTCATGATCGGCGCGGAGCGCGACTGCCCAGACCTCCCCGCCGTGTCCTTCCAGGATCTCGATCCGTACACGGGAGGCAGGATGGTCTCCGCTTGGGTCCTGGGATTTTCTGCCAGGCGGGAGCCCCTCCTCTGCAAGCGCGTGCTGGGGCGTCGCCCGGGGCAGGGTCGAGGGGAGCGTTTCGGCGAGCTCGACATTGGCCGCGTAGGCGCTTTTGTCGGAGAGTGCCAGCCGATCTTCTCCTGCATCCGCCAACACGTGGAACTCGTGCGAGATCCGTCCACCGATCGCACCGGAATCCGCTGCGACCGCACGCGCTGCGAGACCCAGCCGTTCGAAGATCCGCGTGTAGGCCGCATGCATCCGCTCATAGCCCGAGCGGAGCGAAGCCTCGGTGTCGTGGAAAGAATAGGCATCCTTCATGACAAACTCGCGCGCGCGCATCACCCCGAAACGGGGACGAATTTCGTCGCGAAACTTGGTCTGGATCTGGAAGAAGGTGAGCGGGAGCTGGCGATAGGAGCGCACCTCGCGGCGGATGAGATCCGTGATGACTTCTTCATGCGTCGGTCCGAAGCAGAAGGGGCGTTCGTGCCGGTCGTGCAGGCGCAAGAGTTCGGGGCCGTACTTGGTCCAGCGCCCTGATTCCTGCCAGAGTTCCGCGGGCTGGATGGCCGGCATGAGGAGTTCCACGGCTCCCGCCCGTTCCATCTCCTCACGAACCACCTGCTCGACGCGTCTTAAAACCCTGAGGCCGAGCGGCAACCAGGTATAGATACCCGCAGCCACCATGCGGATCAGCCCGGCCCGCAGCATGAGACGATGGCTCACGAGTTCGGCCTCGGCCGGAGTTTCCTTGACCGTGAATAGCCCGACTACGCTCGCACGCATGGCAGTTTGAGACCGGGAGTTGGATCGCCTGCAATTTAACATGAAGTGGCAGGGGGCTCGTCCCTTTCCCGCCCCGGGTGTGCGCCTGCGCCCCCCGCCACACGCAGGGTCCGCTGGACTATCATGGCGGGATGGGAACGCAGGTGGCCCCGCAAGCGGGCAATCGGAGAGTGGTCGGGTCGGGCGCGGATAGCGGGATCCCGCACCCGGCTCGCTTGTGCGCATGAACAGCCTCGGGCGCATCGGGGTGATCGGGTATGGTTCGCAGGGGCGGGCCCAGGCGCTCAACCTCCGGGACGCGGGAGCGGATCTTGAGATCGGATTGCGGCGAAGCTCCCCCCGGTGGGATGCGGTCCGCGAGGACGGGCTCCGACCGGTTGCGATCGACGCGCTCGCCCAGGCGGCGGATCTCCTCGTGTTTCTGATCCCGGATCAAGCCCAGCCCGCGCTCTACGAAACGGAGATCGCAACCCGGCTTCGTAGCGGATGCGGCATGATTTTTGCCCATGGATTCAATATCCATTACCGGACGATCCTCCCGCGGCCCGACCTCGATGTGATCCTGGTTGCACCGCTCGCCGTAGGCGAGAAGGTACGCGAACGCTTCGTGGAGGGTGTGGGGATCCCGGCGCTCATCGCCTGTGCTCAGGATGCGAGCGGCCAGGCACTTGTCCGCGCCCGCAAATACGCCGAGACCATGGGGGCGGCACCTGGGCGAATCTTCGAGACGAGCTTCGCCGAGGAGACGGAGACGGATCTCTTTGCGGAGCAGGCCATCCTCTGCGGAGGGCTCACCCATCTCATCCAGGCCGGGTTCGAAACACTCGTTCAGGCGGGTTATCAGCCCGAGATCGCCTATTATTCATGTCTCGAGGAGGTGAAATACATGGCGGACCTCATCCAGGCCCGTGGGCTTGCGGGCATGCGCGAGTCGATTTCGACGACCGCCGAATATGGGGACTACACACGCGGGCCCTGCGTCATCGGCGATGCGAGCCGGGAAGCGATGCGGAAACTATTGCGGGAGATCCAGAGTGGAGCCTTTGCGCGTGAGCTCGAAGAGGAAATCCATAGCGGCGGTTTGCGCCTCAGTGCTTTCCGACAGGCGGCTTTGCGGCATCCGATCGAAACGATCCGTGCCAGGCTTCGCCCATCTGCTCTAGTCCATGGATCCGAAGCCCACCCCCAGCCGGAGGGGGAGCGCGAGGAAAGCGGCACATGACCCCAGGCACAGACGATACGCCAAAGCCCGGGCCCAACCGCCGTGGCGTCTATCTCCTGCCCAATCTTTTTACGACCGCGGCACTCTTCGGCGGCTTCTACTCGATCATCTCCGCACTGAACGGACGATTCATCGACTCCTCCATCGCCATTTTCTTCGCAGGTGTCATGGATGGGCTCGATGGCCGGGTGGCGCGGTGGACGCACACGGTTACCGAGTTCGGCAAAGAGTATGACAGTCTCTCGGATGTGGTCGCTTTCGGACTTGCGCCAGCGATCGTGATGTATCGCTGGGCATTCGTGCCCGACCTCCACGAGTCGGCCATTGTGGCGCGTTTCGGGTGGCTCGCCGCGTTTTTCTATGCCGTGACGGCCGCACTGCGGCTCGCCCGGTTCAATACCCATGCCCCGCTCCTTGACAAACGCTATTTTCAGGGCTTGCCTTCGCCGGCTGCGGCAGGCCTCGTGGCCAGTTTCGTGTGGCTCCTCGAGTCGTGGCCGCACGGGAGCTGGATCATGATTCCCGCCTGGATCGTGCTGGTCGCAACGGGTGCGCTCATGGTGAGTCAGTTTCGCTATTACAGTTTCAAGGATTTCAATCTGGCCGGACGGATCCGCTATACGTCTGCGGTTGCGATCCCGATTTTTCTGATCGTGATTGCCTTGAGCCCGGCCAAGGTTCTCTTTGTCTGTCTGCTTGCCTACGCGGTTTCGGGACCGCTGTTCTCGCTTTGGCGGTGGCGGCATCGGCGGCGGAAGGCTGGAGTCGCACCATGAGCACACGCGATACCGGTCCCATTCTCGATTTCCTGGGCATTACCCGCTGGAAACCCCGGGAGGAGGCACGGCCGGGTCGGGGTGAAACGGCCGGGGCAAAGGAACCGGACGCCTCCGAAACCGGGGAGGGAGTGCCCGCCCCGATCGGACCGGCTGGCGAGGGAGACGTCCGGGAACTCGATTGGGAGTCTCTGGCCGAACGGGTTGCGGCGTGCGTGCGGTGCCCGCTGTGCCAGGGCCGGACCCAGACGGTTTTTGGCTCCGGCCCGCGCCATCCAGAATGGTTCTTCGTGGGTGAGGCACCGGGTGCCGAGGAAGATCGTCAGGGTTTGCCATTCGTGGGACGAGCCGGTCAGCTGCTCACCTCGATGATTGCGGCCATGGGTCTCGAACGCGCAAACGTTTACATCTCGAACGTACTGAAGTGCCGGCCACCGGGCAACCGGGATCCTGCCCCGAATGAGATTGCAGCCTGCCGCCCCTACCTCGAACGGCAAATCAACCTGCTTCAACCGAGGGTTCTGGTTGTGCTCGGGCGCATTGCTGCGCAGAGTCTGCTCGCGACCGAGACACCGATCAGCCGGCTGAGAGGTGCGGTTCACAACTATGGGCCGGAGAGGATCCCGCTCATCGTGACCTATCACCCGGCCTATCTTTTGCGCAACCCCATCGCCAAGCGGGAATCGTGGCGCGACCTCAAACTGGCTCTCGCAACCTTTGGTGAGCGAACATGAGCGCGGCGCCAGCACTTGCGCATCGGTCGTTCCGCCGGCTGCACACGCGCGATCTCCCGCGTGTCATGGAAATCGAACGTTCTGCCTACCAGCAGTGCTGGACGGAGGGCATTTTCCATGATTGCCTCCGGGTCGGATACGAGTGCTGGGCGATCCTCGAGGCTTTGGAAATCGTGGGGTATGGTATTTTGTCGATCGGAGCAGGGGAAGCCCATCTCCTCAATATTTGTGTGATGCCCGCGTGTCAAGGTCGGGGTCTCGGTCGCGAGCTTCTCAACTATCTCATCGACTGGGCGGACGACCGCGGTGCGCTTGCCATCTATCTCGAGGTGCGTCTATCCAATGTTCGCGCCCAGTCACTCTATCGTTCATCCGGATTCAGCGAAGTCGGAAAGCGTAGCGGGTACTATCCAGCCGATTCCCTCATGGTGCGCGAAGATGCGCTTCTCTTCCGTCTTGATCTCGTGGGCGAGGGCACCTGAGCCGTCGCCGGTACCGGAAAGTCCGGGTCGGGTGATGCGCCGATTCCGCGGCGGGCCAGGGCGTCCGGACGTCACTCTATAATAGTCGATTCAAATCCCGACAGGCGAGGTGATTTTTGGCAACTCTGGCAGAAGAGGTGGCTTCCCGGAGAACCTTCGCCATCATCTCGCACCCCGACGCGGGCAAGACCACCCTCACGGAAAAGCTGCTCCTTTTGGGCGGGGCGATTCAGCTTGCAGGACAGGTCAAGGGTCGCAAACAGAGGCGCCACACGCACTCCGACTGGATGCGTCTCGAACGGGAACGGGGCATTTCCATCACGACTTCGGTCATGCAGTTTCCCTATGGCGGATGTCTGCTCAATCTTTTGGATACCCCCGGCCATGAGGATTTTTCCGAGGACACCTACCGGACACTGAGCGCGGTCGATTCGGCGCTGATGGTGATCGATGCGGCAAAGGGCGTCGAGGAGCGGACCTTGAAACTCATGGAGGTGGCCCGGCGGCGCAATACTCCGGTCATGACGTTTATCAACAAGATGGACCGCGAAGGTCTGCCACCACTTGTTCTGCTCGACGAGATCGAGAAAAAGCTCGGCCTGTTGACGGTTCCGTTTACATGGCCGATCGGGCAGGGGCGTGAGTTGGCTGGCATCTATCATCTTCAGGAGGACTGGATTTCGATCTACCGTGCGCCTGATCGCGAGCATGCGGGTGTCGTGGAGCGGATTCAGGGGGTGGCGAGCGAGGCCGGACAATCCTTTCTCGGCCCATCGGCCGAACGCCTCATCGAGGAATGCGAACTCGTTCGAGGCACGCTCCCGGCCTGGAACCTGGAAGACTATGAGATGGGGCTTGCGACACCTGTGTTTTTTGGTTCGGCGCTCGGCGGGTTCGGCGTACGCGAGTTGCTGGATGCCTTCTGTGCCTTTGCGCCCTCGCCCCGGCCGCAGTGGAGCACGGTCCGGACCGTGATGCCCGCGGAGACCGCCCTGAGCGGTTTTGTCTTCAAGATCCAGGCCAATCTGGATCCCCAGCATCACGACCGGATGGCGTTCGTGCGCCTTTGCTCAGGACGCTATGCGCCCGGGATGCGCTGGTTTCAAACCCGGACCGGCCGCAGTTTCAAAGTCACCGATGCACGAACCTTTTTTGCCAATGCACGGAGTCAGACCGATTCTGCTGTCGCGGGCGATATCCTCGGGTTGCCGAACCACGGCACGATCCAGATCGGAGACGTCTTTACGGAGGGTGAACGGCTGTCATTCGCCGGGGTTCCGAACTTCGCTCCGGAATGGTTCCGGCGGGTGATTCTGGATGATCCACTGCGCCAGAAGACCCTCTCCCGCGGGCTTCAGGAACTCGCCGAGGAGGGGGCCGCCCAATTTTTCCGCCCGCTCATCGGGCAGGAATGGATTGTCGGGGCGATCGGTCCGCTCCAGTTTGATGTGGTCGCCGCGCGACTCGCGGACGAGTATGCGGTTCGCTGCCGCTTCGAACCACTGCCGATTGCAACCGCGCGCTGGGTCGAGGGCGGGCCAGATCCTCTGGCGCATCTGCGTCTGCGCCTGGCTCCCTATCTTGCACACGATCATCTGGGCGATCTGGTCTATCTCGCACCAAACCGCGTACACCTTGAACTCACCGAAGAGCGCAATCCCGAAATCCGTTTCCATCCGACGCGTGAACGGGTTCTCGCATGAACGTCCTCAAGGGATTGAATCGATGGCTGGCATTTCGGGATCCGCGCGTCTGGCGCTGGATTTTCTACGATTGGGCTGAAGCGGCATTTGCGACGACCGTGATGGTCGCTTTCTTTCCCATCCTGCTCACGCATTACTGGAGTCCGGGAAGCCCCGCCCTTGCGCTCGCGCGTCTCGGAATCGCGAGCGGCACTGCGGCGCTTGCCATCGCGCTCGTTGCACCGCTCCTCGGTGCGCTGGCCGATCGGGCGCAGGCCCGTGCGTTCTGGCTTGTCGGGTTCGCCGGTCTTGGCATACTCTCGGTTCTCGCGCTTGATGTGGTGGGACGGGGCCAATGGGCCCTTGCTCTTCTCCTGTTCGGGCTGGCCCTGGTCGGATACTCGGGCGGCAATGTTTTCTATAATTCGCTCCTGCTCCACTGGTGTCATCCCGCGGACATCGACCGGGTATCCTGCTACGGGTACGGAGCAGGATACCTGGGCGGCGGGCTTCTGTTTGCCGTCAATATCTGGATGGTGACGGATCCCGCCCGTTTCGGATTGGCGAACGCACTGATTGCGATGCGGGTCGCATTCGTCGATGTCGCGCTCTGGTGGGGACTCTTCACGCTGCCCATCCTGTTCGGGAGCGAGGGCATTCGGACCGGCCGTCCGGGTTTGGGCTCCATGCTCCACTCGGGTTGGCAACAGTTTCGCTCGACATTCCGCGAAGTGCGCAAGCTGCGATACGTCTCGGCTTTTTTGCTTGCCTACTGGTGCTACATCGATGGCGTGAACACCATCATCAAGATGGCAGTGAGTTACGGGCTCACTCTGGGATTTCCGTCCTCGAGCCTGATCGTTGCGATCCTGCTCACCCAGGCCGTCGCGTTCCCGGCTGCGCTTGCTTATGCGAGTCTCGGTGCCCGCTGGGGAGTGGTACGTGCGCTTTATCTAGGAATCGGCGTGTACATGGTTGCAACCGTGGCTGCCGTCTTCATGACGGATGTGGCCGAGTTCTACATCCTGGCCGGTGTGGTCGGACTGGTTCAAGGCGGCACCCAGGCGCTGTCACGCTCCCTTTATACCCGGCTCATCCCAAGGGAGAAGTCGGCCGAGTTCTTCGGGTTCTACGGTATGATCGGCAAGTTTTCCGCCATTTTGGGCCCTTTTCTGGTCGCGCTGACCGAAAGCTGGACCGGTAACGTGCGGCTTGCGATCGGAAGCATCATCGTACTCTTTGCAGCGGGTGCCCTCCTGCTTGGCCGGGTGGATTTCACGATTGGCCAGATGGTTGCAGAAAGCCTATAGGAGAGACCTTGCCGCGATCCGGTTTTCTGTTCCTGCTGGCGCTTTTAGCGTGCCCACTCCGGGCGCATGCCACCCCGCGTCTCTCCCCCGCACACCCGCCGGATCCACGGCAGAGGGTTTATCCCTGTCTCGTTCTGAGCGGCGGAGGAGCCCGGGGTGCGGCACATGTCGGGGTGCTCGAGGCACTCCAGCGGCTCCGCATTCCGGTGGGCTGCATTGTGGGAACCAGCATGGGAGCGGTGATCGGCGGACTCTATGCGGCGGGACTCCCGGCTGGATCCATGGCCCGGCTCCTCGCCAATCCCGATTTCGAGCGTGCCATGGGAGGCGAGCTGATTCGCTCGCGCTGGAGTTATATCGAGCGCCACGATTCCCGTCGTTATTTTGCCTTTATCACACTCGGATGGACCGGCCGTTCTTTCGAACTGCCGCGCAGTGTGCTCGGTAATGAGACGCCTGACCGGCTGCTTACGGCACTGCTTGCACCCCTGCGTCCGGATCGGTCCTTCAGCCGACTGCCGATTCCATTTCGTGCGGTTGCAACCAACCTTCGGAATGGCCGGCGTGTGGTCCTTCGCCGGGGGGCACTGGCCCGGAGTATCCTGGCCAGCTTGTCGATTCCGGAGTTGTATCCGCCGGTGCGGATCGGAAGTCGCCTGCTCATCGATGGGGGACTTGCGGATAATCTCGCGGTGGGCGTGCTCCGACGCTGGCGGAAGACTCCGGCGATCGTCTCGAACGTCTCGCCGGTTGAAAACCGGAAACCGATCCGCACGCTCTTCGGTGTGACGCGCAGCGTGGTGCGGATCATCACCGCTGAAAACGTCCGTCACAACCTGGCCCGGCTCACGGCCCGTGATGTCCTGATCACACCGTCTCTCAATGGTCTGTCGACGCTTGACTTCAAGCGTATGGGGTCTGCGATCGCTGCGGGCTATGGGGCGACTTGGGCGCAACGCAAGGTGCTTCGCCACTGGTCCTTGACCCGCAAGGCTTACATGCTTTGGCGGACCCGGCTCGAGAGTCGATTTCGTCACCCGCCCATACTGAGCGCGGTCCACGTCCAATCGAATCGGCGTGCCTACGATCCTCTGTTCCGCTCGTGCATACACGAACAGGTGGGCAAGCCGATCCAATGGCACGCCATCAATCGCGACCTGATGTGTCTTTATCGGGTGAGCGGCGTGCGTCGGGTCGAGGTGCGGGTGCGAGCCTTACCGGCGGGCGCACGACTCTCCTACAAGGTGAGGTTGAGATCGATGCCTGAGATCCGCGTTGGGGCTGGATTTCAGGGCATTGAAGACTTCAGTGGCGCCAATGAGTACGCGTTTCGGCTGGCTTCGATCTGGCCCAGGCTCAATATCTGGAACGCGAGCTGGCGTACGAGCATTTTGCTCGGCAATCTTTGGGGTGCGCGGAGCCGACTGCGGGTGCCGCTGGGTGCGGGTTCGCCCTGGTTCGTGGACCTCGCGGCACGGTACCGCAGTCGGCCGATACCGGTCTATGCGCAAGGGGCGCATGTCGCTGAGTATCGTGGCAACCGGGATGCGGCGGGTGTTGATCTCGGGTTGGATTTCGGAGCCTTCGGGCGACTCCGGATCGGGCCGCGCTGGGGCCATGAGTGGGCGGTTGTCGAAACCGGCAGTCCCGCTCTTCCGGCCTACAGCGATCACTACGGACTCTGGCAGGCGGTTTTCCACGCGGACACCCTCAACCACACCTGGTTTCCAACCCGGGGGCTCCTGCTTAATCTCAATAGCGACTGGGCGCGGTCCGGGCTCGGGGGTAGCGTAGCCTATGATCGGGTGTCTCTGCGTTCGCTCTGGGCCATCGGTCTCACCGCCCATTCGGGTGTATGGGTACGGCTCGATTACGCCACTGCGCTCGGCACGAACCTCCCATTCGAGGACGAGTTCAGCCTGGGAGGATTGTTCTCGCTGCCAGGCTATGGCTTGGGCGAGCTCAGGGGGAATGGAGCGCAGGCGCTTGATGTGAGTTACTTCAGGCGCCTGGGTGGCACCGTACCGATTCTCGACACTTCGCTTTTCGTTGGTGGTACGTTGTCTGCCGGTCGGATTGAATTGCCCGGTCAGGGATTTTCAGCCGTCAAGGATTCTCTTGCCGCCTTTGTCGCGGTTCATACCTTGATCGGACCTTTGGCGCTCGGGTTTGGATGGACCGGAAGTGGCAGCCGCGCGGTCTACCTCGTGCTGGGACGGTTCTTCTGATGCCGGGCGGGGCAGGTTTCAGGGAGAAGAGATTGGGATCAGCTGATTGGATGGAAGCACAGGGTCGCGCAGGCGTGCGGCCTGCTCTGCGCCACTGACTGGGAGTCCCGTGCGCTCAATCCATCCGACTTGCCCGAGCAAAGCGGTCTGATCCCGATGAACGGCTCCCGCGAAGCCTAGAAGGTCATGGTGTGAATTGCGTGCTTCGCCTCGGTGAAGCTTCCACCGCTCCAGACTCCGGACGGTTTCCGCCCGAATCCGGACACATCGGCCCATCTGGTTCCCAGTCAACGTAAGAAGATATGGGCCGCGTTTTCATCACAGCCACAGATTGCCCTGGCCCCGGTTAAATGGATACCCCTGAGCGCGCTTACGGCGACCCTCACCCATTCCTGGTGCGTCCCGTGAATCCCGGCATCCCCAAAGGCGGCAACTCCGCAAAAGCGATGGCGTTCAACGCCTTGGTTTCCATGGGGCATGAGCGAAGGGATAGGAAAAAATTTAACGTCATACCCAGTTTTCAATCCGTAGACCATGGACTCGCGAGAACTCGCTCGTGTTGTTGGTCACCAGAATCACATCCAGCGCCAAGGCGTGTGCAGCAATCATCGTGTCCAGTGCACCGATGGCTCGGCCTTGGCGCTCAAGATCAGACCGCAGTCGGCCATAGTGCCAGATAACGGAGGCGTCGAATGGCAGGATTTCCAAGGGAGCGAGGAACATCTGCAGTGCGCGTTGATTACGCTCGGATTGGCTTTTAGCCACACCCCAGGCCAGTTCGCAGGCGGTTATGGTGGATACGGCTAGCGCTCCTGCAGGATGTTCCCGGAATCTGGCGAGTATCTGCGGTGGACGAACATTGATGATGTATATGCAGATATTGGTGTCGAGCAAAAGCATCACGGTTCTATTATGGGTGTTCGTTCCTGGTCGGATGGTTGCTCACGTTTCAGAGCGAAGCCCGGTTCAAACTCGTTAAGGCCAGCCTCCAACATATCCCAAGAGCGATCCAGAGGCAGAAGTAGTACTCCCGCACCAAAATGGCGGACGATGACCTCCTCGCCAGCAAGGCGATAGGATTTCGGCAGGCGCACGGCCTGACTGCGTCCTGTCTGGAATATGCGCGCTGTATCCATGTCTCGCCCTCCGGGATGGTATATACCAATGATAGAGGCAAGACGGATGGGAAGCAACTACGCAAAGACTGAGACCCTAAGCGCGCTCACGGAAAGCGCACAAACCTTGCGGCACCATGGGAAGCAGGAGATTTCGTCCACTGGAAAAAGAGCAAGGAGCAGCGAAGAAGGTGATGGTCAGCATGCAAAATAGCGCCAAGGCGTCGATCGGCATTTTGGAAAAGATCGAGTCGGGATTTACGATGTGCAGGTATGAAAGTCGAGAACGGCATTCCCCTGAAGGGCGGGCCGTACGGGTACGCCTCCCGGAAGGACGCGTAACGGCCCGGTCAGGGGTTTCGAGCGGTCAAGGATTCTCTTGCCGCCTTTGTCGCGGTTCATACCTTGATCGGACCTTTGGCGCTCGGGTTTGGATGGATGGGAAGTGGCAGCCGCGCAATCTACCTCGTGCTGGGACGGTTCTTCTGATGCCGGGCGGGGCAGGTTTCAGGGAGAAGAGATTGGGATCAGCTGATTGGATGGAAGCACAGGGTCGCGCAGGCGTGCGGCCTGCTCTGCGCCACTGACTGGGAGTCCCGTGCGCTCAATCAATCCGATTTGCACAAGCAAGGATGCCTGGTCCCAGTAGATATGCTCATAACTGACCTTGCCATCCGCGATGCCCATGATGACGACATGTGGAATCTCAACCGATCGGCCGGTTGGTTTGACACCGGGAAGAATGGCGGGCATTTCCCTATCGTGCGTGAAGCGCAAAATGAACTCGTCGACGACCCGCCCTTGACCGATGGTGCGAGAGATCGGGGTGATGGAAGTGTCAGCGGGCCAGTGACCGATAAAGAATCGGCTATAGAACTCGCGAACCTGATCCCGTCCGTAGCCGCCGGTGAGAACCGGGACGTGCGTCAAATAGGGAGTCTCGGCCATCGTGGCCATGGTGGCCTCGACGTCTTTTGCGATGAACTCCGCGGTGAGGTGCGCGTCAAAAACAGCGCCGAGATCGGATTCCGCGGGAATCGGCTGCACGGGCAGATGGCTCAATCCGGGATCCTCGCCGTATCAGAGTCCGCATGATGTTCCGCTCTGGCGCGCCTGTCAAATCTGCCGATCACCATCGCTCCCGGGGAGACCCGGTCCCTTGGGATTTTTGGGATGCGGCGGCTTGAAACGGGTAACGGCTGCATGTAAGCGTGCGTAGTCTTCGGGGTCAACGCTATCGCCATAATGAAGTGCCGAATAGTCGCTGGCGAGCCTTTGGAGGATGGCCTGGATTTCCGGCAGTTTGTGCCCGATCCGTTCCGCAAAGGCGAGAGGCGTCTCCCATACCGCCGGGTCACCAAAGGGTCGGAGTTTGCGCACGAGCCGGCGCCAGATGCGTTCTTCCGGAGACCGGTGCAACCCTCCCACACCTGACAGGGAAAACCAGAGGGCCAGGCCGAGGGGAGGGATGAACAGCGCGAGAAATACGAGTCCGATCCATTCGAGCGTGTGGCGCCCGGTAAGATGCAGAGAATCGAGCAGGCGCCGTTGCAGGTGCGGGCCATAACCCAGGACCCACCGATCCCAGGCGGCGTTCAGAACATCCCAGCCGTTTTGCAGATGCGCCCAGACACCCTCGTCTGGAAAAGTAAATCCGGCAAGATGGACACTCCCGGCCAAAAGCGCCCGGGTGCCCGGACTCACGCGCGAGGGTGCGATCGCTGCCGTTGGATCGATTCGCATCCAGCCAGTGCCGTGCAGCCACACCTCGTCCCAGGCATGGGCATCGCTTTCGCGGATCACATAGAACCCGCCCAAGGGATCGTCATGTCCTCCGACGAAACCCGTCACGACCCGTGCGGGAATCCCGGCCGCCCGCATGAGAACAGCGAAGGCGGATGCGTAATGCTGGCAGAATCCCCGTCTGGTTTTGAAAAGAAACGTGTCGATGGCGTTCGGACCGCTCAGTTTCGGAGGGTGGAGCGTGTAATAGAATGGCCGATCATGAAAATAGGCGAGCGCATGCCGAATGATCGCACGCGGAGCCGGGTTTTCCGCACGCCACCTTTGGGCGAGTGCCCGGGCCTTGGGGTCGATTCCCGTAGGGAGTGCGAGATCACGCAGACGGGCAGCAGCCGGCAATCCCTGCATCTCGAGGTTGGGGTACGAGATGGCGGTGTAGGCTGTCAGGTGGCGGAGCGGGCGTGGGCTTCTCAGCTCGAAAAAGGAATCGAGGCGAGCTGCGATCGACCAGTCCACTGGGAAATCAAGCGCGTAGAGGGCGCGGGTTTGCGTGGGTTCGAGAGTCATGCGGTAGTACACGGGGGGCCCCAGGAGGATGGTTTTCCGTGGTGGCGGGTTCGTTGCAGCGTGTCCGGGAAGCCAGCGTTCGCCGGTGAAGCGGTTGAATACGGGACCCCGGAAGTAGCGCTCGGATCGGGGAGGGGGAGATCCCTTGTACCGGATGCGGAAGACCATCCGGTGTGAGAGAACAATTCGGTCGAGTGCGCCGGGATCCATACTTCGGGGCAGCCCGAGCAGGCGTTCGGTTGGGGCACCCAATCCCCAAAGGGGTCCCGGGATTCTCGGAACCACCAAAAAGAGCAGCAGTGCGGTTGGGAGCGCCTGTAGCAGGCAGCGGAACGCCTGCTTCGGAGCCGGCCAGGAGGTGCGCCGTCTTACGGGGTCCTCGATCCAGAGCCAGATCGCGGTCAGTCCGATGAGGAGGCCGGAAAGATAGAGTGCGAGGATAGGAGACTGATTGAGAAAGCAGTCGGCACCGATCTCGAAATAGCCGATCAGGACGAGTACCCGGAGATCCCGCTCGGAACAGCTCTCGAGTATTTTGAGTGCAGCCATGAGCAAGAGCAGCGCGGATCCGGCTACGGCGCCGTTCAGCGTGTGGAAGGTCCCGAAAACGAGGCCGATTCCGATCAGGACCAAAGTGACCCGCAATACGATCGAGGGTCTCCTCCCGGGCCAGGGGCGTGACAGGCGGAGGAGCAGGATCAGGGCTGCGAGGAGGATCAACCACCAGGGCAGGCTCCAGAACAGGGGAATCCAGATGAGCGCGAGGATGCCGAGTGTGCCGGAAAGCGGGGAAAGTGTGCGGCCCCGGATCCGGGGCTTCCAAAATCCGGTATCGCTCATCGATCCCGCTCCGGGTAGAGGGCGAGGCAGGTGAGGCAGCGATGCAGATGGCGCAGACCCCGATCGGGAGGCACGGACTCGGTTGGCAGCTCGAGCCCAAAGGGTTGTTGCCGGGATTCCAGCATGAGTGCCCAGCGCGTGAGATGGGAGAGACGTTCCTCAAGATTACCGGGCGCATCTGCCCAGCGGAGAGTCGGCATTTCCTCGCCTTGTGGAGTTTCGAAATCCTTGACGATTAACCCAAGCCCTTTGGCATAGGCCGGCCAGCTGATGCGTTTGCGTCCATCTCCGCGCCGATAAGGACGGAAGCCTTGAAAATCCTCGGATTCGACCCGACTGGCGTGGTTTGGGCCCGAGGTCGCGGGGTGGACCGGAAGCGGCTCGGGCGGGTCGGCCGGCTTCGGATAGACCGTCGCTTGAATCGAAAGCGTGAGGGGACTGAATGCCTGGAACAGGCCGAATGGCCGTCTCGTCACGAGTTTGAGCGCTCCAAGCTCGATGCGCCCGCGTACCCGGGTCGGCACCTCGAGACGGCACCACGCCTCCTCTCCCGGTGCGAGGTCCAGGGGGGCGCCTTGAAGGCTGCCCGGACGGGTTTTGAGCGTGAGATCGAGCCGGGTGAAGCCTGCCGGATTTCCGACTCTCACGGAAACGTGAACCGGTTCGCCCGCATACGCCGGAGGCGCTTCGATCCCGAGGATCCGGAGACCGACCAGGTTCCGGTGGATTCGGATCATGGAGAAAAGGGCGAGACCCGTGAGCAGAAAGACCAGCAGGAAAGCCAGGTTGTTGTTGTAGTTCATCGCACCGAGAAAAAGGGCGAGAAGCATGAAAGCGAATGCAAAACCGAACCGTGTGGGCAGGATATAGGTTCGGCGGTAGCGAATGTGTTGCATGCCACGGGATTCCAACGGGGCCGAACGCAGGTCGCGAACCATTATGGAACCGGTTCTCCAGGATGAGGGTTCTAGTGTACGCACCTCGGAGATCCGCCGATGCCGGAGTTAGGGTACCGGGACCGCCTTGAGGAGCGAGAGGAGGGGTTCCGCGTCGACTCGGGTCGCTCCCCCCGGTATGAGCCGGTGCCCGCCGACTGCCACGAACACGGCCTGGATATCGTCCGGCCAGAGGCTCATGCGTCCGGCGAGCCAGGCATGGGCCTTCGCAGCGGCGAGCAGGCCGAGTGCTGCGCGTGGCGACAACCCCCGCTCGAAATCCCGTGATTCGCGGCTCAATCGTACGAGATGGGCGAGATAACGGAGTACCGGCTCCGTGGCCGCGACCGTGTGGATCTCTTCCCGGAGTACCACGAGATCCCGGGGATTGAGCTGTGCGGGAAGTTCGCGGAGCCTTTTCTGTGGATCGAGCCCGCGCCAGAGCTGTGCCTCGGATGCGGGGTCCGGATAGCCCAAGGTGAGGCACATGAGAAAGCGGTCGAGCTGGGATTCCGGGAGCGGATAGGTGCCAACCTGTTGTGCCGGATTTTCGGTCGCGATGACGAAGAACGGATCAGGTAGCGGGCGGGTCTCCCCTTCCACTGTGACCTGGTTCTCTTCCATTGCCTCGAGGAGCGCGCTCTGGGTGCGTGGTGTGGCACGGTTGATTTCATCTGCGAGGATCAGGGAAGCAAACAGCGGGCCAGGTTCGAAATGGAAACTACGCGAATCCGGGTCATAGATCGATGTGCCAAGGATATCAGTTGGGAGAAGATCACTCGTGAACTGGATCCGCTGGAAGGGCAGGCCCAGTACCCGAGCAAGCGCCCGTGCGAGCGTGGTCTTGCCCACACCCGGAATATCTTCAATGAGCAGATGTCCCCCGGCCAGCAGGCAGGTCAGGGCGAGATGGATTTCAGGAACCTTGCCGACCACGACGGTCGAGAGCATCGAGAGCACATCGTGAACCCGGCTGCGACGATCGGAACGGGTGCGATTCTCAACCGGTAGAACCATGTTCCAAGTGTAGCCGTGCACTATGGGAGAAGCAAATCAGGAGGCGTCATTCCGGGAGATCGGCTTCGGCCGGGTGGTGGTATATTGAAGAGTCCAAGCGTCATGCCGGGTACGGCGAGTGCAGCACATGATGATGAGACGGCAGAAGGCACGCAGAATGATTTCCTGGCTGGCTCTTTTGGGCCTTCTTTCCCTGGGGGGCTGCTCAGCCTCTTCCGAGGCCATCCGGCGCGCCCGCGAAGAGGCCATTCTTCGCGCCGACCGTTCCTTTGCGCGCGCGGCCGTCCAGCACGGACTGCGTCAGGCCTACCATCATTATTTCCTGCCCGATGCAGTTTTCCTGGCTGAACAGACGCGGCCGATTCGCGGCCGGCATCTCATCCTTTCGGCTCTGCCGGCCGGCTCGGGTTCGGCGCTCACTTGGTTTCCCAAAGAGGCCGTGGCGACTGCGGGTGGACATCTCGGCATGAGCTGGGGTTACTACGAAGTCACGGAACGCACGGCATCGGGGCAGCCTGCGGCAGTGTACGGGAACTATGTGACGGTCTGGAGGCGGAGCGGAGGACATTGGCGGGTATCGCTTGAAATCCAGAATGCCGAACCCGGTCCGGGCAGCGGGTTTCACCCGGTTGGCTTGCATCCTTCATGAGCTGATCGGCGCCCATCCGGTTGCCGGTTGCGTACCGGCCTGAGTGCGATGGGGTTAGCTCGCGGGACGTGCGCGCCGATGCAGGAGATGCCAGGCGACCGGAATCACTGAGGCCAAAACGATGGCCAGCGTTCCCCAGATGAGATGCTCGCGGATCCAGGGTATGTTCCCGAAAAAGAATCCGGCTCCGAAAAGGAGGCCGACCCAGATGCCCGCGCCGAGCACCGAATAGATGACGAATCGGAGAAAGCTCATGCGTCCGATGCCAGCCACGAAAGGCGCGAACGTACGGATGATCGGGATCAGCCGGCCGATGATCAGGGTGGCGCCGCCGAAGCGTTGGAAATACCCGTGTGCCTGGTGAAGGTGGGCAGGATTGAACCAGCGGGATTCTTCGTAGTGAAAAACCTTGGGGCCGCTCCAGAATCCGATCCAGAAATTGGATAGGTTGCCGGCGACCGCACCGGAAAACAGGGCGAGAATGGCCCAGAACGGACTGATCGTACCCTGTGCGGCGAGCGTTCCGGTGATGAGAACCAGGGAATCGCCGGGCAGGAAGGGCGCAATCACGAGACCCGTTTCGGCAAAGAGCGTGAGGAACATGATGAGGTAGGCCCAGGAGGCATGGGCTTGGACAAACGACCCGAACGTGTGGCTCAGGTTCAGGATTGAAAAAACGAAGGTCGAGATCACGGGGTTCCGCTTGAAGCGGATTCGGGTGCGAGCCGGGTCGGCCAGTCCATCCGGGTGATCTGGGCGACACTCACCTGCCCGCGTACGGTGATGTCCCCTCCGGATACGACGGTGCACTCGAGTATGATCCGGCGTCCTTCATGGGTCAGCACGCGGCCTTCGACCCGAAACGGCGCGAGCGGGGTCGGCTTCAGAAAATCGACCGTGAGCGAGGCGGTGACAAAGCGCGGGTAGGGCGCATCGCCCCTCTCGCGATGGGCGAACGCGGCAGCTGTGCCGGTCGCATGACAGTCGATGACCGATGCCAGAAGTCCGCCGTACACATATCCGGGCAATGCGGTATGCCAGGGTTCGGGGCTGAATGTGCAGAGACTGTGGTCCGCTCCCTCGGCCCACACGCTCCGGATGTGATAGCCATGCGAGTTGAGTCGCCCGCACCCCATGCAGTGACTCCACTCGTCTGGGTAATGACTCTGGAATGCCTCTGGCAGGTTCATATGCTCTGAGATCGAGACTCGGGTGGAATCTAGTGTAAGGGATCAGGTGCCCGTCTGGCGCGATAGGCGGAGATGACCTAAACTCTTCGGGCCGGAAGCGAGGTCGGAGAGGGGCTGAACGGGCCCCCTGTCCGCGCTTCCCAGCTCTGCGGAGGACAACCGAAGTGCCCCTGAATTCGATTCCCGAGCTCATCGACGCGATGCGCCAGGGCGAGCTCATCATTCTTATGGACGATGAGGATCGTGAGAATGAAGGGGATCTCGTGGTTGCCGCTTCCCGGGTGACTCCCGCGGCGATTAATTTCATGGTTCGTTATGGTCGTGGGCTCGTCTGCCTGCCGATGACGCGCGAACGTTGTGAAAGGCTGCGTCTGCCACTCATGGTTCAGGACAATCACACCCGTTTTGGAACTCGTTTCACGGTTTCGATCGAGGCGGCACACGGGGTTACGACCGGTATCTCGGCGCACGACCGCGCGCAGACGATCCTGGCTGCGGTCGCGCCCGAGGCCCGGCCCGAGGATATCGTGCAGCCCGGACACGTGTTTCCGATCATGGCCCAGCCCGGTGGAGTTCTGACCCGGGCTGGTCATACCGAGGCCAGTTCGGATCTGGCCCGGCTGGCTGGTTTCGAGCCCGCTGCCGTGATCGCCGAGATTCTGAATGAAGACGGCCGTGTGGCCCGGCGTCCGGATCTCGAGCGTTTCGCGAGCCACCATGGGCTCAAGATTGGCACCATCGCGGATCTCATCCGTTACCGGATGGAGCGGGAAGTGTCGGTGGCCCGGGTTTTTGAAAAACCGGTCCAGACCGAGTTCGGGTCTTTCGAACTCGTGGCCTATGAGGATCATTTCGAGCAGAGTCTGCACTTTGCGTTCAAACGCGGCCCGATCGATCCCGAACAGCCGGTTCTGGTCCGTGTTCATGTCGAAAACTCGCTCGCGGATCTCTTGCACCTTTGCGGACCCGGGCTCGGGTGGCCGCTCACCGATGCGTTTCGGGTGATCGCACGCGCAGGCGGCGTGCTCGTGATTCTCCGCCCCCCTCAGGAAGCCGTGGCGCTCATTCGCGGGCTCACCCAGGGCCTCCCGACCGATCCTCCCGAAAACAGCCAGACGGTGTTACGGACCTATGGGGTCGGTGCCCAGATTCTGCGCGATCTCGGGATCCGCAAGATGCGTGTCATGTCGGCGCCGAAACTCATGCTGGGATTATCCGGTTTCGGGCTCGAAGTCGCTGAGTATCTTTCTGGAGAGGGAGCCTGAACCTGGCGGCCGGCGGGCGATGGATGGGGTTTCCTCCAACCGCAGGGTATACTGAACAGCCCGCCCGCCTGCCCGGAAACGCCCCATGTCGCGCGCCTCACCCCAACCCGACCCGGCCAACCGGGCTGTCTCCCGCAGCCTGAGAATCGGTATTGTGGCGAGCCGCTTCAACGGCGAAATCGTTGACCGGCTCCTGGATGGCTGTCTCGACGCTCTCGATCGGGCCGGGCAGCAGGCCTCGCACCGGAGGCTCATCCGCGTGCCGGGCGCTTGGGAGCTGCCCTGGGCGGTTCAGGCGCTTGCAGGCAGTGGAAACTACGATGCGATCGTGGCTCTTGGAGCCGTGATTCGCGGGGAGACGGATCACTATGCCCATATCGCCCGGGAATGCATCCGTGGACTCATGGATGTCAACTTGCGGTCTGCAACGCCCGTCGCGCTCGGGGTGCTCACGACCGATACTCTGGCGGCTGCCCGCGCGCGCGTGGGCGGACAGGGTGGCCACAAGGGCATCGATGCGGCCGAAGCCGCCATCGCGATGGCGGCCATCCGCTACCGGCTCCATGAGGATGGAGATGTCACGTGACGCAATCACGCGGTCAGAGAACTCGCCATGGCGCACGCCAGCACGCGCTCCAGGCACTCTACCTCTATCAGTTGGGCGGTCCGGACTTCGCGGAGATGGATGCCTGGGTTGCAGAACAGTCTCCGGATTTCGATCAGGTCTATTTTGAACGTCTGGTGGGTGGAATCCGGGGGCGTACCGGTGAACTCGATGCGCTTTTTGAACCCTATCTCGACCGTCCGCTGAATCAGATCGACCTGGTGGAGCGTGCGATCCTCTGGATCGCGGCATTCGAGCTTCGTTACCTTCCCGAACTCGACACGCCGATCATCTTGAATGAAGCGGTTCAGTTGGCGCGTGATTTCGGTGCGGGCGAAAGCTACCGCTATATCAACGGTGTACTCGATCGTATGGCCCGGTCACTCATCGAGCGGTCAGCCAGTCGTGAACGAGTTTGAGACCATCGCCCGCTTTTTCAAGCCACTATCCCGGGACGGGAAGGGGATCCGGATTGGGATCGGCGATGATGGCGCCGTGCTCCGCGCGCCCCGCGGACGCGAACTCGTGATCGCGACGGACACGCTCGTCGCTGGCGTTCATTTTCCAACGGATTTCCCACCCCGGGCGATCGGTCATCGGGCACTCGCCGTCAATCTGAGCGATCTTGCTGCGATGGGCGCCGATCCGGCCTGGTATACACTCGCAGTTTCATTACCGAAGATTCAAACAGCCTGGCTCGGTGCGTTCGCGCGGGGACTCGACCAGATGGCGCGTGAGGCGGATATTCATCTCGTCGGTGGCGATACCGTCCGTTCCCCGGTGCTATCCGCCACGATTACCGTTGTGGGCACGGTCCCCAGGGGACAAGCCCTCCGCCGAAGTGCGGCCCGGACTGGGGACGGGATTTTCATCACGGGTCCTTTGGGTCTTGCGGCCAGGGGGCTTGCACTCTGGCGGGAGGGGGCGCGGCGGGGGCGCGCGCTGCGGGCCTTTATGCATCCTGTGCCGAGACTGCCCTGGATTCCAGCGCTCAGGAAGCACGCGCGGGCCGCAATCGATGTCTCGGATGGCTTTGCACAGGATCTCGGGCACCTGCTTCAGGCCAGCCGGGTCGGTGCCGAAATCGATCTCGACCGGATCCCACGCAATCGGCGGGATCCCGACTCGCTCGGCCGGGCGCTTTTTGGGGGGGACGATTACGAGCTCTGCTTTACGGCTCCGCAGAGCCGGTTACCCGCATTGCGTGCCGATGCGCAAAGCGCCCAGCTCCCCCTCTTCGAAGTCGGTCGTATCACAGCTGGCAAGGGCATTCACTGGCGCTTATCCGATGGATCGCCTCCACCGAGGGTCGTGGGCCAGAGCTTCGATCATTTTGCCCGTAGTCGGATGCAGGGCTAGGATCCATGTCCTCCCAGCCACTTGCCCGACCCAGTGTCCGACTGCTCCGCGATCCCGCCGTTTTTTTCGCGAGCGGGTGCGGAGTAGGCTGGATCAGTCGCATGCCCGGGACCTTGGGCAGTCTTCTGGCATTTCCGCTTGCGTTCCTCATTGAACCGGCTGGGGCATGGGTCTATTGGTTATTCGTCGTGGCGTTCGTTGCGGTTGGCATTCCCCTGACCGGGAGGGCTCAAGCCCGCATCGGGATCGCGGATGCGCCCTGGATCGTCTGGGATGAGATCGCAGGCCAGCTGATTGCGCTCGCAGGAACCCCTCCGAGCCTGGTCCTCTGGCCGCTCGGATTTATTTTGTTCCGCTTCTTCGATATTCTGAAGCCCGGGCCCATCCGCTGGATCGACCGGCAGGGTCGGGGTGGAGTCGGGATCATGGCCGATGATCTCGTTGCGGGGGTTTGCGCCGGCTTGATTGTGTGGCTGCTCTACGAGGTCAAATGAAACCATGAGTGTACCGGAGTCTTCTGGAGCCAAAGTACCGGGTCGGGTCGGCAAGTATGTTCTCGGGCGTGAACTCGGAACCGGGAGCTCGGGGAGGGTGTTTCTGAGCCACGATCCCTACTTTGACCGGGATGTGGCCATCAAGCTCTATCTGCTTGAGGATGGATTGTCCGAGTCGCACCGGCGGGCGCGCCGTCAGCCATTTTTCAACGAGGCCAAACTGGCTGGGCGACTGCGTCATCCGAACATCCTGCCCATCCTGGATGCCGGCGAGGAGGGATCCATCGGGTATGTGGCGATCGAATATCTTCCCGGAGCCGAATCGCTCAAGAACTGGACGCAGCCGGAACGGCTTCTCTCTGTAGCCGCCGTGGTCGAGATCGTTTTCAAGCTGGCTCGGGCGATCGAGTATGCCCATCGCATGGAGGTCATCCATCGGGATATCAAGCCGAGCAATGTCCTGCGCACGCCTGATGGAGAAGTTCATCTCATCGATTTCGGGATTGCGATTCAAGCCTCCAGACTCGAGGAAGAGAAGGAAGACAAGCCGAAGCTGGCGGGCTCGCCGAGTTACATGGCGCCAGAACTCATCGTCGGCGGGGCGGCCAATCCGCAGACCGACATCTACTCGCTCGGTGTCCTGCTCTACGAACTCCTGGTCGGGCGTCGACCCTACGAGGGGAAAAGCCTGAGCGAACTCCTGCACCAGATTCTCTATGCGTCCCCCCCCCCGCTCGGGAAACTGAGGAGCGAGATTCCGCTTGTGCTGGATGACATCGTGGCGCAGGCACTGGCGAAGCAACCCGAGAAACGGTTCAAGACCTGCTTTGAGTTGGCAGCCGCGCTGGTAGGCGTTTCACAGAATCTGGAAACGGTTTCAGAGGAACTCCGGGAACGGGAACGGTTCAACCTTCTCAGACGGATGGGCTTTTTCTCTGATTTCACCTATCCCGAAATCTACGAGATTCTGAAGACCGGGCATTGGACAACGCATGAGCCCGGCAGCCGGATTGTATCGGAAGGCGATGTCGACGAACGTTTTTCCCTGATTGTGACGGGTGCCGCCCGGGTTGAACAGGGTGGCCGAGCGCTGGGGCGACTCCAGGCAGGCGACTGTTTCGGGGAGATCGGATTTGTGACACCGGCGAAACGCTCGGTCTCGATCGTTACGGAAGAGGCGGCTGAAGTCTTTTCGGTCAATGCAACGCTCATGGAACAGGCCTCGGTTGCGACCCAGCTGCATTTCACACGGGTTTTCCTGAAGAATCTGATTAGCCGACTGGCCCGACCGCGCGGAGGCACCCAGAGGATCTGAGCACGGCTGGTTTGGCACCCGGGGCGGGTCCCGGGTGGAACGGATGGGGCAGCCCGGGCGGTGGGTGCGAATCTGGTTCATGATCCCGACGCTTGGGTCGCACGCGTCCCGCGAGCCGGGCCCAGGCGCTCAGGCAGGTGGCATCCGCCATCTCACCGGTTTACTCCGCCTGACCCGGGCCTGCTTTGCGTCTGAGCGAGGCAGGCAAAAGCCGAGTAGTGGTGAATCGACTCCAGGTTTTCCACATCCACGCTGAAACGGACCAGGCGACTGTCGGTGGCCAGTGCACAGGAGATATCTCGCACCAGATCTTCGACGAAACGCGGCCGCTCGAAGGCTTGTTCGGTGACCCACTTCTCGTCCGAACGCTTGAGCAGTGTGTAAAGTTCGGAGGAAGCCTGTGCCTCGACGAGATCGAGACCGGTTTCGATATCGATCGGTACCAGAGGCTCGAGCATGACCGTTACCTGCGCGCGCTGGTTGTGGGCACCGTAGAGGGAAATTTCACGCGAGCAGGGACAGAGCGTTGTGACCGCGACACCGAGCGTCCAGGCCCATTGGACGGTTTCTCCTGAACGTTCTCCTCGCCAGGTCACCGTATAGTCGAGTGGGCTTTCCACACCGCTCACGGGGGATTGCTTCATTCGGAAAAATGGAAAGGAGACCTCGAGCATCGATTGGTTCGAACCCTCGCGCAGACACATCGCATGGAGTGCATCGAGCAGTCGTTCTGGTGTGAGTTCGGGCGCGAGCGCCAGGGCAATCTCAACCAGGCGGGACATGTGGATGCCTTTGGTGTCGGCTGCGAGTGCTACAGACAGGGTGAAGTTGCCGATACTCGACTGGAGTTGACCGGTGCGTTCAGGAACTCGAACCGGCAGCATGAGGCGCTTGATGCCGACCTGGTGGATGGCAACTCCGCGCGTATCAGGAGTCGATTGCACATCGGCCAACTCCGGCTGGGTGGTATCGGGGTGGGAGGGTGGTCGGGTGTCAGGAAGCATGGGTCCCTCGCGGGTGAGATCCCGGCGGCAGTCGGGAGGCGGTCAAGGTACGGCTCGTTTCCGGGCTTGGGTCTCTCGGGCTCGCCCAGCCTGCTTGACCAAGGGGTCGAGGTATGCCAATACGCCGGATGTGTCCAGCTTGAGATCCGAGAGGATTTGACTGCGTTCTCCGTGTTCGATGAACCGATCCGGCAACCCCAGGATATCGAGAGGTGTCGCGAGCTCCAAACGAGCCAGACACTCGAGAACCGCACTGCCCGCTCCGCCCCGTGCGGCGTGATCCTCGAGCGTGACGAGCCGAGTGTGAGTGGTCGCGAGTTCCTCAATCAGGTTCTCGTCGAGTGGCTTGACGAACCGCATGTCTACCGTGGTGCAATCGAGATCCCGAGCTGCAGCTTCGAGGGTGGGACCGAACGGACCGAATCCGAGCAGGGCGACACCCTTCCCCCGGTGGAGGACCAAGGCCCGTCCGATCGGAACCGGTACCGGGTGGGGGTTGAGGAGGGCGCCTGGGGCGCGAGCCCGCGGATAGCGGACTGCGGACGGCCCGTCCTGGGCGAGCCCGGTTTCAAGCAATGCCCAGCATTCGGTTTCAGTGGAAGGCGTCATGAGGGTGAGATGGGGGATGAGGCGCATGAAACCGATGTCGTAGCTGCCCTGATGGGTCGCACCATCCCCGCCTACGATGCCGGCGCGATCGATGGCAAAAAGCACGGGTAGCCGTTGGAGCGCCACGTCGTGAACCAGCTGGTCATAGGCGCGCTGGAGAAAAGTTGAGTAGATGGCGACCACGGGTCGTAGACCCTGGGCAGCGAGGCCCGCCGCCAGCGTGACGGCATGCTGCTCGGCAATCCCGACATCGTGATATCGGTCAGGAAAGCGCTTGGCGAACTCGGCCAGCCCGGAGCCCTCGCGCATGGCGGGCGTGATCGCAACGATCCGGCTGTCTCGTTCGGCGGCTTCAATCATCCATCTCCCGAAGACTTCCGAATAGGTGGGCGTGGCTTGGGGAATGGAATGGATGGTTCCTTGGCCGGCATCGAAGGGTGTGGGGCCATGCCAGGTGACCGGATCGGCTTCGGCTGGAGGAAACCCCTTGCCCTTGCGTGTCACGATGTGCAGAAATTGCGGGCCGGTCCGCGTCCTGAGTCTGGAGATGGTTTCAAGAAGTGTCTCGAGGTCATGGCCATTGATGGGTCCCTCGTAAACGAAGCCCAATGCTTCAAAAAGCGCACGCGGGAATAGGGGTTTGCGTTCCCTCTCGCCCGCTCGGCCCGATAGCAGCTGGTTTGAGCAATGCGACAGGGCGCCCACGTTTTCCGAGATGGACATCTCATTGTCATTGAGGATGACGAGAAGGTCGGCGGCTTCCGCGCCAGCATGGTTCAGCGCTTCAAATGCCATCCCCGAGGTCAATCCGCCATCCCCGATCACCGCAACCACTCTGGGTGCGGGTCGGTGCTTGCGGTGGGCCAGTGCAAAACCGAGTGCGGCCCCGACCGCGGTACCGGCATGCCCGACTCCGAAGCTGTCATAGGGGCTTTCCTGGCGTACGGGAAAGGGCGCCAGGCCCTCTTTTTGGCGGATGGTCTTCAGAAGATCCCTGCGTCCGGTCAGGATCTTGTGGGGGTAAGCCTGGTGTCCCACATCCCAAACCAGGAGATCGTGTGGTGTGTCGTAGACGTAGTGCAGAGCGAGGGTGAGTTCGACCACGCCGAGCCCGGCTGCGAAATGGCCGCCGATTCCGCTCACCGTCTCGATCAGGAACGATCGAATCTCGGACGCGAGGTCGGGCAGCACGTCCCTGGGCAGGGCACGAAGATCCCTGGGGTCGTCAATATGGGACAGGATGGGATAGATGGCGGTCATGGCAACGAAGGCTTGCGACCTTCAATTATAAGGCGATTGGGCGGGGCTCGATCCGGCCGGGCAGTGACTCGCCCTCCAGCCGTGCCGCGATGGCTGGGGTCTCGATCCTGCGGGATTCATTCGGCCCGGTCATCCACCAGGGCACGGAGCGGCTGGGCTTCGGGCCCGAAGATCGAGAGCGCTTCGTGGCACTGCGCGAGGGATCGGGACAAGCGGTTGCGTGCCTCGCCGAGACCGAGGATGGTCACGAATGTGGCCCGACCGTGGCGGGCGTCCCCGCCCGGGGTGCGACCGAGCGTCCCCGCGTCAGCTGTCGCGTCCAGGATGTCATCCCGGATCTGGAAAGCCAGGCCGAGACGCTCCGCGAAACGAGTGAGCTGCTCGAGCGGCTGAGGTTCGAGGCCAGGTGCGAGGAGTCCCGGAATCAGGATTGAAGCGCGGATCAGGGCGCCGGTTTTGCGCAGATGCATCTCGGTCAACTCCCCGATATCCGGAGATCGGGTTACCGCTTCAAGATCCATCTGCTGGCCGCCGGCGAGACCTTGGGTCCCGCTCGCTTCGGCCAACGTCCGAGTTGCGCGGAGGATCGCTGCCGGTTGGCACGGATCAACCGGAATCGAGGCCATCACTTCGAAGGCCAGACTTTGCAGGGCATCGCCCGCGAGGATGGCGGTGGCTTCGTTGTAGGCGCGGTGACAGCTGGGTCGGCCACGGCGTTCATCATCGTCATCCATGGCCGGAAGGTCGTCATGAATCAACGAATAGGCATGAATCATCTCGACCGCAGAAGCGGGATAATCGAGAAGTGCCTCGGGCAGGTCAAAAAGCTGCCCCACCGCATGAACCAGACGCGGCCGGTAACGCTTGCCTCCCCCCATGACGGCATAGCGCATGGCGCTGTGAAGGGTTTGCGGAGGCGTTGCGGGATCGGGCAACAACCGCTCCAGAACATTTTCGATGTGGGAATAAAGAGTTTCGGCGCCGCTCAAGATCCATCCGGGGCTTGCCCGTCCTCCCAGGGCACGATCTGGCCGGATTCACGGAGCAGCACGTCAATTTTCTGCCGTGCCTCTTTGAGCGCACGCTCGCAATAGGCATGGAGTTTCATTCCTTCCGTGAAACACCGGACCGATTCATCGAGGCTCAGATTTCCGCCTTCAAGGCGGCGGATGATTTCCTCGAGTCGGCCGAGTGCCTGTTCGAAAGTTTCAAAGTCCGCCGCTTGAGCGGGTTTGGGTGGAGCGGGGGTGGATCGGGGCATGGATGATCTTCTCTGAACCTCGGATCCACCACCTGCAGCCGCATCGGTGGACCGGTTGTCCGGTGGCGGTTTCAAGCAGGCACAGTATAGGGTGCGCGGGGGCCGGTGTCACCCCGTTCGTGGCAAGCGCGCTCGCCTGGGTTCATCCGGGGATTGATCAGGTGGTCGGGGGCTCACGCCCTGTTCGCTCCGAGCGGGATGGCGTAAAATAAGTCTTGTCCAAGTCGGATCCTTTGATTTGACGTTCGAGACAGCTGGAGAATGCACATGCAGAAACTGAAAGGTACGAAGACTCACGACAACCTGAAATACGCCTTTGCCGGAGAATCGCAGGCCAATCGGCGCTATCTTTATTTCGCAAGCAAGGCTGACGTCGAAGGCTACAATGACGTCTCATCGGTATTCCGTTCGACCGCAGAGGGCGAAACCGGACACGCACACGGGCATCTTGAATATCTTGAGGCGGTGGGAGATCCCGTGACCGATCTGCCGATTGGCGCGACAGCGGACAATCTCCGCTCGGCCGTGGCGGGAGAAACACACGAATATACCGACATGTACCCAGGCATGGTGAAAACGGCCCGGTCGGAAGGGTTTGACGAGATTGCCGACTGGTTCGAGACCCTGGCCAAGGCCGAACGGTCCCATGCCAACCGGTTCCAGAAGGCGCTCGACACTCTGGGAAAGTAGTGTTTCCATACCGGATCGGGATTCCGGTTGAAGACGGATGCACCCGGCGGAACCCAGAGTGTCGTCGTGACGGATGAGGATCGGCCGCGCGGCCGGGAGGGTGGCCTCGAGGCCCCCGAAAGGCATCCGGTCGCTTGGCGCGACCCTGATTTTTTCGATGCTTCCTCGCTCGAGCGGGAACTCGTGCGGACGTTCGAGATCTGCCAGGGTTGCCGCCGCTGCTTCAGCCTGTGTGAGACCTTCCCCACGCTTTTCGATGCGATTGACGGGGGGGCGACTGGCCAGGCCGATGCCCTGACACCAAAGGATATGGATCGGGTCGTCGCCGAGTGCTATCTCTGCGATCTCTGTTTCATGACCAAGTGTCCTTACGTACCGCCCCACCCGTTCAATCTCGACTTTCCCCATCTCATGCTCCGGGCGAAGGCGACGCGCTTTCGCGAGGGCAGGGTGCCGAGGCGGGATCGAATCCTCACGGCAACCGATGCGGTCGGGCGATTTCTCGGTATTCCGATCGTGGCGCAGACGGTGAATCGGCTCAACCGGAGCCCGTCATTGAGACGCCTGACCGAGGGGTGGACGGGCATACATGCGGAGGCTTTGCTGCCGCCTTTTTCACCCACATCGCTCCAGGCGAAACTGAAACACCACCGATCGGATCTGCCGGTCGTCGCCACGACCGATACCCGGGGGAAGATTGCTCTTTTCGGAACGTGCTACGGGCGTCACTTGAAACCGGAAATCGGGATCGATCTCGTTGCCGTCTTCGAACACAATGGGATCCCCGTCACCCTCGTCGAAGGGGAAGTGTGCTGCGGCATGCCCAAGCTTGAAATCGGGGATCTCGATTCAATTGATGCTTTGCGGCGGAGAAACATTCCGATTCTGCGCGCGGCCGTCGAGGCCGGATTCGACCTCACGGCACCCATTCCCTCCTGTGTCTTGATGTTCAAACAGGAGCTGCCGCTGCTCTATCCCGAGGATAGGGATGTCCAAATTGTGGCGCGGGCTTTTTTTGACCCTTTCGACTACCTGGCGCGGCGACACCGGGCCGGGCATTTCCGAACCGATTTCGTCTGCTCGCTCGGGCACGTGGCCTATCACGTTCCCTGCCATCTCAGAGTCCAGAACCTGGGGCTTCGCACCCGCGACATCCTTGCGCTCGTACCGGGTACAGAGCTTGAGGTCATCGAACGCTGCTCGGGACACAATGGCACCTATGCCGTGCGACGGGAAACGCATGATCAGGCCATGAAAATCGGGCGCCCCGTGTTTCGGCGCGTGGCGGAAGCCCATCCCGATCATTACACGAGCGACTGTCCCATGGCCCAGGATCACATTCATCAGGGGCTCGGCCCGAATGCCAAGGTTCCCGAACACCCCCTGGCGCTCCTGCGCCTGGCCTATGGCCTTACGGAACCGGCCTGATGCAACCGATCCGCGCGCAGGACCTCTATCCACTCGAAACCTATGCCCGGATCCGTGGGGAGTTCCAGAAGCGGGTGGTCGCCCACAAGCAGACTCGCAGGCTTCAGTTGGGCGAGCATATGACGCTGCTGTTCGAAGACCGTCTCACGATCCACTATCAGATCCAGGAAATGCTCCGTATCGAGCGTATTTTCGAGCCGGACGCGATTGCCGCCGAGCTCGCCGCCTACAATCCGTTGATTCCAGACGGCCATAACTGGAAGGCCACGCTTCTCATCGAATATGAATCTCAGGATGAGCGCATGGTTGCCCTCCGGCATCTTGTGGGGATCGAGCGTCAGCTCTGGGTGCGGGTCGGGTCGGGATCACCTCTCGTCGGCGTTGCGGACGAGGATCTGGACCGCTCCACTCCGGAGAAAACGGCTGCCGTGCATTTTCTGCGCTTTGAACTCCCTGAGCGCGACCGGCGCGACGCACGTGCGGGAGCCTGCCTCGCTGCCGGAGTCGATGACCCGCGCTATGCCGTCACCGTGGACCCTCTCCCGGACGGGATCACCCAAGCCTTGCGGGCCGATCTCGAAGATCCTTGATTGCCGGGACCGGATTGCCGGGACCGGATGGTTTTCCAAAAACCGGGTCCCCAGTGCTCACCCGCTACAATCACCTTCCATCCGGTTTCCAGCCGAATCCACGCCATGACCACACGCTATGACTCACGTGATCTCGAGGTACTGACCGGGCTCGACCCCGTCCGGCGCCGCCCGGGGATGTATACGGATACCACTGCACCGGATCATCTCGCCCAGGAAGTGATTGACAACAGCGTCGATGAGGCACTCGCAGGCCACGCCCGGAATCTTGCCGTGACGATCCATTCGGATGGTTCGCTCTCGGTGGCTGATGACGGACGCGGCATGCCCATCGACCTTCATCCCGAACTCGGTCGGAGTGGAGTCGAGGTGATTTTCACCGTCCTTCACGCGGGCAGCAAATTCAGCGAGAAGATCTACCAGTTTTCTGGCGGACTCCATGGTGTCGGGGTCTCGGTCGTGAATGCGCTGTCACAAAGGCTTGAGGTGTGGGTGCGCCGGGGTGGAGGGGAATACCACATGGCGTTCAAGGGGGGGGTACCCGAGAGGCCCCTCACGCGCATCGCCAGCGCGCCGCGCGGGGAGAGCGGAACCCGAATCCGCTTCTGGGTCGACCCCGGTTACTTTGAGGATTCCCGTTTCTCGCGTGACATTCTGATCCGCAGCCTGCGTGCCAAGGCCGTGCTGCTGCCCGGTTTTACGGTCTCCCTTAAGGATGAGTTGACCGGGGAGTCCTCACAGTGGCGCTATGAGGCAGGATTGGGGACCTACCTTCGCGAATCCCTTCATGAACACATCCAGATCCCGGTACCGCCTTTTGTCGGCCATTTCCGTTCCGAGCGGGCGGAAGCCACCTTTGCGCTCGGCTGGAATGCGGATGGCGGGGGATCCCAGGTTGCTGAAAGCTATGTGAACCTGATTCCGACGCCACAGGGTGGAAGCCATCTCGCAGGTTTGCGGACCGGATTGCTCGAGGCTTTACGCGAGTTCTGTGATTATCGCAACCTTTTGCCCAAGGGAGTCCGGCTTGCGGCCGATGACGTTTTCCATTCGCTGAACTATGTGCTTTCGGTCAAACTCCGGGAGGTTGAGTTTTCAGGACAGCTCAAGGAACGACTCAACTCGCGCGAGGCGACCGGTTTCGTTTCGGGCGTGGTCAAAGACGGGTTCTCGCTCTGGCTGCATCAGTCACCGGCACTCGGCGAACCGATCGCCCGTCTGATCGTGAATCATGCACTCGAACGCATGCGGACGGAAACGCAGGTCGCGCGCAAGAAACCCACCGCAGGGCTTGCCCTTCCCGGAAAACTGGCCGACTGCGCGGGAGGTGATCTCGAGGAGACAGAACTCTTCCTGGTTGAAGGCGACTCTGCCGGCGGATCGGCCCGCCAGGCACGGGACCGGCTGTTCCAGGCGGTGCTTCCGCTCCGGGGCAAGATCCTGAACACCTGGGAATCGGATGCACCCGAGATCCTCCAGTCGGTCGAGATCCGTGATCTCGCCACCGCCCTCGGGATCGAACCCGGCTCCCCGGATCTCAGCAGGCTCCGCTATGGCCGAATCTGTATTCTGGCCGACGCAGACTCCGACGGCGCCCATATCGCAACGCTCCTTTGTGCGCTCTTCGTTCGCCATTTTCCAGCAATCATCCACAACGGGCGCCTCTACGTCGCCATGCCGCCCCTCTACCGGATCGATGTCGGGCAGGCGATCCACTACGCTTTGGACGAAGCGGAAAAGGCCGGAATCCTGGATCGCCTGCAGGCCGAGGGCCGCCGGGAAAAAATCCAGGTCACCCGGTTCAAGGGTCTCGGAGAAATGAACCCGATCCAACTCCGTGAGACCACGATGGCACCCGAGACCCGCCGGCTGATTCGCCTCACCGTTGACGACGTTCGCGAAACCGAGGCGATCCTGGATCTCTTGCTCGCTCGACGCCGCGCAACCGATCGGCGTGGGTGGATCGAAGATAAGGGACGCTTCGCGACGGTGCTCTAGTCTGAAGTTCCGTGGAAACGTGCGCTCTCTCAGTGAGAGATAGACCCACCCGGCAGACGGTCGCTTAAGCCGGTAGCCATCGGAGCGGTTGTGGAGGCAACGAAGCGACCGGAGCCTTCGAAGCAAGGGGGTCACCCAAGGGTGATTCTGCGAACACTCGGGGGCAACGGGTCGTGAACGTTGAGCAGGTCCCGAAAAGGGGGTTGCTTATGCCGATCCGGTCAGAACTCGGGGGCAGGCTGGCAGGGCTGGCGAAGCGAGCGATGAGCGCAGCCGGTCAGTCCGTCGGGATCGTGACTGTGGCACACATGTATAGGCTGAAGTTCATCCCAGCATAAGACGGTTTTTCATTGTCTTTCAATCTCTTCGATTGAAAACGGGGTTCTTCGTCCCGTCTACACTGCGATCCCTGAGATGAGCGCTTGGGCGCGTTGCCGCAAGGGGGTGGGTTGGGTCGTGACGGAGAAGGTCGGGGCGTCGTCTGCTGCGGTGGTTTTGAAGGTGTTGGAGACGATCGTCCCGAGATCGGCCAGGAGGGTCTGGAAGCGATGGACCAAGGTGCCATCCTTGTGGCGGTTGCGGGCGGCTTTCGCTTTTTCTCCTGCGGAGCGTTGCGCAGGGGAGACGGGGTCGCGGGTGGTCTGGGCCGCCTGATCCTCATCGGCAAAGAGGAGGGTCCGCCAGGCCTCTTTCAGGTGCCACTCGACGTAGTAGGCCAGCAAGCATAAGCCCCAGGTGCTCCGAAGGGAGTTCCGGAGCCAGAGAGAAGGTCGTCGGGGAACCAAATTCGGCTCAGCGGTCTTCAGGGGCGCTTGGGCGAGAGCGGGGCTGGCAGGTCAAACAACGCCCGGTTATCGGCCCGCGCCAACCACTGGTCGAGCCAGGAGCGGAAGCGTTTCGGGTCGAGTTCGACCTGGTCGACTTGGGCGAGGACGATGGTGCTGGCCAATCCCGTCTGGATGAGCTGTTTCCCCTGCGTCCCGAAGTTTCTTCCTGATCCGATCACTCATCACCTCCATCCGTTCTGGTGACTGTACCCCCGGCTGCACTCAAATGGCAGGTGATTTCATGCACACTTACGAAAAGTCCTCGGCCTCTGCGGGGCCTGCGGCTTTTCTTCAGTTGCGCCAAGGGGCTTTGCCCCCTGGATCCCGTGAGGGGGCGCCGGTGCAAGAGTAGGGTAGGACGCCAGCTGGGGCCGGCCGTGAACAGGAGGGGGGTATGGCGATCTATCACCTGTCGGTGAAACCCGTGAGTCGCGGGGGCGGGCGGTCGGCGACCGCGGCTTCCGCGTACCGGGCTGCCGATCCCGGGTGGCGCTGGAGTACGAGATCGCGTTGCCCTGCGAGTTGACCCAAGCCCAGCGGCTGGATTTGGTGCGGGGGTTCGCGGCCGAGATTGCCGACCGGTACGGGGTGGCGGTGGATTTTGCGATCCACGCCCCGCACCGGGCAGGGGACGAGCGGAATCACCATGCCCATCTGCTCGCCACGACGCGGGTTGTCGAACCCGGCGGGTTGGGCGAGAAGGCTACGATCGAGTGGTCCGATACCAACCGCCGGAAGGCGGAGCTCACGCCAGCCCGGTGGGAGATCGAGGCGATCCGGGAGCGTTGGGCACAGCTGGCCAACGAGAAGCTTCTGGAGCACGGGATCCGGATCGATCATCGGAGTCTTGTGGTCCAGGGGATCGGGCGGGAGCCGACCAGTCACCTGGGGCCGGCGGTGTCGGGGATGGAGCGGCGGGGGATCGAGACCGAGGTCGGGAAACGGCTCGATCGCGAGGCGCAGGAGGCTGCGCAGCGGCGGCTGGAGCGGGCTGCGGAGCTCGGCCGGGTCGAGCGGGAAGTGCGCGCCCTCGCGGCTTCGATCATCGACGTGTCCGGCAATCTCGAGGCGGCCCGGCGCGAGCGGGATCTGATGCTCGCGCGGGAGCCGTCTCGGCCCACTCTCGAGGGGCTCCAGCGGGAAGGACGCGAGCGGTGGTTCGGGATGCGGGCGGAGCAAAAGGCGAAGGAACCCGCTCCGGAGCGGATACCCGCGGAGCGGGTGCCCGAGAGGGGGATCGGGAAGACCCCCGAGGTGGGGACCCCCGAGACCGGCCGACCGGTCGGTCGGTCGGCGGGCCGAGCGCTGGCGGGAGTACCGGCGCGCTCAGGAGCCGGAGAAGGGTCGGGGCCGGGACGGGCCGGAATACGAGCGGTGATCGACGCGCCGACGCACGGCGTCATCGCCGTCTGCATGGCGACGGGTTGCAAGCGCTGCCGATCTGGGTGGTGGTGGGGCTCGCATCGGAAGCGATCCTCTGGGTACTGCGGCGTTTCGGACCGGTTGCCTTCGGGCGAAACGAGATTCTCCCGACGCTCGTGCTGTACATGGCTGGCGGATTTCTGGGAGGGCTCTACTGGGCCAAGCGCAGGCGTCCGTTGGCTGCGATCGGGCGGCGCGTGGCGCTGGTGTTCGACGGCGGCGCGGCCCAGGCGGCGACCCGGAAGCTCCGGGCCCGGGCGCGGCGATTGCCGCCGGCGCGGATGCCGCACGCCGTCGCCGCCGTGCCGTTCGAGGACGAGTTCAAGCACTTCAAGTTCATCGGCACCACCGGAACCGGCAAGAGCACGGCGATCCGGGAACTCCTGCACGCGGCGCTGTATCGGGGCGATCGGGCCGTGATCGCCGATCCGGACGGGAAGACTGGCCGCTTGAATCAGTCATTTTGCGTGGGAACCGGGACAACCACGCAACCCTGGAACTTCCCACCTATATATCCGCACTCCAGGATTGCAACCACCGGATCTCCCGGATCCGGCACATCGATCCCGCCGTTTCCCGATCCGCCGCCTCCACCGCCCCCACCGCCCACACTGCCGAGATCACCCCCAAGATTCAGTGTGTTGATAAGGTGAACCGCCTGCGACGCAAGTTGCGCCAACTCCGTGTTCGATTGCAACTGCTTCAGGGTGAGTTTCGACTTATTATCGATATTCAACACATCCCAAGTGTTGGATATGGCTTCATTTGGAACATAGACCAAGACCGCATAGCTGACGTTGC
>JAJZBR010000014.1 GCA_021798795.1 Pseudomonadota bacterium
GTCACTCTCAACCGGTAGAGGCGATCACCCGTTGTCCCGAGGGCAATCCCCTGCTCGCCGGAAAGCTGTTCGACCAGCTGGCTCGAGACGAGATCACCTTCCAGCTTGAGCTCGTGCCGTTTCATGAGGTTGATTACGGTTTCATAGTAGAGCTGCCGGTGGACCGGGCTTTCCATCGGGGATTGAACCTGCGCCTCATACAACGTAGGATAGCGCGTCCGTCGACTCAGGGCGACTTGAACGAAGAAGCTCAATGCAACCGCCAGCATGGTGGGTACGATGAGGTGATACCCCCCGGTCATCTCGGTGACCATGATCAGAGCAGCTATCGGTACCCGTGCCGCCCCAGCGAAAACCGCTGCCATGCCAACCACGGCTAAAGCTGTCTCATTGACGTGGTGGATGCCGACCCAGTGTAAAAACCCGGATGCGGCGGCACCCAGGAAAACCCCTACGAAGAGGGTCGGTGCGAAAACTCCCCCGGATCCGCCCGAGCCGATTGTGAAAGAGAGTGTCACGATCTTCCCGATCATAAGAAGGAGGAGAACTCCTACTGAAAAACCCGCCGCGCCCTCGAGGGCCAGCTGCATGTAGCCGTACCCGCCACCCAGGATTCCGGGCAGGACGGCTCCGATCAGGCCTACGAACAGTCCACCGATCGCCGGTTTGAAATGGTTCGGGATGCGGATACGCCGGAAAAAATCCCGGATCCCATAGAAGACGTTGGGTAACACGGCACCGATCATCCCGGCCAGGATGCCCAGGATGCCGTACCACACCAGGTTGAGCGGGGTTCCGAAGGTGGTCTTCGGGAGAACGAAGAGCGGGGTCCACCCTTCAATGCTCCCGGTGACTGCGTAGGCCACGGCCGAGGCGATCAGAGTGTAAAGCAGGGCGTCACCTTCGAAGGCCACTCCGGAGTAAAGGATTTCGACAGCGAAGATCGCGGTTCCGAGCGGGCTTTTGAAAATGGCGGACAGCCCTGCTGCGACGCCCATGAGAACCACGTAGCGACGTTCCTTTTCGGAGAGCTGGCAACATCCGCCGACAATCGATCCTATTCCTGCTGCAATCTGCGCGGTGGGACCTTCGCGTCCCGCCGAACCGCCGGAACCAATCGTGATGGCGCTGGCCAGACTCTTGACCAGGGGAACCCGCGGCCGGATGTATCCATTGCGTTCGTGGAAGGCTTGTACGACCGCATCGGTGCCGTGGCCTTCCGCTTCGGGTGCAAACGTATAGACGAGGAATCCGGCCAGAAGACCGCCTACCGTTGTGGCGAGCGGTATTCTCCAGTAAAAATGAAAACCCGGGAGCTTCATGGAATGACTGGCAGTGGCGACGGTCAGAAAGCGGTATCCGGACAGAGGGGTCAGAATCAGGACCTCTCCCATGTGGAGCAACCAGAGAAAGAGTTGTGCACCGAGCCCGCCAATCAGACCCAGAAATACGGCAAAGAGGATGAGTCGCGGGATCGGGTCAAGCCGGTTGAGCCAACGGAAGGTCAGTATTGATCTGATGTCTTGAAACAGGGCGGTTCGCCGAACGATCCGTTCGTTCTTCATGGATGTGTTTGATGAGAGCGCACTGGATTTGTTGTGATGGCGAGAGACGTCCATCGCCTCATTATAAGTACGCTCGAACCTGGGGTTGGGTTGATTGAGCGGACCCGTCCGGCTACCGCCGGGTTCATCCTGCCGTCTCCAGGGTCGTGTTTGTCGGGCTTGAGGTGCGAGAGACCTTACGGCGGATCCGGACCTGGGGTTTGCGTGCGAGAGAGAACAGGCAACGGTTTGGGTTGAAAAACCGAAGCTGGCCATCGGCGGCCGGAGCTGATTTTTTTATGCCAGGTGAAATGTCATGCCGTGATTTTCGAATCGGTTGGCTTGACGTCATGTCACGACGCGTTCGTGAGGGTGTCTGCACCAAAGACAGGCGGATGCGCAGGTTCGGGTCGGATCCAAGAAGAAGAGCCGGGGCTAGGAGCCCGGCCAGAAAAGCACGAGCGCGAAAGCCACGAGGAGTACGAATCCGATATAGGCCAGGTAGGCACTCATTTTCCCGTTCTGTAAAAAACGCAGCCTGCCGGCCAGAAAGCGCACACCCGTTGTCGCGGGTTGAAACAAAAGCGGACCAAAAATGGGAGCATGACTGTAGTCGAAATCGAGCTGCTTCAGGAAATAGGGCTGCTCACCGAAAGTGCGCCGCACCGCATTTCGGGGGCGATAGATGAAACTGTAGAACACACGCAGGGCATTCGAGAAGGCAAAGGCCGTTGTCGCGCCGGCGTGGGCTGCAGATTCGTCTCCGCCACACCAAAGTGGCGTCCGGCGTATCTTGAAAGCCCTCGTTCCCGTGTAGAGGAGAGCCAGTGGAATGAGTGCCAGAAGCGGCCAGGCGAGTACGAGTTCGGCGGGCGAGATGAAAGCGAAGTGTGTGCTGAGCGGGATCAGCAGCCATCCGTGCACGAGCGGGATGGATTTCCCGCCTATGATCGAGTTTGCTGCCTCGCCCATGAGAGGCAGCCATCCGATGAGACTCACCGCGAAAATGGGAACTGCCAGTCCGTTGAGCAGGATGGCAAGACGAATGATCCAGGGAAGAGGGCGTCTGGTCTCCGGTGGGTTCGGATCCGTTTTCAGGGCCGGCAGGCCGAGCAGACCCACTCCAGCGAGTTTGACCATGGTGGCGAGTCCGATGGCTGCGGTGAGCGCGAGTCCCGCACCCGCCAGAGCCAGGGCGATCCGAGCTCCCGCGCCCGCGATCACAAAATCATGGAAGAGGGTCTGGAACAGGTACCACTCACTTACGAAGCCGATAGTCGGTGGCAGGGCGGCGAGGCTCATCACCGCAAAGAGGGCTCCCAGTCCGAGGGTCCAGGGCGCGCTCCGGAAAAGCGCATCCGGACGGATCTCGTCGGATCCCGTGAGGCGGTGAGCGGCATCAGCGGTAAAAAAGAGAGTACCCTTCGCGAGGCTGTGTCCCATGAGCTGGATCAATCCCACGATCCAGGCCATGGCTGCGAGCGTATCGTGTCCAAAGCCCCTGAAAATCAGGGCTGCACCGAGGGCGGCCACTGCGATCCCGGCATTCTCGGCGGATGAAAAGGCAAGCAGTCTCAGCCAGTCGTCTTGCTGAAAGGCGTAGAGTCCGGTCAAAACCGCGGTCACAATTCCGATTGCAAGCAGCACGATCCCAAGATCAGCGAGCCAGGGAGGCTGACCGAGCCACCCGATGAGCGCACGACCGAGGACAAAGTAGGCAGCATTGAGAAGGATTCCCGAGAAGAGAGCCCCGCTTGCCCCACTGCCGGAGCCGTATGCACCCGGGTACCATTCGTAAAAGGGCAGGAGGCCGAGTTTGGCTCCGCAACCTGCGATCCAAAGAAGTGCCAGGACAAAACCCATGGTTGAGCCGAGATCGGCCCACCCCTGCCCGTAGGCCGCAAAGCGCCAGCTTGGACCGAGCAGGAGGATGCCGAAGAGCAGTGCCACGGCGCCGGTTTCGAGGAGTGCCAGCATGAAGAGGGTGTTGCGTCCGGATTCCGGCGTCTCGTGCTCCGAAAGAAGCATCATTGCCCCGCCAAATCCCATGCACTCCCAGGCGATCAGGAAGCCCGGGCCATTCTGGAGACCCACGACCCCGAGTGCTCCGAGGAGAGCCAGCGCGGCACCGGCCGCGAATCCGCGTCGGCCGCTGCGTCCACCCAACGCGACGGCAAACCCGGCGGGGAGCCAGGCTGGAAGCATGAGCCATAAGGCTGCGGGATCCGCGCGCCAGTCGATCGGCCAGGTTCCGATCCAGTCGATGGTCCGGGTGGCGGTTCCGCCTGGCAGGCTCGCCGCGGTCGCCCAAGTGGCGAGGAGCACACCGGCCAGGAGACATCTTTGGGCAGAGCGGGGTCTCCCGGCGATATCGAGTATGAGCGCCCCTGCCCAAAGGAGTGATGCCGCAAGAAATCCGTCCAGTGGAGACATTTCAGGGCGTCTCCAGCTGACCGCACTGCACGCGCGCGGGTCGCCTGTCGAGTAAAACCAGCAAGGCGTCCAGGATGGCTGCGGGATTGGGCGGGCAGCCCGGCAACCAGAGATCGACCGGGAGGATGCCCTGGAGGCCCTGATGGCAGGCATAACCGCCACCCGCGATTCCACCGCCTGTGGCACAGGTTCCCGTCGCCATGACAAAGCGGGGTTCGGGCATGGCTTCATAGGTCCTAAGGAGCGGCTCGCGCATGGCGATCGTGACGGGACCTGTGACCAGCAGAAGATCCGCGAAACGTGGTGAGGGGGTGAAGAAGATGCCGAGACGGTGGAGGTTGTAGAACGGATTCAAAAGCGCCTCAAGTTCCGATTCGCACCCGTTGCACGAGCCGGCGTCGAGGTGACGAATGTGGAGGCTTCGTTTGAGTTCACGCGGTACCCGGCGGGGTGTGGGCTTGGGCCCATCGGTTGGTTCCGAGCCCGCTTCGCGAAAGATGAGATCGGCCCGGTCCCGGACGGCGAATGCCCACTCGGCGCTGGGTTCGAATGCGCCGGTCGGGCAGACTTCGGTGCAGCGTTGGCAGCTGATGCACCGCGCATAGTCTATCCCCGTCCGCCCCTCCGGACTCTGAGTGATGGCGCCGGTTGGGCAGGCTGACACACAATCGCTGCAGCCTGCTTCGCAGCGCGCGGGGTGGAAGCGGGGCATGCCGTAGACACCCTTCTGCCCGTCGTCTCCCGGATCTTCGGGCCACGGGGTGGTTACCCTGCCCGAACGCAATCCAAACCATGCCCAGTTGATCATTGGCATTCCACCTCTTACCGGTCCGCGCCAGCGATCGACAGACCAAAACTGGCTTCATTGATGGCGTAATCCATGAGATTCGTATCCTCTACGGTGAAGGGAAAGACGCGCCAGTTCGAAAAAGACGGATCCTTGATCTTGACGCGTTCAAAAATCTCCCGCTTGGGGTCGTAGTGAACCGCGTAATAGAGCGCGCCCCGCGTTCCTTCGCTCCAGCCGAGACCCTCGCCCTCGGGATCCGGATCCGACTGGGCCTGATCGGTTCGGATGGGACCCGGCTCGATCAGTTCGAGACATTGGCGGAGGAGAGTGAGCGATACCCGGATCTCATCCCGACGGATGCAGGCGCGTGCCCACGCGTCGCCTGCAGATTGCATCGGGATCTCGATGCGCAAGTCGCTGTAGCCCGAATAAGGAAGATCGCGCCTGAGATCGCGATCCATTCCGCTGGCCCTTTCGACGGGCCCGGTCGCACCCTGATCGAATGCGATCTCGCGTGTGAGCCGTCCCGTACCGATCAGTCGATCGAGATAGCTCCGGGTATCGTCGAGTTTGCCCAAATAGAGGGTGACATCGGCCTCGATCGCATCGAGCGCAACCGGTAGGGAGGTGAGGTCAAGATCGCGTCTCAGACCACCGACGCACAAGATGCCGCGCAGGAAACGGCTCCCGGTGAGCGCCCCATTGATCTGCCTCACCTGTTCTTCAAGCCAATGGCCCTGGGCATCGGCTACCTTGAGTGTGGTCATCTTTGCCAGTGCACCGAAGTAATGCAGATGATTGGTGAGTCGCTCGAGTTCCGCGAGAATGACACGGATCCATACGGCACGGCGAGGGGGACCCCACCCGAGGGCGATCTCGCACGCCTGGCAGTAGGCCAGGGCGTGTGCGACGGAATCCGTTCCGGATATGCGCTCCGAGAGGATCGCGCCCGTGGGCAAGCTGGATCCTTCGAAGCGTTGTTCCATTCCCCGATGTTTGTAAAATAGCCGCGGATGATAGTGAAGGATGCCTTCACCGATGTAGAAAAAAAGAAACTGTGCGGATTCGGCGATATCCGCCCTGACCGGCCCGAAGGGCAGCCGCTGGATTTCGGGCCCGATCATCGCGGGGACCCTGGGAGGCGCTTCGGCGAACTGGATCGGCAGATCAGGAGGTGCCTGGAGCATGGGATGGACGTGTGCCGCCCCTTCGTGGAGTACCAGAGGATAGGGTTCGGGGTGTCCATCGATATCGAGACCGAAGAGATCGTGCATCTCGCGCTCATACCAGCCCATGAACGGAAAGCGGTTCGCGAGCGACGGAAGCCGATTCCCATCCGGACGGACGCGCAGCATGAGATAGGGATGCCCAGCCCCCTGGCTCAGGCAATAGAGCACTTCGAGGCCCCCATCCCGCATTTTCCGGGCGTAGGCCATGCGCAGGCGACGATGGGGATCCAGGTCTCGGGTGGGCAGGAGCTCACCCAGGGTCGCGAGTAAATCGGCTGCCGAAACGATGCGCGCGGTGCACGGACGCATCAGTTGGGCTCAAAGTGGCGCGCAATGGCGCTGAGGTAGATCCAGACCGGATGCGGCCACCACAGGCCGAGCACGAGGACCGCCCCGACGGATAAAGCCAGCGGGGCAACCTGGGTCCAGTGGAGCGTGGTATCGGGGATCTGGGCGGGCATCGGGCCAAAATACATGAACCGGAAGTGTTTCAGAAAACCGATGAACACAACGATCAGGAGAATCCCTGTCCAAGCGACCGCCCAAGCGTTGGGACCGGCCATCCCCCCGCGCAGGAGTGTGACCTCGCCCCAAAAGAGGCCGAAGGGTGGTGCGCCTGTGATCGCGAGGGCTGCCGCGAGCCAAAGGGCGCCGCTCACCGGGAAATAATCGAGCACCCGTCTGATTTTAGTAATTCGTTTGCTGTGATAGGCATGCAGAGCGTTGCCTGCCCCGAAGAAAACCGCGGATTTCGTGAGTGCATGATTGAGCATCTGGTAGAGCGCACCGATCACGCCAAAAGGCGCGCCAAACCCGAAACCGATGGCCATGATCCCCATGTGTTCGAGGCTCGAATAAGCCGCCAGTCGCTTGATGAGCCTCTGACGGGTGATGAACAGCGCAGCGATCAGGAGGCTCAGGGCGCCCAAGGCGATGAGCGTCGTCTGGGCATAGGAATAAACCGGACTGCGCCGCAGAACCTCGAGGTAACGCACCACACCCAGCATGGCGCAGTTGAGGAGCGCACCCGACAGAAGGGCCGAGACCGGTGCCGGTGCTTCGCTATGGGCGTCCGGAAGCCAGGTGTGCATGGGCGCCAGACCGACTTTCGTCCCGAACCCGATGAGCACGAGAAGGAATGCGAACAGGATCAGGACCGGATTGGCTCCGGGTGCGAAGGCGGCGAAACGACTCCAGGTCATGTTGTAGGTGGGTCCGATGGCGAATGTTCCGGCCCAGTAGAACAGGACGGTTCCAAGTAGCGCGAGTGACAACCCGGCTGAGGCGATAATGACGTATTTCCAGGCTGCCTCGATCGTTTCGGGTGCGCGCTGGAAGGCGACCAGAAACGCACTCGTGATGGTCGTGAGTTCGATCGTGATCCAGAACAGACCCGGATTGTTCTGGATCGGGGCCAAAAACAGGGTCAGGGCAAAAGCGGAGAACAGGGCATAAAACCGGTTCAACCTTGCGGATTCTTCGCGCATGCCGCGCATGTAACCGATCGCGTGAATGGATGCGAGGAGATAGACGAGTGCGGTGCAGAGCATGACCCAAAGCCCTAGCGGATTCAAGAGAAGGTAGTGATGGAAGGTTTCCACGCCATGAGATGGTGTCCTTGCGAGCAGCACTCCGACCAGCACACAGTCAACTGCGGCCGCGGTCAGATTGAGTGCTTCGGCAACGCGGCCGGAGGGGATGAGCCAGCAGCCGATTGACGACAGGGCGGTGATCGCAAATAGCAAGCCGACCAGAATCCAGAGCATGGCTTCAGCCCACCAGCCGTCTCAGCGCGCGGCTGTCGGTCGAGCCGACTTCAGTCTTGAGATAGCGCACCAGAATCCCGAACGTCACCACGATGATCAGAAGATCGAACAGGATCACGAGCTCCAAAAGGAGCGGCATGCCCGGCATCAGGATCTGCGAACCCAGAAAAATCCCGTTTTCGATGACGAGCAGTCCGAGCAGGTGGCTCAGCGCTTCGGTTCGAAGCACGAGCATCAGAAACCCGATCAGCGTGATGGCAAAAAGCGTGGTCAGCGCCATCCATATGGTCGGATCGGGGACGCTCCCGCTGGGGGCGAGATGGAGCGCCATGCCGTAAGCGAGCAACACGAGCAAGGCACCCAGAACCATGCTGGTACTGGATTGGATAAGTGGCGCGAACTCGCGACCGAGATGCGCCTGATCGAGAATCTTGATCAGCAGGTAGGGCAGAACTGTGCCGCGCAGGAGAGCGGTCAGGATCGCGATGGCGATCAGTTCCGGGAAATGTCCGGCGATTCCGATGAAGGCGGACAGGACGGCGATCACCCAGGATTGGATTGCAAAGGCAAGAATGTGATTCTTGATCCAGTGGGAGGCCAGCATCACAAAAGAGAGAATGAGCGCCGTGATGGTCAGGAGGCTGAAAACAGCCGAGACGGTACCGTTCAGGTGAAGGATCGGCATTCGGGCACCCTAGATCTGGTGGGCGACCACGGCCAGGATGGCCAGGAGAAACGACAGGGCCAGAGGCTCCTGGTAACGGTAGAAACGCAGTCGCGACTGGAGGGTGTCGATCACCGCGAGGATGCTCCCCACGAGACCCCATTTGCAGAGCAGGATTCCGGTCGCGCCCAAAAGACCCCAGCCCGTGCCATGGCTGGACAGTCCCCAGGGAAGCGTCAGGACATTGACGAAGATGGTGTAGAGAATGGCCCGTTTCATCCACGAGGCCCACCGGATGAGCCCGAGCAGCGGACCCGAATATTCGAGGATGCGCGCCTCCCCGATCATGTAGATTTCGTGATGCGTGGTCGAATGGATCGGCAGGTGATCGGTTTCGACGGTGAGCAGAATGAGGAAGGCGGCCACGAGAAGCAGATGAGCCGGGTTCCAGAATACCGCCGGTTGCGCGACGAGCAGGTGATTGACCACGAAGGGGAGCATGGATTTCGCAAGGAGCGTAATACCGATGAAAACCATGATCAGGGTGGGTTCGGACAGGATCGTGAGCATGACTTCCCGGCTGGACCCGAGCCCGCCATAGGGATGTCCGCTGTCCAGCCCAGCGAGGAGAATGCCGAAGCCTGCAAGCGTCAGAATCAGTCCGCCGCCGAGGATATCACCCATGTTGGAAAGCGGCAGCGGATAGTTGGTGAGTACGGGAATCAAAAGCGGAACCGTGAGCATGGCGCTGAAGGCGACAATGGGCGCCAACCAGAAGATGGCAGAAGCGGATTGCGGGATCAGCTGCTCTTTATGAAAAAGTTTATAGAGGTCGCGGTACGGCTGGATGATGGAGGGCCCCCGTCCGCGCTGGATTTTTTCCTCGAGGGTGACGATAAACCCGTGGAGGAGCGGCGACAGGGCCAGAATGGCCAGAACCTGACAGAGCTGCTGGAAAATGACGTCGCCGCTCATGAACCGTAAAACCCCTCACAGCAGCGACGATCGCGTGCCGCGGTTGAAGTGCAAGTTCAGGAGTCATCAGCCTTGCGGCGATTATGCGGCGAACTCCATCGCCGTATGCGTGGGCATTCTAGGGGAGCCCTTGGGACCTGTCAAGCGTTGCGCACTCACGACTGGCGTTTGAGCTCAATCAGGAGAGAGTCCATGTGATGGCGGGCCAACGCCCTACGCACGGTGTTGAGTTGACGGATCTCGTCAATGGGTCCGATCTGAACCCGGTTCCAGGTCTCTCCGTTGCTGATCCGAACGGGGTTGATTTGAGCCACGATGCCCCAGAAAGCGAGTTGTGCCTTGAGCTGGTTGGCCCGCGCCCAGTGACGGAACGATCCAACCTGGATGAGGTAGTGGCCCGGCTGTCGCACGGGATGATGACCGTGATCGGTGCGCGCATTCCGTTCTTCGTCGGGAAGGACGATTTCGAACCGGGGCCGACTGAGGAGATGATAGAAAGTGAATGTCCGCTCGGCGCGGCGCAGGGCCGGTGTGGGAGGTTCGGGTGTGACCGCCTGCGGAATGGGGTGGCGGCCCTCATGTTCCAGACGCTCGGCCGTCCGGATGGAATGCCGGATGACCGGGGCGACGAGCAGCAGCACGACCACGAGCGCCAAGATGACGCTCACCCAGCCCCAAGGGCGGAAACCGGGTTTGCTGCCGCGATTTTTTCGCATGCGTTTGCGTCGCTTCGAGTGCCTGGGCAGGGGGGGGGTGCGGGCGGCCATGCTACATTTTCGAAGGGGCCGATACGCCGAGCAGGGATAATCCGTCCGCCAGGATGAGACGAGTGGCTAGGCAGAGACCGAGGCGCGCATTCCGCAGGGCACGATCCTCAATGAGAAGCGGGACGGCATGATAGTAGACATGGAAGGCTTGGGCGATCTCTCGCAGGAACTGGGCGATGAGATGGGGGGCATAGCCGCCTGCCGCCTGCTCGAGGATCTCGGGATAGCGGGTCAGGGTCGTGAGTAGGGCGCGTTCCGGCGGCTGCTGGAGCTGGCCCCAGGCCTCGCGATCGCCGGTGTCGGGTTTGAGGCCGCGTTCCGTGCTTTCCCGGAACAGGCTCGCGATACGGGCATGTGCATACTGCACGTAGTAGACCGGGTTCTCCTGTGAGTGGCTTTTCGCAAGATCGAGATCAAAATCGAGATGTTGTGCCTCCGAACGCAGCACATAAAAGAAACGGGCTGCATCCCGGCCGACTTCCTCGACGAGCTCGCGAAGGGTCACGAACGATCCCGATCGTGTCGACATCTGGACCCGTTGTCCCCCCCGGTAGAGTACGGCGAACTGCACGAGACGAACCTCGAGACGTTTGGGGTCTTGACCCAGAGCCTCGAGTCCGGCACGGATTCTCGGAGCATAACCATGATGATCGGATCCGAGGACGTTGATCAGGCGATCGTATCCGCGACGCATCTTGTCGAGATGGTACGCGAGATCCGGCGCAAAGTAGGTATATTCGCCGTTCGTGCGCATGAGCACGCGGTCTTTTTCATCTCCATGAGAACTGGCCCGGAACCAGAGTGCGCCATCACGCCGGTAGGTTTCTCCCCGTTCCTCGAGCAGGCGGATCATCTCGGCTACTTTGGCATCTTCATAAAGCGAGCGTTCCGAATACCAGCGATCGTAATGCACGCCGAAATCCGCCAGATCCCCGCGGATCACTTCAAGCATTTTCCCGCGTGCGAAGCCGAGCACCCCTTCGTAGTCTTTGGCACCGAGCGTAGTCTTCATGAGCGCGATGCGCGCATCGATGTGCTGATCCCGGCCATCGCCCTCCTCGACGTCCGGCGGAATCGTCTCGGGCATCTGCTCTTGCGTGCGCAGAAAGCGCGGACCTTCCACTTCCAGAAGTTCCAGAGCCAGATCCCGGATGTAGTCGCCTTGGTAGCCCGCGCTTGGAAAATCCAGCGCTGCGTCGCAGAGATGTTCGCAATAGCGGATCCAGACGCTCAGCGCCAGGATATCCATCTGGCGACCCGCATCGTTCACATAGTATTCTCGCTCGACCCTTGAGCCCAAAGCTTCGAGCACGCGTGCGAGCGTGTCCCCGAAGGCGGCCCCCCGTCCGTGACCGATGTGGAGAGGACCGTTCGGGTTGGCTGAGACAAACTCGATCAGAACACGGGTTGCACCGGGGGCCGCATGCCCGTACGGGTGGGTTTCATCGAGCATGTGAGCGAGCTCGGACAGAAGGGCCTCAAAGCTGAGGTGGAGGTTGATGAATCCAGGTGGTCGAATATCGATTCGCTCAATCCAGGGTGAAGGGGGCAGGTTGGCGACGATGGTTTGCGCGAGGGCAAGCGGCGGCTGCCCGAGCGACTTGGCCAGCCGAAGCGCCACATGTGAGGAATAATCCCCATGTCCGGGTTCCCGGGGGCGATCAATCAGGTTTCCCGCAAGAGCGATCCATCCGAGCCGGCCGAGCGCCTCTTCAAACCAGGCTGCGAGCTCGTGTTTCACGCGGACCATTTCCGGGAGTGTGAGGAAGACATTGTACCTTGTGCGGATCCTGCTTATGCCACCTTGGGTTCAGTTGAGACTGTAAGGGTCGATATCGAGGCTCAGTCGAACGCGCTTGGTGCGTGGCTTGTGCTGTTTGAGAATGCATGAGCAGCCGGCCTGGAGATCTGCGCGCGTGGGTGCCCTGAGGAGCAGCTGGAGGCGCCATCGTCCAGCCTGTTTCGGATGCAGGGCCGGGGCGGGTCCGAAGATTTCGAGGCGATTGTCCAAGGCCGGTTCCAGATCCCGCTTGATGGTTTTGAGTACCGTCCAGGCTGCGTCAGCATCGGCTGATTCCGCAATCAGCAGTGCGAGTTTGGCATAGGGGGGCCACCCGGCCTGGCGCCGCTCTTCGAGGAGACGCGTGGCAAATGTCGCATAGGATCCGCCGAAAAGATCGTGGAGAAGTGGATTTTCCGGATGCCGCGTTTGAAGTAACACTTCCCCCGGCCGTTCACCCCGCCCCGCTCGTCCCGCAACCTGGATCAGCTGCTGCCCCAGGTGCTCGGCCGCCCGGAAATCCGCGCTGTAGAGTCCTTGGTCGGCGTCGATGACGACCACGAGGGTTACCCCGTGGAAATCGTGACCTTTGGCGAGCATCTGGGTTCCAATGAGCATCTGCGTCGCGCCGGTGCGGACGCCTTCCAGAACGGAGGCCAGCTTTCCCCGGCGGAAGATGACATCGCGATCCAGGCGGGCCAGGCCGACGCCAGGAAAACGCTCGGCAAGCGTGGTTTCAAGTCGCTCGGTTCCCGAACCCCTCTGGATCAGAGCGCCTCCGCAATCGGGGCAGGAATCAGGGATGGAGCGGCCCTGCCCGCAGCGATGGCAAAGCAGACGGCGCTCACGCTGGTGGAGTGTGAACGGTGACGCGCACGGCTCGCAGGTTGCAATCCAGCCGCAATCCGGACAGAGGAGACTCCGCGCATACCCCCGGCGGTTCAAATAAACCAAAATCTGCCCCTGCCGCTCAAGATGGCGTGCCATCACCGCGAGGGTCTCATCGGCGCATCCCCCGGTGAGGCGCTGGCCACGGATGTCGACCAGGCTCCAGCGCGGTGTCCGCCCCGCCCCCGCGCGCGCAGTTAACTTCAGATGACGGTAGCGCCCGGCTTTTGCGTTGGCAAGGGACTCGAGGCTTGGAGTGGCGGACCCGAGAATGATCGGGATGTGAAGCTCGCGGGCGCGATAGACGGCCAGATCCCGGGCAGAGTAGCGAAAGCCATCCTGCTGCTTGAAAGACGCGTCATGTTCCTCGTCCACCACGATGAGACCGAGGGTGACGAAGGGGAGAAACAAGGCCGAGCGAGTGCCAATCACGCAGTGCACGCCATCCGATTGGACAGCGTTCCATACGGCTTGGCGCTCGTACCGGGAACGTTCGGAGTGGTAAACCAGTGCGCGGTTGCCGAAGGTCTCCTGCATCCGCGCGGTGAGCTGGGGGGTCAGCGCGATTTCAGGCAGGAGGAGAAGTACGGAGCGCCCGGCATCCAGTATGGTGCGCGCGATCTCGAGGTAAACCGCTGTTTTGCCGCTGCCCGTCACGCCGTCGAGCAGCGTGCACTGAAAGTCTCGCGTGGTTTCAACAATGGCATGAACTGCGGATTGCTGCTCCGCATTGAGGGATATCCGATCCGGGCTCCCGTGCCCGGGATCGGGTGCGGCGGGAGTGGGAGCGGGATCCGCCAACAGTTCCCGCCGGAGCAAGAGTCCCCGCCGCTCCAGACGGCGCGCAATCCTGCGGCCGGCAGGATCAAGTGCGCGCTCATCCAGTCCCCCCGGGTTGCTTCCGGCTTCCATGAGCAGGGCGCAGCTCGATGCGCCGAGCCGTTTCGGCCGTGGATCTCCTTTGGATTCCGGCAAAGACCAGACCGTCCGGACCCGCATCTTTCGGGAACGTTTGGGATCGAGAGCGGGAGTGAGAATGCTCTGAAATGCCAATCCGGGCGGATACTGGTAATAGCGGCTGGACCAGAGCACGAATGCGCAAAGTGTTTCGGGGAGCGCGGGAGTGGAATCCAGGATTTCCAGGACCGCTTTCAGTTTCTGGACTGGGAGCAGGCTCTTCGCTTTCCAGCCGACCACGAGACCGATTGCCGATCGGGATCCCAAAGGAACCCGCACCCGAAGCCCGTGGATCGGAGCCTGCCGAAAGCCCGGGTCATCCGGCCAGATGTAGTCCAGAGGTTCTACATTGGGGCAAAATACGGCTATTTCCACAATGCGTATGGGTGAGCTCATGTCAACCGTAGTAGGCTGGTTCCGTTTCACTAGCTTAAGCCTTATGCGCGGTAACTTAGACGGTGCCTTCGATCCAAGCGATGATAGAGCCTTCTACCCTGGCGCTCGGACCCCACACACGTGTCCGGGGGGATGAGTGTAGCCTGGAACACCGTGATGAGCTCGAACAGTTCCTGATCTCAGTGGAGCGCAAGGCGCTTCGCATGGCGCGTCTCGCCCTGGGCGATACCGACGATGCCCTGGATACGGTTCAGGATGCGATGTGCAAGCTTGTGTCGCATTACTCACACAAACCACAATCCGAGTGGAGCCCGTTATTTTTCCGGATTTTGCACAACCGGATTCACGACCTGTATCGCACGCGTCGGCGCAACAACCGGATGTCAGTGCATCGTCCTCCTCCCACAGAGGACGGAGCGGAGCCTTACGATCCCCTCCTCCATATCCCGGCGCCCGCACGGCTCGAACCCGAGGCCGAGTTCGAACGGGGACGGGACTATGAGCGCCTCGCACAAGGGATGCGGATGCTGCCGAGACGCCAGCGGGAAGCGTTCGCCTTGCGCATGCTCGAGGGACTGGATGTCAGGACAACCGCACGGGTGATGGCTTGCTCCGAAGGGAGTGTCAAAACCCACCTGTCTCGGGCACTCGATTCTCTGCGGAAAAAGCTCGGGGAGGAATCATGATGCGATGCGATGAGCAATGGACGAGCCGGATCCGCGAGGCTTATGAGCGCAGCGAACGCGAGATCTCGCCGGAAGTGTTTCAGGCACTCGCGCGCGCGCGCAACCGGGCGCTCCGGACACCGGCTTTACGGTTTCGTGCTTCTTGGGTTACCATGCCCGCACTCGCGCTTCTTGCGGGTACCGCACTCGGGATCTATTTCTGGGTACGACTCAAGCCTCCGCAGGCACTGCCTTCGAGCTTGCCTTATCAAGCGCAAATGCTGGCCCGCGGGAGCCCCAAGCTTTATGAGCATCTGGCGTTTTATCGCTGGCTGGCCGATCACAAAGCCAAGAAAGTCGGCTGACCGGGCCCGCTTGTCCGGCGCGATCGGCATCCCGGTCGCCCTGATATTCGTTCTCGTGACCGCAATCCATTGCGTTCCAGCCCACGCGGGAACGGTTCCGGCGTGGGCTGGAATTCCGAAACCGGAACGGCGTCTGCTTGCGCCCTGGGCGCATCGCTGGGCGCACCTGCCACGCTGGCGCAAGCGGCAACTCCTGAAGCGAGTCGATCATTGGATGCGCTTGACACCCGCTGAGCGCAACCGGGCGCTCCGCAATCTCAAGCGCTGGCGCCGCCTCTCGCCGCACGCCCGAGCCCGGATTCGACGTGCCTACCGGCAGTTCCGGGGACTTCCGCAGTGGCGGCAGCGACAACTCCTCGATCGTTGGAAGTTGCGGGCACACCGGATCAGTCGACCCCCCTTCCCGCGAATGGGTCATCGGGGCGGGCATATCCCGCACGGTTTGTTCCGGCAAGGGCATATCCCGCACGGGGGACGTCACCGGTTCCGCTGACTTTCGGGATGGATCGGGATGCCGGGCAACCGTTCATCGCGGATACGGAGGCAGTGTGAGCAACCCGGTGCGGTTGCTCAGAGTGATTTGAGCGCGGCAAGCAGTCGGTTCAGAACCTCCCGGGCATCTCCGTAGAGGAGGTAGGTTGTCTCAGCTGTGAAGAGGGGGTTCGCAACCCCGGCGAATCCGGTTCCCTGTCCACGCTTGATGACGAGTGTCTTGGGAGCATGGTCGACTTCAAGAATCGGCATGCCGAAAAGCGGGCTCCCCGGGTTATTGCGCGCATCCGGGTTGATGACATCGTTGGCTCCGATGACCAAGACCACGTCAACCTGGGAAAACTCGGGGTTGGCTTCCTCGAGATCCTGGATGAGTTCATAGGGGACGCCCGCTTCGGCCAAGAGGACATTCATGTGCCCCGGCATGCGCCCGGCAACCGGGTGGATCGGGAAGCGCACTTCGACTCCCTTGTGGATCAGCCACTCGGTCAGTTCCGCGAGCTTGTGCTGGGCTTGTGCAGTTGCGAGCCCGTACCCGGGGACGATCCTGATTTTCCGTGCGTAAGCCAGGCTGACTGCTGCATCCGTGAGATCCATCTCCTTACTCGCTTCAGCCTCACCCGTTCCTTTTTCCAGTGTCGCCCCGAAATGTGAAAAGAGAACCGCGCCGAGAGAGCGGTTCATGGCTTTGGCCATGAGTCGGGTGAGCAAGGTGCCCGAGGCGCCGACGACGGTACCGGCGATGAGCAGAGCAGGATTTCTGAGCAAGAGTCCATCGACGCCGACGGCCAGACCGGTCAGCGCGTTGTAAAACGAGATCACGACCGGCATGTCCGCTCCGCCGATCGGACCGGTACTGGCGATGCCGAGTCCCACGGCGAGGATGACGAAAATTGGGGTGAGATCCCGGGTTTGGGGCAGGGTAAAGAAACCCACCGCAAGGAGAGCGATCAATCCGAACCAGATGAGGTGGAGTTCGTTTTGGTGACGGAATCGCCAGGGATGCCGAAGTCTGCCGGCCAGCTTGAGAAAAGCGATCAGGCTGCCACCGAACGACAGACTGCCGATGGTGAGCGCAATCAGTCCGAATCCGAGTGTGAGACCCCGGAGTGAAGCCGGGTTCAGGAGCTCGGTTACGACAATGAGTGCGGCAGCGCCCCCGCCCAGTCCGTTGAACAGAGCGACCATCTGGGGCATCGCCGTCATGGCGATCCGGCGGCTCGTCAGCCATGCGACGCCGCCACCGAGAAGGATTGCAACCCCTGCCCATAACCAGGTTGCCGGTGCCAGATGACTGTAAACCGAGACATTCCCGACAACTGCGATCAGCATGCCCCATCCAGCCAGAACGATGCCGCGATGTGCGAATCGGGGATGGCTCATGGCCTTGATCCCGCCGATCAGGAGAGCGGATGCAACGAGATCCGAGAGCCCCGCCCATTCATTCACCGGGCGGCCCCTCCCCGCGTTTGGCGCGAAACAGTCGCAGCATCCGTTCGGTTGTGACGAATCCTCCCACGACGTTGGCGCTGGCAAGAACGATGCCTAGCCAGGCAACCGACTCGGCCCAGGGGCCCCGGGCACTGAAAAAGACCCAGAGCGAGCCCACGAGAACGATGCCATGAATGAAATTGGTACCCGACATGAGCGGTGTATGCAGAAGCGCGGGAACACGCGAGATGATTTCGTAGCCGGTAAACGCGGCGAGCAGAAAGACGAATGCCAGCATCATGGTGGGGAATCTCCCGAGGAGGCCAAAGGCGGATCGCCCCATGATCGAATTTTGCCCGCATGGGTCCAAAGTGTTTCGCGATAGATGGGATCGGACCAGTTGTTCGCGGAGGGATCCGCTTCGAGGGCCGGTTTCAGGAACTGCCAAAGGTTCCGGCAGTACATTTCGCTCGCATGCATCGGCAGATCCGAGGCAGCGGAGAGGGGAGCCAGTATGTTGACTCCCTGATGCGCGTACGTTTCCCCCGGTCGGCTGAGGGCACAGTTGCCCCCCTCGGATGCTGCCAGATCGACGATGACGCTTCCCGGGCGCATGGCGGAGACATCATCCTGGGTGATCAATCGGGGAGCAGGACGGCCCGGAACGAACGCGGCGCCGATGACAACGTCCGCATTCCGTATCCGGTCACACAGATGCTGCCGCTCGGCTGCCTGTTCGGCTGTCGTGAGTTCCCGGCTGTAACCCTTTTCAGTCGCAGCCTCCACTCCCGATTCCACCACACCGGCTCCGAGTGAGCGGATTTGCTCGCGTGCCTCGGCCCGGATGTCGTAGCCGGTCACCCGCGCTCCGAGTCTTCGGGCAGTTGCAATTGCCTGCAACCCGGCTACGCCCGCTCCGATGATCAAAACTTCCGCCGGGCGATAGGTACCGGCCGCAGTGGTCAGGAGCGGGAAAAGCCGTCCTGAAGTCGACGCAGCGAGGATCGCGGCTCGATAACCCGCGCAGGTGGCCTGCGAGGACAACGCATCCATGCCCTGAGCACGCGAGATTCGTGGCAGGTATTCCAGGGCAAAACTCGTCACGCCGTTTCTCGTGAACCTCCCTGCCAGTTCTGTATTGGCCCAGGGACGGATGAGGCCGACTACCCGGGTTCCGCTGCGTAGCCGCTCGGCGTGGGGCAGGCCGCCGAGCGTGAGGATCAGCTCGGCCGACTCGATCGCATCGGAGTCGGCGAGGCAGTCACCGTAGGCTTCGTCCGCAAAACCCGCGGCCCATCCCGCGCCCCGTTCAATCTGAACGGTGAGACCAAGCGACTGGAATCGTCCGATCATCGATGGAACCAGCGCAACACGCCGTTCCGAGAGAGAGACCAGAGAAGGGACGAATAGACGCATGTTAGGCGAAGCCGGACGGCCTATGGTTAGATGCGATTGTAATCGATTGGCCGATCCGGGGCACTTATCCGGACGGACTCCGGGTCCGCCACCTTCGTGCCCGCTCTATTGCCCGAACCAGCGGATGCGGCGATCGATCCTGCGGGACGCCCCGCCCAAGTGGATCGGGTACCGGGAGCCCGTGAAACAACACTGCCCCGTTGAGATTTGTGCGGCCTTTGGACAGACGCTCTGCCACATTTGGGGGTGGCCTTGATTTTCCCGATACGGGCGATCCCGTGTACAATCGGCTCCATGTACTCCCTGAACCAGCAGGTGCTGCGCACCGATCCCGCGGGCGTGCCGCTCGAGTGGATCGGGTACCAGGAGTCTGTGAAACTGCACTGCCTCGATGAGGTCTGTGCGGCCTTTGGACAGACGCTCTACCACATCCGGGGCGGGATCAATGCGCTCACCGGACGGCAGAGTTGCATCACGATTCATGCGATACTCGCGACGCGGACGGACCGCGGACTCTACGAACGGCTGTTTCGGGACTACATCCCTCCACTCAGCAACCGGGCGCTCTTCCGCCGTGACGCGCAACTTTGCTTGTATTGCGGCGAGACGCATCTTTCGATCCATCTGTCCCGTGACCATGTCACACCGCTTTCACGTGGCGGGCGTGACGAATGGACCAACTCGGTGACCGCGTGCAAACGTTGCAATAATCGCAAGGCGGGGCGGACACCCGAGGAGGCCGGAATGGCCCTTCTGGCCATTCCCTTCGTCCCGAACCACGCGGAATACATATATTTGAAGGGGCGGCGGGTCCTCGCGGATCAGATGGAGTTTCTAAAGGCGCATTTCCCCCGCGCCAGCCCGCTTTTTTCCCGCAACTCCTGAGCCAGGCTCTTGCGTCATGCCCCGTGTGCGAAAATAGGCCCGGTTCGCCCGTTGTCATGGGCACTGATGGTTTTCTTGGTGGCGGCAGGATGCAGCAGAGTGGGTCCAGATGGCATCGCGCGCCCGGGAGAGTAACGCCCGCATGGGGGATCTTGACCGTGTCGGCGGTTCTCCTCCTCGCCATGCCGGCACTGGCCGTGTCGGCACCGGAGTCATCGCTCGCCGCCGCGATCGACTTCAGTGGCAGTCACGCCGTTTTTTCACTTGCTGGAACGCCAGTCGCTACCGATTACAGCGAAATCGGGTTGACGGTTCGCCAATGGTTCATACCGGATGTATTGAGTCTGGGCATCCGGGGTGGGTACCTCAATGTCACGCAGGATGCAAACCAGGATTTGCATGGATCCAGTCTTTCTGGAGCATACGGGGGTCTCGATGTCGACTGGCATATCACCTGGACGTCTTGGTTCGGGTTTGCAGCCTATGGGAGTGAAACCTATCACCGGGCTACCGCGCAGTTTTCGGGTCAACCGCTTCGGATCCGGTGGTTCGGCTTTCACGCGAGGATGGGGCCCCTCGTGCATATCGGGTTCCTGAGCGTCGGCCTCGGCGCGTTTTACCGGGAGGCCCATGGCGACAGGTCCGTCTCCGCCAGCTCGTCAGTGTTTTCTGCGAGCCAGGCGGGACCCTTTGTCAGTCTCGCACTGGCCACGGGTTCGCACGGGCGTGTCAAACTGGTTGGCGAGGGCGGGAGCTGGCACACCTACCTTCTGTCGTTCCGCTATGGTTTCTGAGCTGCAACCCGATTCTCATGGGGGGCCATCGCGCGTGAGCCAGAGACTCGAGAATCGCCTGCGCAAGCGAGTTGCGCAGGCGATCCATGATTTTTCCATGATCGAAGAGGGCGACCGGATCCTGGTGGCGCTCTCGGGTGGCAAGGATTCCTACACCCTGCTCGAGCTGCTGAGGCAGCTCCAGATCCGTGCACCCATCCGGTTTGAACTGCTCGCCGTTCATCTTGACCAAAAACAGCCGGGCTTCCCGACGGCAGTGCTGACCGAGTATCTCGCGCATGCGAACATTCCCCATGCAATCATTGAGCAGGATACCTTCCGGGTCGTGGCACGCGTGATTCCGGAAGGAAGTAATCGCTGCGGGCTTTGTTCCCGATTGCGTCGGGGTGCACTTTACGAATGGGCCCGGCGGCATGGCTATGACAAGATTGCCTTGGGTCATCATCAGGATGACTTGCTCGAAACCTTCTTTTTAAATCTTTTCCATGGTGGACGAGTGGCCACCATGCCACCCAAGCTGCTTTCGGATGATGGGAGCATCATCGTTATTCGCCCGCTTGCCTACTGCGAGGAACACGACATCGCCCGCTATGCCCGATCCAGGGCTTTTCCCGTCATTCCATGCAAAGTCTGTGGCAGTCAGGATCGTCTGGAGCGGGTGGCCATGAAACGGATGATCGACAACTGGCGTCGCGAGAACCCGGAGCGGATTTCCTCAATTGCCACTGCGTTGCAACATGTCTCGCCCTCCCATCTTCTCGATCGGACCATCTGGGATTTTGCCGGTCTCAGGAGTAAGGAGCCTGTGTGCACGGGGGAGGATCGCGTGACTCGGGAGACCGAGATCCGCTCTGTGCCGGCCGCGGAATGGAGGGAAACAGTGTGAAAACGACGATATACAAGATTTTCAGTCTCGAGAGCGCTCATTTCCTGCCTGCTGTCCCGATCGGGCATCCTTGTGCACGCGTCCACGGGCATTCCTTCCACATCACGGTTCATCTGCGCGGCCGGGTTGATCCCGGAACCGGTTGGATCATTGATTTTGGGAAGGTGCGGGAAGCGTTTGAACCGATTCGCCAGCAACTCGATCACCATACGCTGAATGAAGTGGCGGGCCTCGAAAACCCCACTTCTGAAAATCTGGCACATTTCATCTATCTTCATCTCAAGCCGGATCTCCCGGCGCTTTATCGGGTCGAGGTCGGGGAGACCTGCACAGCTGGCGCAGCCATTGAGGAATGACGGAGAGTACCCTTGACCGAGTGCTGACCGGCAAGTGGTAAGATGCGAGTGGGCTCAGGCGATTCATGCCTTCCGGCAGGGTGGAGGTTTTGATGGCACGCAAATCCAGCTATCAAGTGGGCGGGTGGATTCTCGCGGCGCTCATGTTGACCATTGCACCCATGGGGCATGCCCGTCGGGTGGATTCGGTGACCGTTCCGGATCATCTGACGGTCGGATCGGTTCGACTGGTTCTGAATGGCGCGGGGGTTCGCTATTACGCGATATTTTTCAGTGTCTATGTCGGGGCGCTCTACCTCGAGCATCCGACGCATCAGGTTAAGATTGCGCTTCACGAACCGGGACCGAACCGGGTCGCCATGTATTTTCTCCGTGGCGTGAGCGCGAGCCAACTCCGCTCGGCCTGGCGCAAAGGATTCCGCCGGAACGATTCGCAAGCGACGCGCAAGCGGCTCGGATCCGAAATCCGCTCTTTTGTCGGTCTCTGGCATCCGCTCAAAGATCACGCTCGCGTCTTCCTCGACTACATCCCCAAACAAGGGACCCGGGTACTCATCAATGGCCGGCTGAGTGGAACCTTCCCGGGACGGGCATTTCACGAGGCGCTGCTCCGGATCTGGTTGGGTCCGCATCCTCCCACCCATGCCCTCAAACGGCGGATGCTCGGGCGTTAAGGATCGGGTGATCCGTGGTTTGTCTCCACGCGGATCCGCTCGGGCAGGAGTCTCCGATCCCCGTAGGCCAGAAAGAAGGGGTTGCGTAGGGACGGCTTTTGGTTGTATTGCAGCCGGTTGAAATCCAGCGTGGTCACGGAGCCCCCAGCAGCTTCGAGTACGCACTGCCCGGCTGCCGTGTCCCACTCGCAGGTCGGGCCCAGGCGGACGTAGAGATCTGCCGCGCCGGATGCGATGCGCGCAAATTTGAGCGAACTGCCAAGTCCGAGGCGCTCGTGGGGTGGCAGCTGCTCCAAAAAATGCTCGAGGCGCGCGTCGCTATGCGAACGGCTTGCGAGTACCCGTGGGGGCACACGACCGACCGATTTGCAGCAGAGCCTGCCCCATGGATTCCCGGTTTCGGAGCCGAATGCGCCCACTCCGAGAAGTCCGAAGTAGCTTTCCTGAAGGGCGGGGGCGTGGATGACGCCGAAGAGGGCGACCCCGTCTTCGATGAGCGCGATATTGACGGTAAACTCGCCGTTACGTTTGACGAACTCCCGGGTCCCATCGAGCGGATCGATGAGCCAGTAACGGGACCAGGTTTGCCGTTCCGCCCACGGGATCTCGGTCCCTTCCTCGGACAAGACCGGCAATCCGGGAGACAGGCCGGCGAGCCCCTCCTTGAGTATGCGATGCGCTTCGAGATCCGCCAGAGTGAGCGGGCTCCGGTCGGCTTTTTTCTCGATGGCAAAATCCATCTTGTAGATGGTCAAGATCCGATCCCCCGCGAGGCGTGCCAGCTTGAGCACTTCGGGATAAAGATCGCACGCCAACTCGATGGATCGCATGAGGGGCGAGCGTATCATAGGTTCCGGTGGAACTTCCGGAATAACCGGTCGGGGCGGTCAGGAAGCTAACTCGTGCGGCAGGTGCGCCCCACCGTTTGGGGACCGGATTCCGGTATCATGAGACCCTCTTGCTTTTTCCAGAGGATCGATCCATGTCTCCCGAAGATTTCTGCGCAGTCGGCCCGGAACTCGGGGAAGAGGAGCGTCTGGTTCAGCAGACGGTTGCCCGCTTCGTCGACGACCGCGCCCTGCCGGTCATCCCCGAGGCATTTGAAGCCGGGCGCTTCCCTTCCGAACTCATTCCTGAGATCGGTGCATTGGGTATCCTGGGCAGTTCGGTGCACGGGTATGGATGCCCTGGTTTGAGTGGTATGGCCTATGGGGTGATCTGCGAAGAGCTTGAGCGGGGCGACAGTGGGCTCAGAAGTTTTGTATCGGTTCAGTCAAGCCTGGTCATGTATCCCATAGCCGCCTATGGGTCGGAGGAGCAGAAACAGATCTGGTTGCCCAAGTTGGCCCGTGCCCAGGCGATCGGGTGTTTTGGGTTGACCGAGCCCCAGGGTGGTTCCGACCCATCCGCGATGCAGACGCGTGCCTCGCGCAAAGGCCGTGATTGGATTTTGAACGGCTCGAAGATGTGGATCACGAACGGTTCAATTGCAGATCTTGCGGTCGTTTGGGCGCAAACCGATGATGGCGTTCGAGGGTTTCTGGTGGAGAACGACCGCCCGGGATTTCGCACGCAGGAGATCAAACACAAGCTTTCCCTGCGGGCGTCCATTACCTCTGCCCTGTTCCTGGATCAGGTCACCGTGCCCGAGTCCAATCGCCTGCCTGATGCGGTGGGTCTCAAGGCGCCTCTGTCGTGCCTTACCCAGGCACGGTATGGAATTGCCTGGGGGGCTCTGGGCGCGGCCCGATCCTGTCTGACGACTGCGCTGGAGTACGCTTCTACGAGGCAACTCTTCGGCCGGCCGCTCACTGCCACACAAACGATCCAGCGGCGTCTCGCCGATATGGTGCGCGAGCTGACACTCGCCCGTCTTCTGGCCTGGCGCCTCGGCCAACTCAAGGACGCAGGGCGGCTTGATCCCGCTCAGGTCTCTCTCGCGAAATGGAACAATGTGCGCATGGCTCTCGAGGTTGCACGCGATGCGCGTGATCTCCTGGGCGGCGCCGGGATCACGACGGAGTTTTCGCCCCTTCGCCACGCGCTCAACCTGGAAAGCGTCATGACTTATGAAGGGACCGAAACCATTCACGAGTTGATCGTGGGCAAGGCGATCACCGGCGTCGATGCCTTCTGATCCCACCGCACGCCGCCCCGGGCTTGTCCGGCAAGCTCAGCGCAGCATCAACCGGGCCGAGTTGCTGGACCAGAAGACAGCTGCGGCACTCGCTCAGCTGGGTTCCCCGGCGGCTCCCGCGCCATCCCGGGAATCCGATCAGGTACTCGGCGGGGTTCCTGATCTTCGGATCCGTGATGTCTGGGAGATTTTTGAATCCCAGGTCCGTTCCCGTCATCTGGATCTCATCGCCCGGGAACTACGGGCTAAGGGTCAGGGATACTACACGATCGGCAGCAGCGGCCATGAGGGCAACGCGGTGTTGGGACGGCTGCTCCGTCTCACCGATCCGGTATTTCTGCACTACCGGAGCGGGGCGCTCCTTTTGGAGCGAGCGCGGCAGGATCCTGAGATCGACATGCTTCGTGCCCTCATGCTGTCGCTTGTGGCCTCTGAAGAGGATCCGATTGCGCAGGGCCGGCACAAAGTGTTTGGACACCCGAGGCTTCTTGCCCCTCCCCAGACCAGTACGATTGCAAGCCATCTTCCGAAGGCCATGGGCGCTGCCGTGCTGCTCGAAACCGCCCGGGTGCAGGCGGTCGCGAACGACCAGCCTGCCGACGGGATCGTGTTCGTGAATCTGGGTGATGCGAGTGTCAATCATTCCACGGCGCTTGGAGCCATCAATGCGGCAGGGTGGACCGCCTACCAGGGGCTCCCCTGTCCTCTCCTATGCCTCTGTGAAGACAACGGCTGGGGGATTTCAGTTGAAACTCCCCGCGGATGGATCGAGGCCAGCTACCAAAATCGTCTCGGGTGGCATTACTTTGCATCCGATGGTCTGGATCTGTTTGCTACCTGGCGAGTTGCCCGCCAGGCGATCGAATACTGCCGCCGCTCACGGAAACCGGTCTTTTTCCATCTCAGGGTCATTCGCCTGCTCGGTCACGCCGGAACCGACCAGGAAGCAGAATACCGGAACCTCGCGAGTATCGAGGAGACCGAGGCGGCCGATCCGATCATTCAAAGCGCCTGTCTCATGAACCAGAGCGGACTGGCATCGGGGCGCGAGCTTCTGGATCTTTACGAAAGCACGCGCGCTGCGGTTCGCGAGCTCGCCGTATGGGCGGTTGGGCGCCCCCGGTTGGCGACCACCGAAGCCGTTATGGCCTCGCTCGCCCCATACAGCCGGGGGGCAGTCGATCAGGAGGCGCGCCGCTTGCCGGTTGGGCCATCCCAGGCCCGGGTCGAACCCGCTTCGACCGAAGCGCCGCTTCATTTGTCCCTGGGCATCAATCGGGCCCTGGGCGAACTTTTGCACAAATATCCCGAGATGGTGGTGTTCGGTGAGGACGTGGCACAGAAAGGTGGGGTCTATACGGTGACCTCTGGCTTGCACCGCGAGTTTGGCCCGCGTCGCGTATTCAATACCCTTCTTGATGAGCAGTCGATATTGGGCTTGGCACAGGGCGGTGCCTTCTGGGGTCTTTTGCCTGTCCCCGAAATCCAGTATCTCGCCTATTTCCACAATGCAGAGGATCAGATCCGGGGTGAGGCGGCTTCCCTGCAATTTTTCTCGTCAGACCAGTTTCGTAACGGGATGGTGATTCGCATTGCAGGTCTTGCTTATCAGAAAGGGTTCGGCGGGCACTTCCACAATGACAACAGCATCTCGGTTCTCCGGGATATCCCCGGGCTTATCGTCGCATGTCCTGCCCGCGCGGATGATGCGGCCGGGATGTTGCGAACCACAATCGCCCTCGCACGCGTGGACGGCCGTGTGAGTGTGTTTCTCGAGCCCATCGCACTCTACATGACCAAGGATCTCCACGCATCTGGTGACCGGCTCTGGCTTGCGCCCTATCCGGCTTTGGGATCGGCGATCCCGCTTGGGGAGCCAAGATTTTACGGGACTCCCGAGGGAGCGGATCTCCTCATCGTGACCTATGGGAATGGAGTTTATTTTTCCCTGCGGGCAGCGGAACGGGTCATGGCCACCCAAAAGGTGCGGATTGCGGTCATGGATTTGCGCTGGCTCAAGCCGCTCAACCACGAAGCAATCGAAGGGGCGTGCGCACGGGCCGCCCGTGTTCTCGTGGTGGATGAGGGACGAAAGACGGGAGGGATTTCGGAGGAGATCGTGACCCATCTTGCCGAGTCGCGCTACCTGAATCCGCTGCGGCGACTGACCGGTCACGACAGTTATATTCCGCTTGGTCCTTCTGCCGATACGGTTTTGCTGTCGGAAGCGGATATTGAGCAAGCCTTGCTGCAACTCCTGAATCAGGTTGCGCCGCAATCGGCGAACCGGGAAACTCCGGTTGCGGAACCGCTAGCCCGGAGAAGCTCCAAACGGCGAACGGGGAGGAAAACGCCACCAAAGCGCCGCCGTGTAGCACCACACCAAAACATAAATCAGGGTGAAGACCCATAACGGAACGGACCAGAAAATGAGCTGGCTGATCCAGTGCGCGATGAGGGGCGGTGTGCGCCCCGCTGTCTCACCTCGTGCGCTGAGTTCGACCTGCCAGATGGTCAGGAAGCAGGCTCGTCCCAGGAGTGCCTGAATCGCAACCACGGTGAGTGCCGCAAGATGCGCCAGCCGGAGCCAGAAGTTCCTGACCCAGGGCCAGCCCCGCACCCCTCCCCAGGGGATGAGGATCAGTCCGCCGATGTTGAAGACAATGATCCCAAGGTGCAGGATCAGGATCCATAAAGCGATCAGGCGGTCCTGGCCAGGTGACAGGGTCACTCGTTTTACCCCCGGATGCGTAAGGGATCGCCCGCAGGCAGAGCGCCTGTTTGAGTGAACTCGACTGGTCCGAGGGAGTCTTTGTAGAGATCTCCCAGTTTGTGCCAGACGTCTTCCAGTTCGGATCCGAGCCTGTAGGGCATATTGAACACGGCGAGTCCGCTGCCACGGAGACCCTGCCGCCGTGTGGTCAGCCAATCGAGGAAGCAGACCCTGCCCAGTGTCTGGAGTCGTCGTCTCAAACCGGAGACAAAGGCAGGATCGACAAAAGGATGCCAGATCACGTAAATTCCGCGCGGGAAGCGCGATAACGCATGCGGGAGCACATGGAGCAGGTGCTGCGTTTCGCGGATGGACTCGTAGGGTGGATCGATCAGGATGACACCCCGCTGTTCCTTCGGGGGCAGGAAAGCGCCGAGCGCCTCATAGCCATCCCGGCAATGGACACCTCCCGATCGGGATCCGAGATGGCTCCGCAGTTGCTGCGCCCGTTCCGGAACGCATTCGATTGCAATCATACGATCGGCGGGGCGGGCAAGGGATGCCGCGAGCAGCGGCGAGCCCGGATAACGGATCAGGATCCCTTCCGGGTTAAACCCGTGCAGGAGGGACTGGTAGGCGCGCACGATGTTACTGTCGCTCGGCGCATGAAAGATCGGGCCCACTCCGGTTTCGAACTCCCCCCGGGCACCTCGCGTGCCTGCCTTGAGCGTATAAAGACCCTCACCGGCGTGCGTATCGAGATAGAACCAGGGCGATGGTTTCTCCGAAAGGCGGGTGAGCAGCGCAGTCAGCACGAGATGCTTGTGCACATCGGCAAAGTTTCCTGCATGATAAAGGTGTGCATAGTTCACGTATACGACTGCACTGCGCCGGTTCGTTCTGACTATACACCTGACAGGGTGCTTCGCGAATCGATAAAATGGAACCGTGACTCCGACTGACGCCTCAAAAATCTCTCCAGATCCTCGCATGGCTCGTGCATCCACCCCTTGGGGCTCCGGGATGAGCCCGCGCATCGAGTGGCGTCTCACGATCGGCCTGCTCGGATTTCTCGCGTTGGTTTTCGGTATCGCGATGTTCAATCATGGCCTGATACCGGCCGAGGAACCGCGGTTTGCCGAAGTGGTGCGCGAGATGATCGCCCGCTCGAGCTTCTGGATTCCGCTTAAAAACGGACTTCCCTATATCGAATATCCCCCTCTTTATTACTGGCTTGCGATCCCATTCCGTCTCGCGGGGCTTCCGCTTCGGGTTGCGATCCGGATTCCCGGAGTGCTCGCTTTTTTGGGCTGGATCATCTGGATGCGTCGCTGGATGCGTACCTTGTTCCCGACCGTGACTTCGACGTTGCCCCTCCTCGCGCTCGCAGCGTTGCCGATCGCTCTTTACAATTTCTTCACAGCGCATACAGACAGCCTACTGGCCCTGGGCGTGCTTGTGGCCTATACCGGCTATACCCGCCACCGCCTCGGTTACGGACGCGGCTTCCCATGGGAACTCTGGCTCGGCATCTTGATCGCCACATCAGCCAAGGGCCCCGTCGGGCTCGCGATCACGCTTCCGGGGATGGGGCTCGAGATGCTGTTCGCGGATCCTGCCCTCTTGCACTTCGCACGAGATTCCTGGATTGGACTTTGGCATCGGATCCTTTCGATCCGGCCGTTTCGCGGCGTGGGATTCGCGATTAGCCTGCTTGTTTTGTGGTATCTCGTCGCAGGGGTCGCGGTCAACTGGGACTTTGTCCGGGCGACCCTCATTTACCAGAATTTCACCCGCTTCCTGAGCGGGCTCGATCACGAACATGGGCCCTGGCTCTATTTCCAAACGATTTGGGGCGATTTTTTCCCGTGGGCTTTTCTTCTGCCGATCGGTCTCGTAGCGGCCTGGCGCCTCAGAAACGAACTTCCCTGGCGTTTGGCTCTTTCCTGGACGGTCTGGACGGTCTTCTTTTTTTCCCTGTCCGCTTCAAAACAGAGCAAATACATTCTGCCTGCAGCGCCCGCCATCATCCTCTTGAGTCTGGGTGGCCTGAGCTGGCTTGGCGGCCATAAGTCAAAAATCGCAGCACGCGCGGGTGGGGCGATTTCGGCTGCGATTCTGGCTCTTTTTGCCTTTCTCGCGCTCTTTGTTTTGCCCGGGCTGCTTTTCCCCGGGCTCATCCCGGTGCCGAAGACCGTTCAGGGGCTTCCTACACTCCGGGCGTATCTCGAAAAACACCCGGGGCCGATCGTGAGCTTTCTCTACCCGCGCCCCCCGACCATCTACGAGCTCTACCCGCTCCGTCATGCGCCCATACCCTTTGTGCGTTCGGCCCGCGAGCTTTATGCGGAAATTCATTCCGGGCAAATACGCTCCGGGACGTATCTCCTGGTTTACCGCCATGCCCTTGCGGCATCCCATCAACCGGTTACGGCCCTGACCCTGTCGCCGCCGCCTGATCCAAAATATTTTGCGCGTGTCTTGTCGATTCCCGCCCAGGGTGGCCTCATTCTCTATCGTCTGCTTCCTGGGATTCGGCACATGCCCACTCCTCGCACGCCGACCCCCCCGCTCTGGCACTGGTGGGATCAGTTCGATACCGACTGAATCCGCAGATCAGAGACCCTGGAGTCGCCCCAAGTCTTGATCCACTCACAAACCGCACGAGCCTGCCGATCGTCGTTTTCGTGCGGGTTTCGGGGAGATGGCAGGGGTTATGCTAGACTGCACGCATGAACCCGAGAGGATCCCCCCCGGTCGTCCGGATCCCACCTCTCGTCTGCGAAGGCACTGACCCAGAAGAAAAACGCCGCACGATCCGCGAGGTTTTCAACCGGACGTTTTCGCTTTACGAACACCTGTTCGAACACTTGGCGTGTGAAGCGGCCTGGTATCAAAAGGCCACCCCGCTCCGGCACCCGCTCATTTTCTATTTCGGGCACACCGCTGTTTTCTTCGTGAACAAGCTCCATCTCGCGGGGCTGCTCGATGCCCGGATCGATCCGCGTTTTGAGTCATTGTTTGCCGTCGGAGTGGACGAGATGTCATGGGATGATCTCGACGAGAGTCATTACGACTGGCCCGGACCTGACGCCGTAGCTGCCTACCGCGATCAGGTTCGGGATCGCGTCGATGCTGTCATCGCGCGACTGCCACTGGCCCTGCCTATCGGCTGGGACTCTCCCTGGTGGGCGATCCTCATGGGAATTGAGCATGAAAATATCCATCTCGAGACGAGTTCGGTGCTCATGCGCCAGTTGCCGCTGTCTCACGTGCGTCCCGTGGCTCAATTCAAACCGGGATCCACTTCCGGTCCGGCTCCGGAAAATCGCCTCCTCAAGGTTGCGGGCGCAATCGTCCGGATGGGCAAACGGCGTGATCACCGGCTCTATGGCTGGGACAACGAATATGGAAACGAAGAGAAGATGCTGGCAGATTTTGCCGCAAGCCGCTATCTCGTGAGTAACGACGAGTACCGGGCATTCGTCGATGCAGAGGGTTACCGGGAGCCGCGCTGGTGGACCGACGAGGGGCTTGCCTGGAGGGAGTTTGCCCATGCGCGGCACCCGACATTCTGGGTACCGGATCGTCCGGGCTACCGCCTCCGCCTCATCGCAGAGGAGCGCCCGCTGCCCGGCGACTGGCCGGTCGAAGTCAACTGTCATGAAGCGCGCGCGTTCTGCCGATGGCAAAGCGAGCGGATGGGGCGGGCGATCCGCTTGCCGACCGAAGCCGAGTGGCGCCGATTGCGTGATCTTAGCGGATTGCCCGACTGCGACGACTGGCAGGAGGCACCTGCCAACATCGGACTGGCTTATGGAGCCTCGGCGACGGCGGTTGACCGCTTCTGCCATGGCGCATTCTGCGACGTCGTCGGCAATGTCTGGCAGTGGACTGAAACCCCGACCTACCCCTTTCCGGGCTTTGTGCCCCATCCCCTCTATGACGATTTTACGGTTCCCACATTCGACGGCCAGCACCACCTCATCAAGGGGGGCTCCTTCATGAGCCTCGGCAACGAGATGCAGCTCGAATCACGCTATGCTTTCCGCCGCCATTTCATCCAGCACGCAGGGTTCCGCTACGTCGAATCATCCAATCTGCTGCCCGCAATCCCCGTCTACGAAACCGATCTCGCCGTAGCCCAGTACGCGGAGTTTCACTACGGAGCGGAATACTTCGGCGTGGAAAACTTCCCCTCCGCAATCGCGCGACACGCGCTCGCCGCGATGGCGGATCGCCCCCTTAAGCGTGTGCTCGAGGTGGGTTGCGCGCTCGGGCGTACCGCCTTCGAGCTCGCCCGAGTGTGCCCCGAAGTCACGGCACTCGATCTCTCAGCTCGGTTCATCCAGGTTGGGGTGCGCCTGCGCGACCAAGGACGCTACGTTTATCCGGTAATCGAGGAAGGAGAGCTCACCAGTTTCCATACGGTGGAACTCGCCCGTTTCGGTCTCGCTGAATCCGCCCGGCGGGTCCGTTTCATCCAGGACGACGCATGCAATCTCAAGACCAGCCACGTTGGCTATGATCTCGTGATTGCCGCGAACCTCATCGATCGACTGCGCGAACCTGGGAAGTTTCTTGCCGCAATCTCCGAACGTATTCGCCCCGGAGGTCTCCTGTTTCTGACATCGCCCTATACTTGGCTCGTCGAGCATACCCCGCGAGAGCATTGGCTCGGAGGTATCCGCCGCGATGGTGAAGTCGTGACCACGCTGGATGCGCTCATGACCTTGCTGGGTCCTCACTTCCGGCTACTCGGAGGCAGCCCCTTTGATCTCCCGTTCGTTATCCGGGAGACCGCCCGCAAATACCAGCACTCGCTCGCCCAGGTGAGTATCTGGGAACGGCTCGGGAAGGACTGATTCGATCGGTTTCCGGACACGGAAGGGAGCCATCCGGCAATCTGGGATTAGGGGGAGCGATCCGAACAGATCCGAGAGGCGAATAGAGCGATGGAATCCGCTTCGGTAGGAGAGAGCGATACGGCTGCAAGGAGACGAGTGCTGAGCTCTGCATCCCCCCATCATTTTCTGCCAGATCGGTGAGGACACTCCGATGATTACCGGGGTAAACTGGTAGGACGTATCCGGCAGCGCCTCGGGATCCGATCATGGTCTTCAGTTACTATCACCGCTTGAGTCCCAAACAGCGCAGGATCTACGAAGCGAGCGACCGCGTTGAGGCCGTCCCGCTGGAGTGGACGGCCGAGTTCGCGGATGATGTTGATCGACTCCGCACGGCACTTGCGTCCGAAGTCCGTGCTTCGGTCGAACGAGCGGCGCAGGCGCTCGCCGAACATCTGTCCCATCAGTTCGGGATCCGGTCCGTACACGTGCGGGTTTTGGAACGGCGTCCATCCAATCGTTACGGGGAACTGCATGGTCTCTATGAGCTCGAGAACACTCGTGCAAAACCAGTCATCACTCTTTGGATGCGTACCGTCCAGAGGAGGCAGGTCGTCGCGTTCAAGACGTTTCTCAGAACGCTTCTGCATGAGCTGGTCCACCATCTTGATTACGAGTGGCTCAAGCTTAAAGACTCCCTGCACACCGAAGGGTTTTACAAGAGGGAGTCGAGCCTTTTGCACCAGTTGCTGGATCAGGTCCCGATTCCATCGGACCACACGAAAGCTGGCGCGCTAACCAGCCGGCAGGATTGACGGAGAGGGTGGGATTCGAACCCACGTGGCGTTGCCGCCCATCCGATTTCGAGTCGGCGCCGTTATGACCGCTTCGGTACCTCTCCCGATGGAATTCTAGCATGCGTTGAAACGCTCCCGACCCATCGTTGCGGATAGGCGTCAGCGTTTGAGCGCGTAGTTGAGGACGATTCCAGCAAAAATGGCTGCGCCGAACCAGTTGTTGTTGAGGAAGGCCCGGAAGCACCCCTCGGGCTTCCGCTTCCACGCAAGAACCTGTTCGTAGTACGCAAAGCATGCGGCCGCGAAAAGGCCCGTGTCGTAGATCCAGTTCAGTCCAAGCTTCAAACCGACGAGATAAAGCGTGAGAAGCAGCAGGATCTGGAGCCCGATCACGATCAGGCGATCATATTCTCCGAACAAGATCGCGGTCGATCGGATTCCGATGCGTTTGTCCCAAGGACGGTCGGCCATGGCATAAAACGTGTCATAGACCGTGGCCCAGATGATATTCGCAAGGAGCAATAAGGCAACGGTTGCATCGAGGTGCCCCCTCACAGCCACCCAGGCCATGGGAGCGCCCCATCCGAACGCGAGGCCGAGATACGGCTGGGGCAGGTGGGTCCAGCGCTTGAGAAAAGGGTAACTCACCATAAGAAACACGCCTATCAGGGCGAGCCACCAATCGAGTCGAGGCAGTTTGGAGAGGAGAAAGAGAGCCACCACACCATGGAGTACAGCAATGAGCCAGGCTTCCCACGAGTGCAGACGTTTACGAGCCAGTGGCCGCTCACGGGTTCGGGGGACTGATGCATCGAGGTTGCGATCCGCAAAATCGTTGATGGCGCAGCCCGCACCCCGGGTGAGCCAGACACCGGCTATGAATATGAAAAAAAGGCGCACCGGTGGATGACCGTCGGAGGCGAGCCAGAGCGCCCAAAGTGTCGGCCAGAGCAGAAGGAGGGCCCCGATGGGTCGATGAAGCCGGGTCAACTCCGCATACAGCTTGAGACGCCCGAGACTGCTGCGGAAAACCGGATGGGTCGCGAGAGCTGATCTGATTTTCCTGAGCTTCCATGTCATGAGGAGTGCCCCGCCGGTAGTCCCTGGCGCCGTTCGTCCAGTCGGACTGCCGGGATTGCGGGTCTTGACGATGTCTTCACGTTATAGAATCCCATCCGGATTCCACGGCCCCGTCTCTCCGACGAAGCCATCCTGAACGAGAAGCGGTCTTCCCGAGATCACAATCTGTGATCGCCGGGCCCAAAATGCCTTGGGCAGATTGGGCCCGAGATGACGCCAGGCCGATTCATAGAAGGCTTGTCCCCTCCCTACTTCCGCGATCTCGAGGTGAGATCTCCCGCCCCGTCCCTCTCCGAAGACCCGGTCACCGAGTGGCGTTTGCCCGAGCTCGGCGAGCCAGGGTTCCTGCCGGATCGCCTCATCCGGGATGAGGGTTGAAGAGAACACCCAAAGATCGGAGCCGGAGAAAAACCCCACTTCTCGGCGCAACCCCCACTCCTTGTTGGAGGATTCGAGAAACCGGGCTTCCTCAGGCGTGAGGGGGGAACGATGCTCCTCAAAAATGAGGAGCGTGAGTCGATCCCCCGCCCAATGGCGGAGTTTTTGCGTCAGCGATTCGGGGTCAGTGAGCCAGCCCCAGATTCTCGGGTTGCGGTTTGGGGAAAGCCATTCTTGTGGGCTCTGCCAGTCATGCGTTGGACGGGTTCGGTTTCCCATCTCATGCGGGCTCATGGATTCAAGAATAGACATTATAGGGGTGGTTTCAGGTTCGAACTGAAACACGCTTGTCCAACCGTTTGATCTGTTCGGCCATCACTTTGGCGGGGCCCAGAATCCCAAGGGTTTTGTGGGGCGATCGTTGTGCTCCTCAGCGATAAAGTTCAACTAGTGTTGTGCGTACGGCGACAGATCCGTGCCCTTTGGGCAGTACGATCGCGGCAGGCCATTGGCGTTTCCGTTGCCGGGGCGCTCCCCGGGGTTGCACGGATCGGCAAAACAGAGCCGGATGCCGATCCGTCGTTCGAGCGCTCGACGTCATGGCACCTCCTTCATGAATGTAATCCATGACTTCGAAGATCGGCCGCTTTAACCACGTATCGAGACAATCACACAGCCTTGGAATACCTTACCGATATATCCGCAATAACTGATTGCAACCACCGGATCCCCGCATCCGGCACATTGATATCGTCGTTTCCCGATCCGGCGGCTCCACCGCACGCACTGCTGAAATCACTCGCCAGTCCCAGTGTGTTGAAGATCAATCACATGCGTCAAAATTTGCGCATCTTCCGTTTTCGATTGCAACTCCTTCAGGATGAGTCCCGACTTATTATCGATATCTAACAGATCCCATAGGCCCGCTCCAAGGACATAGACAAAGACTGCATAGCTGACGTCGCTGGTACTTACGGTCTATACAATAGCAATGACCACATCTCCATTGTCGGAATCGAAGACAGCAGTGCCAAGGATACTGCGTAATTCAGCTGATATCTTACCGCTCGGGATGACTTCACCCGGCGTATAGTTCCCGAATGCTGGTGCACCCGTAGCAAGCGGTTCCACGGGATTTAGGAACACGAATGTCCTCCCTTCGGCTGGTAAACCACAGGACGGAGTCCCCAAAAGCGATGGAGTCACCCGGACCAGACCCTGACACGAAACCGGGATCGCCCACGCGTAAACCGGGAAAACACACAATACAAGCGAGAGAATCAGACCATCAAATACGATCGTAGCGAATCGGTTCGTCATGTTCCTGAACTCCTGTCGGTCAATGAGAAATGGATGATTGTCGTTCCCGGATCTCCCGGTAGTTGCGGCGGGCC
>JAJZBR010000015.1 GCA_021798795.1 Pseudomonadota bacterium
CGGGTTAGGATTGCGGCCCCAAATCAGTTAAAATTGAGCGCCATGAAATGGTCCCGGCCCGAGACTGGCTGCGTAACTGTCGAGAACACTATAAATGAATGATTATGCAAAGGAATTGACGAGCGTGGCCCTGGAGGACGAGCTCAAACGCTCTTATCTTGACTACGCCATGAGCGTGATCGTGGGACGTGCCCTTCCCGATGTCCGTGATGGTCTCAAGCCCGTACATCGGCGAGTGCTGCATGCCATGCGCGAGCTCGGCAACGAATGGAATAAGCCATACAAAAAATCCGCACGCGTGGTGGGCGACGTCATCGGTAAATATCATCCCCATGGTGATGTAGCGGTCTACGATGCCATTGTGCGCATGGCTCAGCCCTTTGCGTTGCGCTATGTACTCGTGGATGGACAAGGCAACTTCGGATCGGTCGATGGGGATGCGCCAGCAGCCATGCGCTATACCGAAATCCGCATGGCTCGAATCGCACATGCCCTGTTGGACGATATCGACAAGGAAACTGTTGATTTCGTCCCAAACTATGACGGATCGGAATCCGAACCCCAGGTTCTTCCCGCCCGCATCCCGAATCTTCTGGTCAATGGGAGCACCGGCATTGCCGTCGGCATGGCAACCAATATCCCGCCCCACAATCTCAAAGAGACAATTGACGCAGCACTGGCACTTCTGGATCGTCCCATGCTCGATCTGTCTGAACTTATCAAGCTTCTTCCGGGCCCGGATTTTCCGACAGGTGGGATCATTCTTGGCGGAGAGGGAATCCGCAAGGCTTACGAAACGGGCCGGGGCGGACTGGCGATTCGGGGTCGCGCACGGGTCGAGCCACTCGGCAGCGGACGCGAGTCGATCGTGATATACGAGCTGCCCTATCAGGTCAACAAGGCCGTACTGATCGAATACATCGCATCACTCGTGCGAGAACGCAAAATCGAGGGAATCAGTGAACTGCGTGACGAATCGGATCGCGAGGGTATGCGCATCGTCATCGAGTTGCGGCGTGGTGAGAATGCGGATGTGATTCTCAACAATCTCTATCAGCGCACAGCGCTTCAAAGCTCATACGTGATCAACATGGTTGCACTCAAAGATGGGCAGCCACGGCTCTTTGACCTGCGTTCCATGTTGCTTGCGTTCCTTGAGCATCGACGCGAAGTGGTCACGCGTCGGACCATCTTTGAGCTCCAGAAGGCTCGTGAACGAGCCCATGTGCTGGAAGGTCTGGCTCTCGCTTTATCGAACATCGATGAAATGATACAAGTGATCAAAAGAGCCGGACAGCCGAGCGAAGCCCGAACCGCGCTTATGGCGCGTCCCTGGCCGGGGGTTTTTCTTCGGGAGCTCCTGGAACGTGCGGGCGGCCGCGCTGCATCCGAACGGAGTCAGGATGTTTACCACCTGACTGAAAATCAGGCACAGGCAATACTGGAACTTCGTCTCCAGCGCCTGACCGGACTCGAGCGGGAGAAAATCACTGAAGAGTACCTGGAGCTCCTGCATCGTATCGATGATTACGATGATATCCTCAGCCGGGATGAGCGCCTCATAGAGGAAATCCGTCTCGAGCTGGTTGCTGCGCGAAATGAGTTCGGAGATGCGCGTCGCACCGAGCTCGCTCCTGCTGGCGGTATCCTAAGAACCGAGGATCTGATTCCTCAGGAAGATGTTGTCGTAACGTTGTCACACGACGGTTACATCAAGTACCAGTCTTTAGATACCTATCGACTGCAGGCACGCGGCGGCCGCGGCAGAAGTGCCGCGGCCGTGAAGGATGAGGATTTTGTTGAAAAACTTTTCCTGACCCAGACGCATGATACCTTGCTTTATTTTTCAACCCGGGGCCGGGTTTACTGGACACGCGTTTTTGATCTTCCGGAAGGAGGCGGCACGGCGAAAGGCAAGCCCCTCGTCAATCTCCTCCCACTCGAGAATGGTGAACGCATCACGGCCGTTTTGGATATTGACCGCTTTGAAGACACTCATTTTGTCTTCATGGCTACGGCGAAGGGGACAGTCAAAAAAGTCCCCCTCATGGATTTCTCGAGACCGCGGAACAGCGGGATCATCGCAATCGATTTGCCGGACGACGATACCTTGATTGATGCGGTACGGACCGACGGGAGCCGTCACCTGATGCTCTTTGCCTCGAACGGAAAAGCCATCCGTTTCGCCGAGGCGGACGTGCGCACCATGGGCCGTCAAGCTACGGGGGTGCGTGGTATCCGGCTCGCTCCCGATGCAAGGGTCGTCACTGTAGCGGTCATTGAAGATGAATCATCGGATATTCTGACGGTTACGGAGCGGGGTTTTGGTAAACGGACAGCGCTCACCGCCTACCTGGCACAGTCACGTGGCGGAAAGGGCGTGATTTCGATCCAGACAGGCTCGCGCAACGGTCCAGTCATTGGTGCAGCTTCGGTGCACGAAGGAGACGAAGCCATGCTGGTCACGCAGAATGGTACGCTCGTTCGAATACCCGTGGGTTCGATCTCATGTGTTGGCCGTAATACTCAGGGCGTGCGATTGATCCGTCTCGATGATGGAGACACTGTCGTCCAACTGGAACGGATTCCCGTCGAGCCCACTTCCATCCCCGGATCTCTGGAACCAGTCTGATGGCAGCCTCCACTCTGCCCCAATCCTTGCCGGCTACTCGAGTCCAGCGAGGGTGGAATTTCGGGCCCGGCCCCGCCATGCTCCCGGACACAGTCGTGAAGCGTGCCCAGGAAGCGCTCTGGTGTTTTGAAGATACGGGAATGGGAATCGCTGAAATCAGCCACAGGAGCCGGCGTTTTCTCGAACTCGCGCTGAAACTCGAAACGGGAGTGCGTACCCTTCTCGAGATTCCAGATTCCCATGATGTACTTTTCATCCCGGGTGGAGCCACCCCCCATTTCAGCCTGATTCCGCTCAATCTGGCGTTGGCACGTGGAACCCGTCGCGCCACTTACGCCATCACGGGACACTGGTCCAGACTGGCCCACCGCGAAGCCCGAACACTGATCGATGCCACGATTGCCATAGATGCCGATCACGATTCCGACACGCGAGCGATCCCTGAGCTCGCCCATTGGTCGATTGACCCCGAAGCAGCTTTCCTTTACTACACCGACAATGAAAGCATCAACGGAGTTGAGTACCCGGCCCCGCCCGCTGTCCGCACTCCGCCTCTCGTATCGGATATGACTGCGAACCTTTTCTCGAGACCCGTACCCATTGATCGGTTTGACCTCATTTTTGCAGGTGCTCAAAAGAATCTGGGCATTACCGGTCTCGGTATCGTAATTGTCCGGAAAGAGCGGCTGCACAAAGCCATAGCGGGTTGGCCGTCAATCCTGAGTTATGGGGATTGGGCGGACAGTCGATCGATGCACAATACGCCGCCCACACTCAACTGGTACTTCGCACTGCTCATGGTCGAGTGGATGGAAGAACAAGGAGGTCTTCCAGCCCTGGCTACCCGTAATGCTCGAAAGGCGTCCATCCTCTACCAGACCATCGATCAAAGCGGCGGATTTTATCGCAACACGGTCTCACCGGAATGCCGCTCACGAATGAATGTCCCCTTTAAACTTTCGACACCGCAGCTGACCGAGCTTTTTCTGAGAGAGGCATCCCAATCCGGACTGTTTCAGCTGGATGGACACCGCTCGGTCGGTGGTTGCCGTGCGAGCATCTATAACGCGATGCCGGAGGCAGGTATCCAGGAGCTCTGTGTGTTCATGAACGAGTTCAGACGACACGCGGGCTGACCGAGCAAGTCCTTACGCAGAGCCATACGCATGCAAACGAACCCCTATATTTCCGCGATTCGCCCCTATCAGCCCGGGAAACCTATCGAAGAAGTCGAACGGGAATATGGGTTGCATGCAATCATCAAGCTCGCCTCGAATGAGAATGCACTGGGGCCGAGCCCCCAGGCACTGCTGGCTGCACAAAAGGCACTGATGCGAAGCGCCTTGTATCCGGACAGCCGCTCCTTCACCCTGGTTCAAAAGCTTGCGGAAGGGCATGCCTTGCCGCACGACCATTTCATGATCGGTACGGGGTCCGATCAGCTGTTCATGCTACTGGCCCTGGTGCTTTTGAATACGCAGGCGAATGCCGTCATTTCAGAATACACGTTTCCGACCTATGCGATTGCCGTCCATTCGGTCGGAGCCGAGCTCCGGATCGCGCGCGCATCATCCAACCTGGGTCATTCGGTTGATCACCTCCTGGAAGCAGTTGATCCCTCAACACGAGTCATTTTTCTGGATAACCCCAACAATCCGGTAGGCAGTTATCTGCCCGGTCGCGAGATCGAACGCCTGCTTCAATCTCTTCCTCCGGATGTCGTGGTGGTGCTGGATGAGGCATATTACGATTTTGTCGATGCGCCGGATTACGTTTCAGGTCTGGAATACATTGGGCGCTATCCCAATTTGATCGTGACTCGGACCTTCTCCAAAGCGTATGGTCTTGCAGGGCTCAGAATTGGCTATGGCGTATCGCACCCCCCGCTCATCGAACTCATGAAGCGTGTGCGGCTGCCATTTAGTGTGAGTCATGTAGCCTTGGCCGCAGCCGAGGCAGCCTTATCTGATACCGAGCATTTGGCCAAAACACGCGCCCTGATTTGGACGGAACGTCCCACGCTTGCCAAAAATCTGGCGCAATGTCTGCCCCTGGTGCTGCCCGGGGCCGGGAATTTCATTACGGCAAGGACTCCCATACCCGCACAGGATCTCTTTCAGAGGCTGCTTGAACGGGGAATCATTATCCGGCCGCTTGGCGCGATGGGACTGCCGGATTTCATACGTGTTACGGTCGGCCTTCCTGACGAGAACCGTACCTTTCTGAATGCGTTGAAAAGCGTTCTCGAGTAAGGATCAGTTCCCTGACCAGATCTTCCGTACCCGTGGTGACGATCGATGGGCCAGGTGGGGCGGGCAAGGGTACCGTTGCGGCCGGTTTGGCCCGTCGCCTCGGGTGGCACTGGCTGGATAGTGGCAGTCTCTACCGCGCCTTAGGCTGGCTCGCCGCGCGCGAAAAGCTGTTCGAGGCACCAGATGAGACGCTGGCCGATCTTGCAAGCCGGATTAACGTCGTACCGGCGGGTCCGGATACCCATGTAACAGCAGATGGGCAGGATATACGCGAGTGGCTCCGAGAGGAGAAGGCAGGTGAATGGGCTTCACAGATCGCGGTTCGCCCGCAGGTCCGCAAGCAGCTGCTTCCGTTGCAGCAGGCCTGCCGGATCCCACCGGGCTTGATTACGGATGGGCGCGATATGGGTACCGTCGTGTTTCCGGATGCCGTCCTCAAGGTGTATCTTACGGCGAGTCCAAAATCCCGGGCCGAGCGCCGACTTAAGCAGTTGAATGCATTAGGAGTTCATGGTAACCTTACCGACTTGACTCGAGAAATTGCAGCCCGTGACGAACGGGATCGGACCCGGGCGCTGTCGCCGCTCAGCCCAGCACCCGATGCTTGGGTGATTGACAGTACCCACCTCAGTGCCGAGCAGGTCATAGAACAGATTTGGGAGGCGGGGCGGTGCTTTTTCTGAGTGGTTTTGCTTTTTTAGTCTGGATCCAAGTGTGCTTGGATCCGATCATTCACCTGCTGCCTGGCCCAGGAGGGGTTCAGGTAGTGGACCACCCTAAAGTGCCTTAGGCACAGGAATTTTGAATGTCGGAATCGTTCGCTGATCTTCTCGAAGAAAGTCTCTCTCAAACTCAGCTCAATCCTGGCAGCATCATCAAAGCCCGGGTGATTTCCATCAATCCGGAAGTCGTGATCGTCAATGCCGGACTCAAATCGGAAGGTGTGATTCCGATCGATCAATTCCGCGACGATGCGGGATTGGTCCTGATCCAGGTTGGCGATGAAGTCGAAGTGGCCATTGATACGCTGGAAGATGGCATGGGAGAGACGAAACTCTCGCGCGAACGTGCCAAGCGTCTCCGAGCCTGGAAAGAACTGGAAGAGGCATTCGAGAAACAGGATATCGTAACGGGGACAATCACAGGCAAGGTCAAAGGCGGATTTACCGTGAACCTGAGCGAAATCCGGGCGTTTCTCCCCGGCTCCTTGGTCGATATCCGGCCGGTACGGGATTCATCCTATCTTGAAGGGCGTCCCCTCCAGTTCAAGATCATCAAGTTGGATCAGAAACGGAACAATGTCGTGGTTTCCCGTCGTGCCGTGGTCGAGGCAGAGAACATGGGGGAACGAGAGTCGCTCATGGAAAAGATCAAGGAAGGTGCCATCCTCATGGGAATTGTCAAAAACCTGACCGAATATGGAGCCTTTGTGGATTTGGGCGGCATCGACGGCCTTCTGCATATCACCGACATGGCTTGGCGTCGCGTTCGCAACCCGTCAGAAATCGTGACGGTAGGGCAGGAAATAGAAGTCAAGGTCCTGCGCTTTGATCGCGAACGTAACCGCGTCTCCCTCGGTATCAAACAGCTCGGCGAAGATCCGTGGACCGACATTGATCGTCGGCATCCAGTTGGGAACCGGACCTATGGCCGGGTGACCAACGTAACGGAGTATGGCTGCTTTGTCGAAATCGAGCCTGGTGTAGAGGGCTTGGTGCACTTATCGGAAATGGACTGGACGTCTCGTAACGTAAATCCGGCCAAGGTTGTTCACGTAGGTGATGATAAGGAAGTCAAAGTTCTTGAGATTGACACCGAGCGCAGACGGATCTCGTTAGGCATGAAGCAGTGTACCCCCAATCCCTGGGAAGATTTCGCAGCCAATCACAAAAAAGGAGAACATATCCAGGGAAAAATCAAATCGATCACTGATTTCGGGATTTTTGTCGGTTTGGATGGCGGAATTGATGGATTGGTCCATGTGTCAGACATTTCATGGGATCTCCCGGGTGAGGAAGTGATACGGAACTACAAGAAGGGAGACGAAATCGAAGCTGTTCTCTTGTCCGTGGATCCCGAACGGGAGCGCATTTCAATCGGCATCAAGCAACTTGCCCAGGATCCTTTCGCGAGTTACCTGGCGGCTCATCCGAAAGGTAGTGTCGTGCATGGCCGGGTCAGATCAGTCGAGCCCAGGGGCGCCATCCTGGATCTCGGAAATGGCATCGAGGGTTATATCCGTGCATCCGATCTTGCACGGGATGCCGTTGAAGACGCTCGTACCGTACTACACGACGGCGATGACGTTGAAGCCCATGTGGTGAGTTACGATCGTAAATCACGCACGATCGGGCTTTCGGTACGGGCACTCGAGCTTGAGGAGGAAGCCAAGGTTCTCGATGATTACTCGAAACGGGCTTCTAATTTGGTTCCGACGATTGGCGATTTGATCAAAGAACAGACACATGAGTTCAAGGATGCATGAAACCCTTGAAATGTGACGATCTACAACAGCGGAGTTCCGGATTGCACCGGACAGTCTTGGTTTGAGGAGGTTTGAGCAATGACTCGATCCGAACTCATCGAACTGATCAGCAGACGTTACCCGAATCTGCCGCAGCAGGACATTGAGTTGGCCATCAAGACACTACTCGATCGTCTTGGCTGGGCACTGGCTGAAGGCAGACGTATCGAGATCAGGGGATTTGGCAGCTTTTCACTACACTACCACCGCCCCCGGTTAGGTCGGAACCCGAAGACAGGAGAATCGGTCGCGCTCCCCGGTCGATTTGTTCCACATTTCAAGCCTGGAAAATCGATCCGTCAGGAGATCGAGAAATCCACAACACCTATTCGCGCGGACGGATAACGGCCTGGGTTCTCTGATTTTCCCTGGTTTCAGCTTTCAGACAGAGAACGTTAGAATGGAAGGTCGAGAATGCGTGTTTTGTGGAGGCCCAGTTTGAAAAAATGGCTGCAAGGCTTGGGATGGCTCCTGATTCTGGCCGTGATGACCAGTCTATTCGTGCTGGTCATGCAGAATCAGACTCTGATCCCGATCGATATTTTTGTCTGGCATGACTCCGTCTTGTTGCCGGTGCTGGTTTCGGCCAGTTTTATCGCTGGCGTCATCGTAGCGGGTATCTTTCTCATACCGGGACGGATTCGTCAGGCATGGCATCTGCACCGGCTGAAACGAAACCAGCAGCAGACCAGCCTTTTCGCACCTGACATCCACTTCAAACCGATTGAGCCGGATTCACAGGGAAAACAGACGTCCGGACGGAGATCCAAAAATTGAACCTCTGGCATGTCAGTGCCGTATTGTTGTGGGCACTAGCGCTCATCGCAATAATCTGGTTTGCACTGGATCGTTCCGTTATCCGCCGCCAGCGCAAAACGCGCCGGAAGTTAGCCAACTCCCGTTATTTCCAGGGGCTTCAGTACCTGCTTGATGAACAACCGGATGAGGCGCTTACCGTTTTTCTTAAACTTGCGGATGAAAACCCGGAAATCATCGAAATTCAACTTGCGGTAGCCCGTCTTTTCCGCCGCAAGGGTGAACTCGAGCGTTCAATCCGGATGCATCAGAATCTTGTGTCCCGAACCCGCCTGGATCGAGCGGATCGTCTATCCGCGCTTTATGAACTCGCCTCAGATTATGTTTCGGCCGGGCTTTACGATCGGGCGGAAAGGCTTTTTAATGAGCTTCTCGAAGACAAACCCTGGCGCCGCCCAGCCTTGCTCCAGCTGATCCATATCCATGAAAACCAAAGCGACTGGGATGATGCGCTGAGAGCTGCACGCAAGCTGGAACAGGCCAGCGGCCTTTCGTACGGGCGAATCATGGCGCATTATGAGTGCGAAATGGGGGAACAAGCGCTTGTCCATCAGGATTATCAGGAAGCCCAGTCCCGTTTCCAGCTGGCTCTCACCCGTAACCCGCGATCGGTGCGAGCGCATTTTCTGGTCGGAAATTACTGGCGTCGGCAGAACCATCTCGTGCGTGCATTGGAGTATCTCGAACAGGCATTCCTTCTCCGTCCGGTACTCGCACCTCTTGTCTTGCCGGATCTGGCACAAGTGGTCAAAGAGGCCTCCCGGCGCGGTGGCCTGGAGTCCGTGTTCCGGAAGGCCGCACTTTCACCCGAGGAATGTGATGCCATTGACCAAACGATGATTCTCCATGATGAGATATCCGACGTCGAAGTAGATACCAGACTGGAACGTTTCGCAGGGCGGCATCCTTTTTTGCAATCACTTTGCCGAAGTTCACAGCAGCAGGTTATTTCGGCTGCGATGATGCGAACGCATCTGGCACCGATTTTTCGCTTCACGCTCCGATATGTTTGTGAGGAATGCGGGTATGAGCTGCGTTCGCATGTATGGAGATGTCCGAGCTGTCGGCGATGGGATACGCTTGTCCCGCGTGAGATGATCGAAGAACACCTGCGAGGATTGGAGCAGGACCCGCAGCTTGGCGCACACACACTTCCGTCAGGTACCATCTCCGGCAAACGCGCTAGCAAAAAACCTCGGATCATATAAAAGAAGTACCCGCAACCATGTTTTGCTGAAGGCACATGAAATGAGTAAACCAGTCCGAACAGCTGTGTTTCCGGTAGCCGGCTTGGGTACGCGCTTTCTGCCCGCAACCAAGGCGAGCCCCAAGGAGATGCTTCCGGTAGTCGACAAGCCATTGATTCAATATGCTGTGGAAGAGGCGCTTGCAGCTGGGGTCGAAACACTCGTTTTTGTGACAAGCCGCAACAAGCGCGCGATCGAGGATCACTTCGATCGCGTCTATGAACTCGAAAATGAACTTCTGGAGCGCGAAAAACCCGAATTGCTCGAACGCATCAAAGACATCATACCCCGCACTGCTGCTTCAGTTTACATTCGTCAGTCAGCTGCACTGGGATTGGGTCACGCCGTGCTTTGCGCAGCGCCTGTAATCGGGAATGAACCATTTTACGTGATATTGGCGGACGATCTGATCGACGTACCTGGCAAAGAAAAAAATGTACTCCAGCAGATGCTGGATGTGTATCACGAATATGATTGTAGTGTCGTTGCGTTGGAGCGGGTTCCGCACGATCACGTCTCTCGCTACGGGATTGTTCAACCACGAAAGGTGGATCAGAAAATATTCAGCATCGAATCCATCGTCGAGAAACCTACCTCGGATGAGGCGCCCTCTGATCTTGCTGTCATCGGCCGTTATTTGCTCATGCCAGAGATATTGAGCTGCCTCGAAAAAACCGGACGCGGACGAGGGGGGGAAATACAGCTGACCGATGCCTTGGAGTTGCTTTTGTCGCAGAACCCGCTACTGGGTTACGCATTTGAGGGCAAGCGCTATGACTGTGGCGATAAACTCGGTTATCTTGAGGCCTGCATGGAGTTCGGACTCAAACATCCCGAGCTCAAAGAAGAATTCAAAGCGTACCTTCTCAAACGGATCGCTCTTCTCGATAGATGATTTTGAGGCGCCATCTCCTGCAATCTGAGTTTTATCCTTTGACGGACCGACCGTTCTGCCAGTAGAATTGACCTAGGTTCCCCGGTAGCTCAGTCGGTAGAGCAGGTGACTGTTAATCACCGGGTCGGCGGTTCGAGTCCGTCCCGGGGAGCCAACAAAGACAGTATGACCCGTTGAGCCGGTTCAATGGGCTTCGAGCGATATACCTTACGCAGTCGTCTTGGAAAGAACTCCGCACGCATTCGTTGGAGGGTTCACCGATGCGCATTTCAAGTATGGGTCGCTCGGTTTTTGCCGCAACGATGATCGCTCTCGGACTCTTGGGCCTGATCAAAAGCGATGTCGCATCTGTCTGGCAGCCGCTACCCAAGGACCTCCTCGCGCGCGAGGCGCTGGTCTATTTCAGTGCCTTCATCTCTCTGGCTTCAGGTATGGGCCTGCTCTGGCAGCGTGGAGCGGCTCTCGCATCCCGCATGTTGCTCGCTTATCTCTTGTTCTGGTTGCTCTTGTTTAAAATGCCTTATATTTTCCTGGCGCCCACCGCAGCAGTTTCCTATGAGAGCTGTGGTGAAACGGTGGTGATTGTAGCTGGCGCCTGGGTGCTGTACGCCTCGCTCGCGACTGCCTGGGACAGGCGATGGTTTGCCTTAGGCACAGGCGCCAAGGGTGTGCGGGTTGCGAGGGTTCTCTATAGCTTGGCTTTGATCGCCTTCGGCCTGTCCCATTTTGCCTATATCAAAGAGACTGCCGGACTTGTTCCTGGTTGGTTGCCATCACATGAGGCTTGGGCGTATTTCACCGGCGGTGCATACATCGCGGCAGGAATTGCGGTACTCACTGATATGTATGCACGACTGGCTGCCACACTCACGGCATTGCAAATGTGCATGTTCACGCTGCTGGTGTGGGTGCCGGCTGTAGCGTCAGGTCACGCAGACACCTTCCAATGGGGTGAACTCGTCGTCTCCTGGACGATGACGGCTGGTGCCTGGGTGGTGGCTGATTCCTATCGTGGCCACCTTTGGCATATGCGCGGCAATGCTGTTCGTGCCCTATCGACCAACTAATATTAAGGACGTCGCGGGCTACCGGAAACCTCCACCTCATCCAGGAGCGCCGTGTCAAAGACGACGAGGCCCCCCCCATTTCCTGATACCCAAGACAATTTGACAGCGATGATCATTCAGGTAGAGCATATGGTTCAGCAAAGAACGAACTGGCAGGTTGAAGATGGCGGAAATAAACAAATCAAAGCGCACGCATCCATTTGCCATGGATCCGCTTTCTGGGGTTGCCCTAATGACAACGTCTGAGAAATCAAACGAGGTTTACCATGCGTGATTTATGTCGAGTCGGACCAGGTTTCAGGTGGTTACTGGTCGTTTGTGTTTTGTTGCTGTCTGCGGCAATTCCAAGGATAGCGGAGGCACAGACCCCATTCCTCGGACCCGTACCTGCCCCGGTCTGCCAGCCTGGGGATCGGACAGAGAAAGGAGTGGATGGTCAACTCACGGTGGCTGAGCGAGCCAGTGGCGCTTCGACCCGGCCATACAACTGCAATCTTTCCATCATCGGCGAATACGCCGGTCAGGGTGCCGGTCATCAGCTCATGTGGTACGGCCATTGTGCCTATGTTACGACCGAGGGTTATGAGGCTGGCCAAAAGGGGGTTCCGCCACTCCGCCACCCCGGCATCCAGGTGCTGGACGTCGCGAACCCGCGTGCACCCCGGTATGTCACCAACCTGGACGATCCTGCTGCTCTGTATGACTGGGAGGACGGCTCGGTCAATCCACGGCGAGCGCTGTTGGGCACAGCCGAAAGCTGGATGGGTGCTGGACCACAGCCCGCAGTGTCATTCTATAGCCTCTCCAATTGTGCGCACCCGCGGCTTCTGTCCAGTGTTCAGATTCCGGACCCGAATCTGCAGGCTCACGGGGGCAATTTTGCTTATGATGGCAAAACCTACTGGATCACTTCGTTCAACAAGCGTCGTCTCTATGCCATCGACGTTACCGATCCGAAGCATCCAAAAGAGATTCTCGACTGGGATTTCCCGAACAACCAACCGGGCGGCGCAGGCGCCGATCAGATATGCCATCGGATTTCACTCAATCAGTTTACGGTCGATGGCCACCCACCTGACACGCTGCTGTTTTGCGGAGTAGTCGGCCACATGGTCCGCCCCGGCGTCTATCGCTCGGGGAACGGGCTGGTCATCTATGATGTGAGCCAAGTACAGGATCGCCGCCCACATCCTGTCATTAAAGTCATCAGTACTCTCTATTGGGTAAACGGCAACATTGCAATCGAGCCCGACTTGGCTTTTATTCACGGCAAACCGTACCTTGGCGTCGGTGATGAGTGCGGATCAGGGGGATGCAATTATCCTGCGGGCGACATTGCTGCGTGTCATGCCGGGCTTCCACCGTACGGGTTCGAGAGACTGATCAACATCAGCAATCTTGCCAAACCAAAACTTGTGGCACAGCTCATGATCGGTGTTGCCGATCCGAAGAATTGTGCGCTGACTGAGAACGATATCACGGCCACTATGGGCGGCTATGGTTACAGCACGCATGACTGCACCTTCGACAACCCTCGTGATGCGACACTTCTGGCCTGCTCCAGTCATCAGGCAGGTGTTCGAGTATTTGACATTCGTAATCCGGAAAAGCCACGCGAGATTGCGTATTTTGTAGGTCCGGCACCGCCGGTCCCGACCGAGATCGATCCAGGCTCATTGCTCAATGCATTCCAGGGGGTGAGTCCGCCGATCAACTTTGCGTGGTCGAAAGCGCACAGCCGCTTTGTATGGCGGCACGGTCAGCTTTACCTCTGGATCACCTCAAGCCATGGCGGTTTCTACGTACTCAAGTTCGAGAATCAGGCTGAGATTGCCAAACTGAAACCGGTCCCCACTCCCGGAAATGAGGACTACCAGGACTAGATGCGACTGCACGGCGTGACCTTCGCCTGTACGCGAATGACGGTTGGACCGAGCCTCCGGATACCTCGCAAGCCGTCCATTATTCACTGTCGGGTAACTTCCTATGATTTCTTGGATTACTTATTAAATCATTGAAACATAGAATAAATTACTTGCGCAAGATGCTGCCGGCCCGGTGCGTGTCAATAGGAGCGAGACACCGAATGTGAAAAAAATACGATGCGATCGGTGATGGGTGAGCGGGCAGATGGCCTCTTTCCCAGTGGGTTGAACCAGACCTGCGACGGCCAGCGACGCGCGTTGCTGGATGATGCCTTTGAAGCGCGCCCGGTGGGGCAGGCGGGCTGCCTCCAAGTCGGTGGCGGCGACCACGACCAAGAGCGGATCAAGGTACTCGACGGGATCCGTCAGACGGTCTCTGACGTCAGCAAAGCCGTCGTCAATCCGGACAGATTGGAGAGGTTTTGGCAGACTTCGATGATCTTCTGCGACTGGGCCAGTTGCCACTTGAGGCGGCCGTTCTCGTGCTGCGGCTGCTCGAGCCAACGCGCCTCAACCGCCCCTGCGTCGACTTTGCATGCGCGCTGATGCGCGAGCAGAGCCGTGGCTTTGCCTGATGCACGCTGACTGCGCTTATTCGATAGCATCGAGGAGCCGATCCCTTCCTTGCGCAGTCACGCGCCGGGCCCGCCCGACTTCTTGCAAGGGTCGGCAGCCCTCAGAATCCGGCGCTTCTCAACGCTGGAAAACTGCCGCCGCTTGGTCGTTGTGGCATCCCCCGTGTCCGCCGGTGTGGCGTCAGACGCCACCCGCAAACCGACCTCAGCGTTCACCAGCGTGCCGTTCGATCAATCGGGTACATGTATAATGATCTCATGCAGGGTTGTTTCCGAGTGGGGCTGGATCTTTGAACCTTGCCGATTGATACGTGCATCAGATTTTCCAGCCAGAAGCTGTGCTGTTGTTTGGGCAAAACGTTCAGCGCAATCTCGGAGACCGATAATCGCGAAGACCTGCTATGTGAGGAAATAAAATGGACACGCGAACACGCGTTGTTCTGGGTTGGCACATGCATCAACCAGACTACCGGGATCCCGATACGGGCGAGTATCGGTTGCCTTGGACGTATCTGCATGCAATCAAGGATTACACTGACATGGCCGCTCACCTTGAAGAACAACCAGGTGCACGCGCCGTGGTCAACTTCACGCCCGTTCTTCTTGAACAACTTGAGGATTATGCAAGCCAGATCAGTGCTTATTTCTTCAGCGGGCAACCATTGCGCGATCCGATGCTTCGGGCACTCGCAGCTGAAAAATTTCCTGAATCACCTGATCACAGACGCGAGCTTGTCGCCTGGTGTCTACGTGCCAACCGTGAACGCTTGATCAGCGCCTTCCCTCCTTTTCTTGCACTCGCACAACGCGCCGATGAATTGCTTTCGGATCGCCTTGCTGTACCGGATGAGCTTTTTCTCGGAGACTTGCTGACCTGGTACCATCTGGCCTGGATGGGCGAAACAATCAAACGCAGCTCCCTGCTGGTCCGTGAACTGCTTGCACAAACGCATGCATTCCGCCCAGATCAACGCCGTGAACTCGTTCGAATGATCGGCATGCTGATCTCAGATGTGATTCCGAGGTATCGGAGATTGGCTGAGACCGGACGGATCGAGCTATCCATGACACCCTTCGGTCACCCTATCGTTCCACTCTTGCTTGATTTTTCGAGTGCACGGGATGCCGAACCTGATCTGGCCATTCCTCAAGAATCCTACCCAAGCGGTCGTGCGCGTGCCCACTGGCATTTCGATGAAGGGCTCCGGGTTTTTGAACGCATTTTCGGCTGCCGCCCGCGCGGATGCTGGCCATCAGAAGGTGCGATCAGCGAGGCCACCCTCACGCTATTGCAGGAGTTCGGATTCAGCTGGTTGGCTAGCGGGGCAGCAGTATTGGAACACAGTGAGCCGGGTGCCTCGCTTGAACGGGCTTACCGCCTGAAAGGTGAGGGCTGTGCATGCTTTTTCCGCAACGATCAGCTTTCGGATCGAATCGGCTTTCAGTATGCGAGTTGGCACGGGGACGATGCGGTCGCCAATCTGGTGTATGCGCTCGAGTCATATGCGAGGAGCGACCCCCAAAGTGTAATAACCTTATTTCTCGATGGCGAAAACGCTTGGGAATATTATCCGGCCAACGGATTTTATTTTCTGAGTGGTTTATATCGAACTCTCGCTGATCACCCTCTCCTGAAACTCACGACCTTTTCCGAAGCGTTGGACGATGGTATCACCGTAGAGCCTTTGAACCGACTCGTGGCTGGGAGTTGGGTCTACGGGACCCTGTCAACCTGGATGGGCTCCATCGACAAAAACAAGGGTTGGGAACTTTTGATCGCAGCCAAAAAAACGTTTGACCGCGCGCTTGAGAACGGTCGCATGAATCCCGTTGCCTATCAGAATGCTTTGCGCCGACTGGCGGCCTGCGAAAGCTCGGATTGGTTCTGGTGGCTCGGTGACTATAACCCCGGGATGGCCGTGGCTGATTTTGAAAATCTTTATCGCAAGCATTTGACTGCTTTATACCGGCACCTTGGGGAACCTCCAGCACTTGAGCTGTCTAGCGTATTGAGCCAGGGTCGTGGTCAGCCATCTGCTGGGGGTGTGATGCGCCCATCGTTCGATGTGGTCGGGTGAAACCGGGTGTTTTGAGGGAAAATTTGTTCGCTCGACGTCGGGCCGGTGTCTTATTGCCGATCCGCTCGTTACCGGATGGACCCGGGAACGGTGATATCGGACACACCGCAGAACGGTTCATTGATTTTGCAGCATCCTGTGGCTGGTCGATCTGGCAGGTTTTGCCGATCGGCCCGCCTGACACATCCGGTTCACCCTATCTTGCAAAATCATCCAGTGCCGGTGATCCAGCTCTCATCGGACTGGATCGTCTGGTCGAGTGGGGGTGGATCGATGGTTTTCATTCCGATCTCGCCGATCCGGATCCAGCCCGTATCCATCGGCAGGAGCGTTTAAGCGCGGCCTATCGGGGATTCCGAAACCAGGCTGATCAAGCCTGGCAGGAACGGTTTTCAGACTTTTGCAGGCGGTGCGACTGGCTTGAGGATTACGCGCTCTTCAGTGCAATTGATGAGCAGGAAGCAGGCGCATCCTGGATCTTCTGGCCTGAACCACTACGTAATCGCGCACCTGACGCATTGGAGGAGATACGCAGACGTCATGCTCTCCGGATGGACGAAATTTGTTTTGAGCAGTTTTTATTTGCCACGCAGTGGGAGATGTTGCGCGAATATGCAGACCGGAAAAAGATATCGCTTTTGGGGGATCTCCCCATGTTTGTCGCCCATCACAGCGCGGATGTCTGGGCTCACCGCGAACTGTTCCGTCTCCATGCAAACGGCCTGCCCGCTGTCGTGGCCGGGGTCCCGCCGGATTATTTCAGCGTGGACGGTCAACTCTGGGGCAATCCCTTATACGATTGGGACCGGCTCACCGATCTAGGATTTCGCTGGTGGATCGATCGGGTCCGCATCCAGATCGAACGGTTTGATGCACTGCGACTGGATCATTTCCGCGGGTTGGAGGCATGCTGGGAAATACCTGCCGAGGCTCTCACGGCTCGAGCGGGGAGGTGGGTCAAGGCGCCGGGTGTCGAGCTCTTGTCGGCATTACAGCATGTGCTGGGCCCCTTACCCCTCATTGCTGAGGATCTCGGTGTGATCACCCCTGAAGTCACTGCTCTGCGCGAACACTTTGACTTGCCTGGCATGAGGGTGCTGCAGTTTGCTTTTGATGGTATGCCTGAGAATCCGCATTTGCCTCACAACCACGCCCCTCATACGGTGGTCTACACGGGAACGCACGACAACCCTCCAGCTGCTGTCTGGGCAACATCCCTGGACGATGTCACAAGAGAGCGTCTGAACGAATATTGCGGGCGTGCCTCGGAGTCGATCGCATGGACCCTGGTTCTCGCGGCCTTGGCCTCAGTAGCCAGGATTGCGATCATCCCCGTGCAGGACTGGTTGGAGCTGGGTGAGGGGAACCGAGTCAATGTACCCGGCACATCAAGCGGAAACTGGCGCTGGCGCTTTCAGTGGGGCAGCATTCCGGACGGCTTTTCGTCGCGGAGCAACCGCTGGGTCCGGTTCTTCAACCGTTGACTGAAGCTGGCATCGATGCATTCAGGATCCACACCAGAGAACCCCGATCGGGCCGCCTGGCAAATTCCCGACTTTGACTGGCATCTTTTCGGAGAAGGGCACCATTGGCACATGTATCGATGGTTGGGCTCGCATCTACGGAGATCAGAAGGATCTACGGGAGTTGCATTTGCCGTATGGGCCCCTCACGCAGATCGCGTGAGTGTCGTAGGTGATTTCAACAGATGGGACGGGAACAGCCATCCCATGCAGGTACGCGAAGGAGGACTTTGGGAGGCGTTTATCCCGGACCTCGAACCCGGTTGTTTGTACAAGTATGAGATTCACAACGGCCAGACCGGAGCGTTGCTACTCAAAAGCGATCCTTATGCGCAAGCATGCGAACGACGGCCACAGACCGCAAGCCGTGTCTGTGCACCGACGCGCTTCATCTGGACTGACGATCGATGGCTGGCCGCTCGCCGAACGCGTGATTGGCGGCACGCCCCCTTGTCCATCTATGAAGTTCATTTGGGATCTTGGAGACAAAAAAATGACGGAGGCTGGCTGGATTACCGTGAACTCGCGCGTCAGTTGGCCGAGTATGTCCGCGCGCAAGGATTCACGCATATTGAACTGTTACCGATCACGGAGCACCCGCTGGATGCTTCATGGGGTTACCAGACAACGGGATTCTTCGCGCCGACCAGCCGGTATGGCACTCCAGATGATTTTCGCTGGTTTATCGACCACTGTCATCGGCATGACATCGGAGTCATCCTTGACTGGACACCAGCCCATTTCCCGCGCGACGATCATGGACTCGCAAGATTCGACGGACTACCACTGTACGAGCATCCCGATCCGCGGCGCGGTGAGCATCCAGACTGGGGCACGCTCATTTTTGATTACGGGCGTAACCAGGTACGCAGCTTTCTTTTGTCAAGCGCGCAGTACTGGCTCGAAGAATTTCATCTTGATGGATTCCGTGTCGATGCTGTGGCATCCATGCTCTATCTGGATTATTCACGTCCACCCGGGCAGTGGCTACCCAACCAGTATGGGGGAGCGGAAAACATTGAGGCTATGGATTTTATCCGGGAACTGAACTCGGTCGTCCATGGGCAGAACCCGGGGGCCATCGTCGTCGCTGAGGAGTCGACCGCGTGGCCGCAAGTCAGTCGACCCGTTGAGACCGGCGGCCTGGGTTTCTCGATGAAATGGAATATGGGCTGGATGCACGATACCTTGGGATATCTCCGGCGTGATCCGGTCTATCGGTGTCACCATCACGACGCGCTGACCTTCGGCCTGCTCTACACCTTTAACGAAAACTTTGTGCTTCCCCTCTCACACGACGAAGTCGTGCACGGCAAGCAATCACTAATCAATAAAATGCCAGGAGATCTCTGGCAGCAGTTTGCCAATCTCAGATTACTCTTTAGCTATCAATGGACGTTTCCAGGAAAGAAATTGCTGTTTATGGGAGGCGATTTCGCACAAAGAGGGGAGTGGAATCATGAGCGAGCGTTGGAATGGCATTGGTTACAGGACGAACGCCATCTCGGTATCCAACGTCTGATTGGCGATCTTAATCGTCTGCATACGGGAGTGCCCGCGCTTTACCGCGATGATTTTGATGCCCGGGGGTTCGAGTGGATCGATTGCCACGATTCTGGATCTTCGACAGCCAGCTTTGTTCGTGGCTCGGGTGACCAGATTGCCGTGGTTGTCCTGAACTTCACGCCTGTTCCGCGCTATCACTTCCGGCTGGGGGTGCCGCAACCAGGAATCTACCTGGAAAAACTGAACTCGGATTCTGAGTGCTATGGTGGAACCAATCTAGGGAATGGCGGGCGGGTTGAGGCTGAATCCGTTTCCTCGCATGGACGGCCCTGGTCCCTTCTGCTCACTTTGCCTCCCCTCGCGGCATTGGTTTTAGTTCCGGCGGGTTGAAGCCCGGGGAACTCAATAACATGATCCGCAAGCCATGGACGTCCCACGGGGTTTGATAGAATTGCAGGCTACGGGTTCAAGATCAAACAGGTCCATAGTAGTGCAGGGGCCACGAGGGATGCATCATGACTCAAGCAGGTGATCCGGACCCACTCGCGGGGATCCTGCCGGTCATCCTGTCCGGAGGGAGCGGTACCCGTCTCTGGCCGCTTTCCCGGAAAGAACATCCCAAACAGTTTCTCTCCCTCCTGGGAGAACATTCCCTTCTGCAAAAAACTCTCCTTCGCGTAGAGCAGCTCAAACTCGACCGGCCGGCCTTGATTGTAGGCAACACCGAACATCGCTTCTTGATCCGGCGCCAGATCCTTGAAATGGGTCTCGATGCAAAAATCATCCTCGAACCTGCGGGGCGTAATACGGCCCCTGCCTTGGCCGCAGCATCCTTGGCTGCATTACGTGAAGATCCCGATGTCGTCCTTTTGGCACTCCCAGCCGATCATTTATTAAGCGATTTTCAGGCTTTCCAGGCGAGCCTCATACAAGCCCGGCACGCCAGTCAGGCAGGAGCCATCGTGGTGTTCGGGATCCGACCCCTCAAGCCGCATACGGGATTTGGTTACATCGAAGTCGATCCAGCTGGGTTGGGAGGAGGGGCGGTTTCTGTGCTTCGGTTCCAGGAAAAGCCGGACTTGGAGACAGCCACACGACTGATCAAAACCGGTCGCCATTTTTGGAACAGCGGAATTTTTCTCATGCGCGCGGATGTCTATATACATGAACTGGAACGATTCGCGCCGGATATCCTTGAATCGGTGAATCAAGCGTTTGAGAGAGGCTTACGAGAAGACCCTTACGTATGGCTTGATCCCGAACCGTTCCAGTCCTGCCGCAGCGAATCGATCGACTATGCAGTCATGGAACATACCCACCTTGCCCAGATGGTCGAACTCCAGTCGGGATGGAGCGATCTCGGATCCTTTGACAGTTTGCAGGATGCCGATCACGACGAGTTGGGCAACTGGGTTCGGGGCGATGTTTGGCTGAATGATGTATCTCGAAGCTGTATTCATTCGAGCGGCCGTCTGGTTACCGCCTTGGGTGTCCACGATCTGGTTATCGTGGAAACACCTGATGCGGTATTGGTCGCGAGCCGAGATCGCGCACACGAAGTCAAGTCACTGGTTACCCATCTCGAAAAAGAGGGACGTTCTGAAGCGACAACGCCCTACCGCGTGCAACGGCCTTGGGGCTGGTATGAATCGGTGAGTCACGGGCACCAGTTCCAGGTCAAACGGATCCAGGTGGACCCAGGTGCCCATTTATCGCTCCAAAGTCATCGCCACCGCTCCGAACACTGGGTTGTGATCCAGGGCGAGGCCAGGGTCATCTGCGGAGATGAGGAGATCACGCTCGCGATCAACCAGTCGACCTATATCCCGGCTGGTGTCCGGCACCGGCTTTCGAATCTCGGATCCCAACCATTAGAAATCATCGAAGTTCAAACAGGCGAATATCTCGGAGAAGACGATATCGAACGCTTTGATGACCTTTACGGGCGCACCGGCCATAAACCGGATTCGGCATGATCCCGAACTCTCTGATTTCGCAAGAACACGAGGAGACTCGCCTCTTAAAGTGAAACGGTTGTTGCCCAGGAAAATCCTTCTGATCCGAAACGACCGGCTAGGTGACTTCGTCCTGGCCTGGCCAGCCTTTGCGCTTCTGAGAATGGCCCTGCCCGACACTGAAATCGAAGCACTGGTACCTGCCTATACGGCACCCCTCGCGACGATTTGCCCCTCGATCGATCGAATTCGGATCGAAGAGCCACCATTTGGACGGCTGAGCGACACCAAACGGGCCAGCCTGATCCTGGGAGCAAGTAGGCCCGACTGGGCTGTGGCATTTGTCACGCGCCTCCCGCTAGCCATCGCCCTCTGGCGATCTCGTATCCCGGATCGATTGGCGCCGGCGACCAAGATTGACCAATTTTTTTACAACCACACTCTGCGCCAGCGCCGCTCGCAGTCCCTGAAACCGGAATGGGTCTACAACGTCGAGCTGGCCCGGTATGCGCTCACGCTTTGGGGGTGTCCGATTCCATCACTTCCGAAGCCTCCCTATCTCCGGTTGGATTCGGCTATCGTACAAAAATGCCGGGCTGCGTTTTTGGAGCAAGAAGCTATCCGAGGATCTCAAAAACTGGTCTTCCTCCATCCCGGGCACGGTGGTTCGGCCAGAAACTGGACGCCGGATGAGTATGCTTATCTCGGAGAGAGGCTTCTCGAAGACCCCCGGATCACGCTTGTGATCACGGCGGGACCGACTGAAGAGGAGTTGGCTAGGCGTGTGCAGGACGCCATACCCACTCGCGCCCGAGTGCGGATTTATGTTTCTCGGCAAGGGATGATCCGCTTTGTCGAACATCTTGCTTTTGCAGATCTCTGGATCAGCGGTTCGACTGGGCCTCTGCATCTCGTGGGCGCCCTGAACCGCGCCACCGTTGCATTTTATCCACCTCACCCTTCGGCCCGTGCGCTTAGGTGGGAGACGATTAACGATGAGAAAAACCGCCTTGCAATTGAATTGGGAAACACGGGTCACGCACGGACACAACTCGATCGAGCAGCAGAACTCATCCGGAGACGTTTTTTGACCGCAGACGGTATCTGAGCCAAAGTTCCGCATATTTGATGAATGTGGAGTGCGCGGACAAGACCGCCAGCAGAAATCCCTCGGGCCCGTCAAGGAATCCACCGCGCAGAACATACATACGTGAAAAACAGCCCAGCGCATGCCAGAGCCCCTGTCCAAGAGTTGCATGGCTGCCCTTCCGTTCCCGTTCGGTGGCCCATTCCCTCGCGTACAGCGCGGATTTGGAGAGATACTGAGTCAGATTTTGATAGCTATAGTGGAGGAGGGGGTGGTTGAGCCGCTCGATTCGAGAAGACGGATGGGGCACAAGCCGTTCGTGGACGCGCGCATCGTCATAGTGGGCTGACTCGCGGGCATAGAGACGGGCATTGAGATCAGGATACCAACCGCCATGCAGGATGAATCGGCCAAAGACAGCCGTCATCCGCGGAATCTCGAAAATCCGAACCCCGGAACGTTCGGCTTCACTGATCGCTCCTCGAATCTCGCGAGCCAGATCTGAGCTGACGCGCTCGTCGGCATCCACCATCAAAAGCCAGTCGCCGTGAGCCAAAGCCTCTGCCCGCCGACGTTGCACGCCGAACCCCTGCCAGTCGGGCAGCACAACCACGCGCGCACCAGATTTTTGAGCGATCGCTACGGTCCGGTCTTCACTGCCACCGTCGATGAGCAGTTTTTCATCTGCGAAGTCGAGACTATCGAGACACGCTTGGATGTTTTCGGCCTCATTCCGGGCAATCACGATTGCGCTCAGGGTGGGCACAGGAGGTCTCCAGCCGGGGTCGAGTGAGCATACCCTAAAATGAACTGGGCTTCTGCCTTGGATTGAGATGCATTCCGTTTTAAAATGGAATCCCACCTGATAGGTGATGCGGATATCTTCTCATGCCACGCCACCGTCTTATGGTATTCCAGCTTTCTTCGGATCACCAGACCTCACAGAATGTGTTTGGCCATTGGATCCGAGCGTTCCTGATCCTGGTTTTTGTAACCTTCCTTCTGTTTCTGATCTTCACGATTGGCTGGTTGATACTCCTTTTTATGGCGTTGGCCTCGGTACCGTTCCTCATACGTACCTGGCTTTCAAGCTGGAAACTGAGACACCGCTCCGTGCCGGAAATGGAGGCCTCTGGCAGCCGGACCCTGGATGGAGAATGGAAGCAGATTGAGGAACACTCAATCAAAGACGATGAATCGAGACCGTGAAGGCAATCATTCAGGCTTGCCGAAATCGAGTTGGAGGTCGCTGGGTATCCGGAAAGAGTTTGGCGTGGATGATCACTGCCGGGATTATCCTGATCGGCGCTCTGACCATCGCCTGGTCGGTCATGCGGGCAGCTCAACCTGAGGGTCGTTTGGTCATCTGGATTCCGCGACCATTAACATCGAAGCGCCTGCTCATGGCTGTGGCACGTACGCAAAATATTATGATTCATACGGCTATCCACGAGGTCAAGGTTTCAGAAGCCCTTGCCTCCCGTCACTTCGGGGAACTGCTTGCAATTCATCTTGGTGCGAGAATTGTATGGACGGTGTATAAAAACCGGATGGCACTTGTCCGGATGAGTTGCAGTGGACACGTGATCTGGGTCATCAATCAGCCGCCTCATCTCGTCCCTGGTTTTAAAGTCAGGCAGATGGATGGGATTTCATTTTTTTCCCCTATCTGTCGGCGACCGTAATCAGCAATACTGATCAGTCGATGCCAATCTCTACCTGCCCATCTCGGATACGGACCGGGAAGGTCTGAATTGGTAAGTAGGCAGGGGGTGCCACGACCGCACCCGTCCGGAGATCAAAACGTGCGCCGTGACGTGGACAGGTGATCGTACAGCCCTCGATGGGGCCACCTGCCAGCTCGCCTCCATCGTGGGTGCAAATGTCCTCAACCGCGTATAGTTCACCCTCGATGTCGAAAACGGCTACAGCAGTCGTTGCGAGCTCTAAAACGGCATAGCCATCCTGTTTGAGGCTCTTGATTGAGCAGACCGTGCGCCAGTCGGTCAACTCAGAGCATCCCGGTTTGCAGGCGGGCTGCGTCGCTCATCATGCTCCAGCTCCAAGGTGGGTCGAATACCAGTTCGACAGCGACATCTTTGATCCTTGGGATCTCGAGTAGGCGTTCGCGAACATCCTGCGTGAGCATCCCACCCATACCACAGCCGGGCGCAGTCAATGTCATGCGGATTTTAACTCGATAACTGGTTTTGTCCATATCTTCAAGTAAACAATCATATACAAGACCTAAATCAACGATATTAATAGGTATTTCAGGGTCAAAACAGGTTGATAACTGTTTCCAGACCAAAGCCTCCAACTCTTCTCGTGTCGCGGTTTCGGAGACGACCAGCGGCGCGGGCAAGGTCTGCCCGATCGCGTCGGCATCGCGTCCGTCAATACGAACGAGGTTGCCACCGACGTAAACCGTGAAAGACTGTCCCAGTGCTTGGGTCAGGGACCCTTCTGTTCCTTCCGGGACGACTACTGAGGTACCGGCCGGTATCAACGTGGCTTCACAGGCACGCCGAAATCGGACGGGGTCACTCGTCCGCATGTGTTTCCATTTCAGTTGTGATCGGCGCGTGCCGGTTTAGCAGCGCAGCCTGTAAGGTATGCCAGGGTAGCGTCGCGCATTTGACGCGCGCAGGATACTGGCGTACCCCTCCCAAAGCTTCTAGCTTGCCCAGTTCTGGATCAAGGGGGGAGGTGGCAGAGTTTTGTGTGAGATAGTGGTGAACCTGCTGAAATAGTGAAGCCGCATCAGCGAGTGTCAATCCTTTGAGACGTTCAGTCATGAGTGAAGCGGATGCTGTTGAAATGGCGCATCCTGACCCTTCGAACCCGACATCCTGGATACGATCATCCTCAACATTCAGATAAAGTGTGACCTTATCGCCGCACAGCGGATTGAAACCTTTTGCTTCGTGGCTGATGTGAGCCGGTTTCCTGAAGTTCCGTGGGCTGCGATTATGCTCTAGGATAATATCTTGATAAAGCGCTAACAGATCACTCATGGCTGAAACAATTTCCAGGTTTTTTCAAGCGCGGTCGCCAGAGTATCCACTTCCTCGTAAGTGTTGTAGAACGCGAAAGAAGCACGTACCGTCGCCGGAACACGATAGTGTTCCATGAGCGGCATGGCGCAGTGATGCCCTGCCCGAACGGCAATGCCAGATTGATCCAAAACGGTACCGATATCATGCGGATGGATTCCTTCCATCACAAAGGAAACAATTGAAGCGCGTTTGAGCGGTTGACCGATCAGCTGGATTCCTGGTGTCTCAAGTAAGCGCCGAAGCGCATAAAGTTCCAGGTTCTCCTCATAGGCGCATATGGCCGGGTAGCCAATGCCCTGAACATATCGAATGGCCTCGGCCAGTCCAATCGCTTGGGAAATAGGCGGGGTGCCTGCTTCGAATTTATGTGGCGGCTCCGCATAGGTTGTGTGCTGAAAACTAACAGATGTGATCATGTCGCCTCCACCTTGCCAGGGAGGGAGGCGGTCGAGCCACTCGCGTTTTCCGTAAAGCACCCCAACTCCTGTGGGGCCATAGATTTTATGCCCTGAAAAAACGTAAAAATCACAATCCAGGGCTTGGACATCGACAGCGATATGCGGGGCAGCCTGTGCACCATCGACGAGTACCGCAGCACCATATTGGTGCGCCAAGGCAATGAGTGGCGGGAGATTGTTGACGGTACCGAGCGCGTTGGAAACATGGGTGATCGCAAGAATCCGGGTCCGGGGTCCAAACAGTTTGACGGCAGATTCGTAATCGAGATCTCCGCTCTCCTGAATCGGGATGATTTTGAGTCGCGCGCCGGTCCGTTCGCAGAGAAACTGCCAGGGAACAATATTCGAGTGATGTTCCAGTTCGGTCAGTAGGATCTCGTCATTGGGTTTGATCTGATCATGCCCCATGATATTAGCGATCATATTGATGGATTCGGTCGCGTTTCGCGTAAAAACGATCTCAGACGGGGACTGTGCATTCAGGAACGTTGCGACTGTTTCTCGTGCGCTTTCATAAAGGGAAGTGGCGACTTCGCTCAAGGCATGCACGCCTCGATGGATATTGGCATTCTGGCTTTCATAGTATTCAGCCATTGCCTGTATGACGGCACGTGGTTTTTGTGTCGTGGCAGCATTATCAAGATAGACGAGTGGTCTGCCGTGAACACGCTGATTCAGGATCGGAAAATCCATCCGGATGGATCCCATATGCTGCTTCAAATCCAGTGTTTTCTTGGCTTGAATCCAGGTTGCCATGCTAACTCTCCTCTAGTTTCGCAAGAATCCCGTCCACATTGCTCCGCCAGTGCGCGCGAATGGTCTCCGACGGGATGCCCGCTAAAAACTCCTCTGTGAACCCTGTAATCAGGATATGCCGGGCCTGACGCTGGTCAATACCACGTGAACGCAAATAGAACAGCGTATCCTGATTTAGCTCGCCGCTCGTAGCACCATGTGTGCATCTGACGTCGTCGACCCCAATTTCAAGTTCGGGACGGCTCATGGCGCGCGCACTGGAATCCAGCAAAAGATGATGATTGTTCTGGGCAGCTTCACTACCCTTCGCTTCAGGGCTGATTCGGATGTGTCCACCGTAGATACTGGTCGCGCGGGCTCCGACTACCGAGCGGATCCGCTGCGTGCTTTGCGTCGCTGGGGCGGCGTGGACCAGGCGGGTTTGGTGGTCATGGTGTTCCCCTTTCGAAAGAAGCGAAAGGACATCCAACTGGACACGCGACCCTCTTCCTTTGAGCATGATATCGTGTTCATGGCGAAGCAGAAAGCCGCAGCCATCATACTGGAAGGATTGATAGGTACTATCTGTTGACAGGTGCGCTGCAGTCAGGCTGACTGCACGAGTAGAAGGATCCCCGGTCTGTTCCAGATAATGAGTCAACGCTGCCTGCTCGCCCAGGTGGATTTCCGTTATGGAGTTGATCATGCGCGAGGGCGGGTTGACTCCACTCGGGGGTTGGCTCAAGCCGTCCGTCCAGACATGACGCTCCATGACATGGGCATTCGCTCCGGCACCTAAAAGAATCAGAACTCGCGGAAATGCTGCGGTCGTGCCAGGTGAGAGCATCAGGGTGAGTTCGATCGGCTCTGAAAGGCAACGACCTGGAGGAATGTAAAGAAATATCCCGTCACGGAAAGCCCCCGTATTGAGTGCCGTCAGTTGGCGGGTCTGTAACCCGGCCATCTTTCCAAAAAATGTTGTGACAAGATCAGCGTGTTCGGAATACGCACAAGCGAGCGACATGAGTGACCATTGCCGTGTCCGCTTGAGCGGTTGCCAGTTTGTCCTGTGATCGAACGCTGTGCGAATGACCGGCGTGGGTAGAGTGATCCCGTCCGTTATATTGAAGGCGGATTTGCGGGTATATTTCCATGATTCATCGCGGATCAGGGGTCGATCTGAGGAAGACCATGGGCGAGCGGCATGATGGGTATGTTCCAGCCACGTCCGCCAGTTCGTTTGACCGGGTTCGAAAGAAGTCAGAACAGGTTCCAGTCGATTTTCCATCATGCGCGTTGCGGCTCGAGAAGCCAGTCGTAGCCGCGTTTCTCCAATAGACGGGCCAGGTCCGCATCGCCAGACTGGACGATACGGCCATTCACGAGGACGTGTACCCGGTCGGGCACGACATAGTCAAGCAGGCGCTGATAATGCGTGACCACAAGGAATCCGCGCTCCCGATCCCGCATGGCATTAATCCCACGTGCCACCACCTTGAGTGCATCAATATCAAGACCGGAATCTGTCTCATCGAGGAGAGCAAGGCGCGGCTTGAGCAATTTCATTTGAAGAATCTCGTTCCGTTTCTTTTCGCCTCCTGAAAATCCGTGATTGACGAATCGCTCAAGCAATTCAGGTTTCATTTCCATTGCGAGAAGTTCCGATCGAAGAACACCCAAAAAATCGACTGCGTCAAGCTCGGGCTCGCCCCGAGCCCGGTTGAGTGCGTTTACGCTCGCTCGAAGAAAATACGCATTGCTGAGCCCGGAAATTTCAACAGGGTACTGAAAAGCGAGGAAAAGACCTTGTCTGGCTCGTTCTTCGGGTGCCCGGCTCAGCAAGTCCTTGCCTAGGAAAAGTGCTTGACCATCTGTCACCTGATACGGTTCTGCTCCTGCGAGCGTTTGAACGAGGGTACTTTTCCCCGAACCGTTCGGTCCCATGACGGCATGAACTTCACCGGGTGGAACGTCCAGGTTGATACCCCGAAGAACCATCTTGCCTTCAATCGCGACGTGGAGGTTACGAAGTTCTAGAAGATTCATCCGACAGCTCCTTCTAGACTGACCGATAGCAGTTTTTGGGCTTCAACAGCAAATTCCATCGGCAACTTGAGGAAGACTTCGCGGCAAAAACCGTTGACAATGAGACCCACGGCATCCTCCTCTGAAAGGCCCCGTTGCCGACAATAAAAAATCTGGTCGTCAGAGATTTTCGAAGTCGTGGCTTCATGCTCCGCTCGAGCCGATCCATTTTCAACCTCAATCATGGGGAAGGTATCGGCCTCCGCATCGGGTCCCAGAATCAAGGAATCGCACTGGGTATAGTTTCTGGCGTCCCGGGCGTTACGCCCGAGATGCACAAGGCCTCGATACGCATTTTTGCCATGGCCTGCTGAAATGCCTTTCGAGAGTATGGTGCTCTTTGTTCCGCGACCCAGGTGAATCATCTTGGTGCCCGTGTCAGCCTGCTGGAAGTTTCGTGCAACCGCAACAGAATAGAACTCTCCCACAGATTCATCGCCCCGCAGGATGCAGCTCGGGTATTTCCAGGTAATCGACGATCCGGTTTCGACCTGGACCCAGGAAATATGGGAATGCGCACCGCGACATTCACCTCGTTTGGTTACGAAATTGTAGATGCCACCGACACCCGATTCATCTCCTGGGTACCAGTTCTGTACCGTGGCATAGCGAATCTCAGCGTCTTCCAGCGCGATGAGTTCAACCACTGCGGCATGAAGCTGGTTTTCATCTCGCATGGGAGCGGTGCATCCTTCGAGATAACTCACGCTTGCGCCCTCATCTGCGATAATCAGGGTACGTTCAAACTGTCCGGTTTTGGCAGCATTGATACGAAAGTAAGTCGATAACTCAAGCGGGCAACGCACACCTTTCGGGATGTAGACGAAGGAACCATCTGTAAATACAGCCGAGTTGAGGCTTGCGAAAAAATTATCGGTGGGCGGAACAACCGTACCCAGATGGGTCCGAACGAGATCCGGATAGTTTTGAATCGCTTCTGATATGGGACAAAAAATCACACCCGCACGGGCCAATGTTTCCCGAAAAGTGGTTGCGACCGACACGCTGTCGAAAACGGCGTCTACCGCCACACCTGCGAGTGCGGCTCTTTCGTGAAGCGGGATGCCAAGCTTCTCATAGGTTTCGAGAAGTTTGGGGTCGATTTCTTCGAGCGATGTGGGGCCTGACTTTCTGGATTTGGGCGAAGAATAATAGGAAATCGCCTGGTAGTCGATTGGTTCGTAATGTGCAATGGACCAATGTGGTTCTCTGATCTTGAGCCAATGTCTGAATGCGGCCAGCCGCCACTCCAGCATGAAATCCGGCTCATTTTTCATGCGTGAGATCTGCTTGATCACATTTTCATCGAGGCCAGGGGGGAAAGTCTCCTGTTCGATGTCCGTGACGAATCCTGCTGCATAAGGTTGATGGAGTAAAGATTCGATCTGCCGGTTAGAAGTAGACAAAGTTATTGCCTCGGTTCGATTGGAATCGGATTCAGCCGCCCATCCTGATGGTTCGGATCGGTTCACTTTCCTCGTGTGCCCGCAAGGGTGGCAGTGGGAGAGGGGAGGGCACGAGATCCGCGAGGGTCATATGCGAAAGTGCTTCTTTGAGCATATAGTTGATGCGTCGCCAAGGCGGGCTTACGGCACAAAACTCCTGGCGATGACAACGGTGGTTTGCAAATCCGCATTCGATTACTGCAATTTCACCTTCAAGCGCTTCCAGAATCTCGAGTGCGGTGATTGATTCCGGTGAACGCGTCAGTCGATAGCCGCCATGTGAGCCACGCTGGGACTGGAGTAGTCTTGCGTGGACCAGAAGTTTGAGGAGCTTGCCTACCGTCGCATACGAAAGCTTTGTTGATTGAGAAAGCTCTGTCGCGGTTAACCACGGCTCGCTCCGGCTGGCCATAGCGGCCAAGAGGACGGTTCCATAATCAGTCAACTTTCGGATTCTCAGCATGATTGGTGCTAATTGCGATATAAGACTATTTTAGTCCAATTGAATGCCTTTGTGGCAGTCAAGGTTGAGATGGGTGAGTGGGAGTGGTTGCCAGGGGCGAATATCCCCGAAGTCTCTATGGGTGGGAGCTCAACCTGCCTGATCGGGGGCCCAGATGGTCGGGTCATGCATCGCCCATGCAGGGAATTCCTTGTTTTCGAGAAAATGCAGCATATACAGCGTCGCAAGTTTTGCGTAGCGTTCCTTGTATTTGGCAAGGTTGTAGAGGAGCGCCACACTCTCGACATCTGCCAGGCGTATCAATGTGGCTTTACCGTACCAGGCACCGGCATCGTCTGCTTCGGCAAGGAGCTGTTTTATGCACACTTCAGCCATTTTATAGGCCGTCTGGGCCTCCGGGGTGCCAGCTTCGTCCAAGGACACTCTAAGGTGTTCGAGAAGGGGTTCATGCGCTTTTTTCTTCTGGATTGCCTCAATCAGTTCAAGCGCCTGAATGTTGCTCGTCCCTTCCCAGATGGGTGTGATCAAAGCCTCCCGGTGCCAGCGAGCGATCGCATATTCCTCAAGAAATCCAAGTCCTCCGAAAAGTTCCATGGCCAAAGCGGTGATTCGACCGGCATGTTCAGCCGTGCGGTTTTTTGCGAGGTGGGTCAGAAGCCGTGCATAGTGGTAACGAATGGAATAGGGAGGAGTCTCGTGCCAGGCTCGATCAAACAGATCAACCGCCTGGAAAGCAAGTGCCAGCCCACCCGCCTGGCGCACCGCAAGTTCCGTGAGGTCACGTCTGACGAGTGGATGATCCTCAAGGCGGTGACCAAAAGCCTGACGCCTACGGACACGCTCGCGCGTTTCGATGATGGCTTTCTGACTAATTCCCATACTGGCCACAGCATTCGCGATCCGTGAAACTGTAAGTGTTTCAAGTGTGTAATAAATACCACTTTCTGCCCGGCCGATCAGGAATGCTTCACTGCCTTCCAGTTCCACCTCGCCGGAAGGCACTGCCCGGGTGGCGGATTTAGACTTCAGGCGTCGGACCGTAAAGTTAAGATTGCCCTGTCTGTCAAGCCGGGGCACGAGATAGAGTGCAAGCCCCTTGGGTCCAGTCGGCGCGCCGTCCGGACGAGCTGTCGCGATCGCATAATCCGCAAGCCCGGCTCCGCTCGCAAAATATTTATCTCCACCATAGATATGCCAGCCATCCGGGCCGTGAACTGCACGTGCGCGATTTGCACCCAGATCGTTTCCCCCCTGGTTCTCTGTCATCCATGTTGCACCAAATAACTCGCCCGAAAGAAGACCTTGAATGACTGAATGATGTTCCGGTGCGTATTTGTGCAGGGCATAGACTGTCTGGCCGGTGATCGTGAGGATACAGTACAGTCCAGGGTCTGCGAGTAGGTAACCCAGTGCAAAATGGTGATGCCAGCTGCCCCCTTCGTAGGGAGGGCGCAAAATCGAGGTGAGCCGCTTTAACAGGGGTGTTTCGATGGGTGACAGGCGGATGCGATCTATCCGTCGACCGTCGAGATCATGGTTAACAAGGACGGGGGGTGCGTCATGGTCAATGTGGTATCCCGCTTCATATAGCTCATGTCCCGCAAACTCCCCAAACTGGCTGAGCTCATAACGACGCTCCGGATAGTCAGACCAATAAAGCTGGAGAAGGTATGGAAGGTCGGGGTCAAGCTCGAAATGATTCTGCCCGTATGCGTACGAAATTCGATTCATGGGTTTCCCCAGATCGGCTACCTTCGTTCAGGATAAACCAAAAAGGTGAGCTATCGCGCTACACAGAGTTCAGAGCTTCCTCTGTTCAAAATAGGTCGGAGTCATGGCATAATTCAGAATAAATCGTCAGAGGCCCAGATTGTCCGACTGAAGCCCTGATATCGGGTATTCCAGATTACATGATAGACGTCAAGCTTCTCCGAACCGATCTCCCTGCCGTAGTTTCCAACCTGGAACGGCGTGGATTTTCTCTTGACACCGAGTGGTATACCCAGCAGGAAAATACTCGCAAGGTACTCCAGATCAAACTCGAAGATCTGCGACGACAAAGGAATGAGGGATCAAAAAAAGTCGGACAAATAAAATCCCAAGGCGCGAGCCCAACCGATCTTTCGATTCATCTGGATCACCTTGCTCAAATCGATCAGAATCTTGAGATAACCCAGAAAACTTTTCGGACGCTCGAGGAAGCGCTGGACGCCTTTTATTTGACCGTGCCGAACTTAATTGATGCCGATGTACCAGATGGTATGGATAGCAGCCAGAATCGGGAACTCCGCCGTGTGGGGACTCTCCCCCACTACCCATTTACGGTCCGTGATCACGTTGCAATCGGAGAGAAACTGGGCGGTATGAGTTTTTCCGAGGCCAGCCGGATCGTCGGAACCCGATTCGTTGTATTAAAAGGCTTTCTGGCTCAGTTACAGCGCGCACTCATTAATTTCATGCTGGATATCCATGTCCAAGAACACGGATATGAGGAAGTTTATGTTCCGCACCTCGTCAATCGCGACAGTCTTATTGGAACCGGTCAGCTTCCTAAATTCGAATCAGAGCTTTTCAAAATTGCAAAAAGCGCGGACTGGTATCTGATTCCCACAGCAGAAGTCCCGGTTACTAATCTTGCCCGTGATCGTATTTTTTCCCGAGATGAATTACCCTGCCAATGGGTAGCGCACACACCCTGTTATCGGTCCGAGGCAGGCTCCTATGGCAAGGATCTCAAAGGGATGATCCGGCAGCATCAGTTTGAGAAGGTCGAGCTCGTATGTGTGACAACGCCTGATCGTTCAAATGACATGCTCGAACGTCTGACGGCTCATGCTGAGGCGATACTCGCGAAACTCGAATTACCTTACCGAATCATGTTGCTCTGTGCCGGCGACACCGGATTTGGCTCAGCCAAAACCTATGATCTTGAGGTCTGGTTGCCCGGTCAAAACGATTATCGCGAAATTTCATCCTGCAGCAATTTTCGAGAGTTTCAGGCACGGCGCATGCATGCGCGCTGGCGCAAGGGCCCGAAAGACAAGCCTGAATGGGTTCATACGCTCAACGGCTCAGCACTTGCGGTTGGGCGGACCTTGATTGCATTACTCGAGAACCGTCAGGATGAAGGCGGGAAGATCAGTATTCCAGAGGCACTCCGGCCTTATTTGGGCGGGATATCACACCTTCCCGAAGAATTGATTCGGCCTAATCAGGTGATCTGAAATTGAACCGGCCTGCCGCTGTTCGCAAAGCGTTAGGCTTTGTTGTCATCCTCGGCATCGTGAGTTTGTTTGCGGATGCCAACTATGAGGGCGGCCGAAGTATTGCAGGCCCTTATCTTTTTATTCTTGGTTTGACACCTGTGCTGCTGGGATTCATGAGTGGGGCGATCGATTTATTCCAATATTTCGGGCGTTACGCAGCTGGTTTGTGGGTGGATCGAAACGGGCATGCCTGGTTCATTCTGGTTCTCGGGTATGTACTCAATCTTTTTGCTTTGCCAGCTCTCATGTTCACGCATGAGCTGGTTGGTGCGCTCGGTTTGCTTTTTCTGGAACGGCTGGGACGGGGAATACGCAATCCTGTTAAAAACAGTCTTCTTGCTCACGCTGGAGATGCACTTGGGCACGGACGGGCTTTCGGTCTCTACGAAATCCTGGACCAGGCCGGCGCCGTCCTGGGGCCACTTTTTGTAGGCTTCTGGCTGCTTCGGCACTCATTTCGCATGGCATTCGCGACGCTCCTGATCCCAGCTCTTATCGCCATGGTTGGGCTTGGGATCGCATACCGATTCCGCTCCCGGCCTGCTACGGGAAAGCAGGGTTCCGTAGAGCCTGAAAAAGTCCCGAGCAGTGTCGACCAAGAACGGATCAGGCAGTTTATGATTTGGGTGGCACTAGGTGCTGCAGCACCAGGGACATATATATTTATCGGCTATGTGCTGATGGCGCACAATCATTGGACGCCACCAGATGTAGCAGGAGCTTTCGCCTTGGCTATGGCTACGGACGGAGTCGGAGGATACTGTCTGGGTATGCTCTACGACCGGTTGGGTTTCCTGACAGTCTATATCTTCCCTGCAGTGCTGGGATTATCCATCGCGTTTATTTTTTGGGGTCATACCTGGCTTGTTTGGGCTGGTATCGGGCTTTGGGGAATCCAGCTTGGGTTTACAGAGGCCATCATTCCTGCGATGTTCGGGCATATCATTCCACGCGCATCGCGCGCCCGTCTGTTCGGGATCCTCGGGTTACTATCCGGTATTTCAGGCCTGCTTGGTGTGGGAGTGATGGGGGTTCTTTATGCAATCCACCCAGCCTGGACCCCGGTATGGACTCTGATAATGGCTGTTGCTGCAATTTATTTCATATCGCATCATGGATGGGTAGAGCACAAGGTACGAACAGGCTGAGGAGTGTAGGGGAGAGTTCGTAAAAAACGACTGCGAAGCCGGCGCTTCTTTATTATCTGGATCAGGGAGGTTGTGAGGCGAGCGAGAGACCACGTCTAAATTTGTTTGAGTGATATAAAAATTGGCGTCTTGAAGGTACTGGCTGGCGGAGAGGGTGGGATTCGAACCCACGAGGAGCTTGCACTCCTGCTGGTTTTCAAGACCAGTGCAATCAACCACTCTGCCACCTCTCCTGAGAGCGTGTCAGGATTGTACTGGATCTTGAGAAAA
>JAJZBR010000067.1 GCA_021798795.1 Pseudomonadota bacterium
TCCCACTTGGAAAATGACCCCGACAATCCCATCTGGAAGGTCCAGAGACCCGTCACGTCAATGTAGTTGACCGGATCGTTGTCCGCATAGGCGTAAAGATTCGTTCCCCCACCGGCAAAGAGAATCGGATCCGGCTCGATCCACCGCCCCGTCCCCGGATCATAGTCCCGCACCCCGAACCGCTCGAGCCCCGTCCGACGATCATCGAGCCCTCCCGCATACCCAAACGGCTGAAACCCCGGATCCGTATCCCCCATCACCCGCCCCCACGGACTGTATCGGAGCGCCTGCATCACCTGACCCGTACCCGCATCCACCACAAGCCGCACACTCCCCCGGGCATCCGCCAAAATCCGGTACACCTGCCCATGGGCCACCATCTCGTCCGGTATGTTCCCGCGCGCCCCCCACACGAATGTCTCCTCGAGCACTCCCGATCCGTTGAGAACCCCAACGAGCCTCCGGCCCGACCACAAATACCCCGCCACCGTCACGATCCCGGTCACCGATCTGCCACCCCCGGTGGGCTCCTCGATCAGATTGGTCGCCCCCCCCCCGTCCCATACCGGTAAACCGCCCCCGCCACTATATTCCCGGCCGGTCTGGTAGGAGGTGGTGATATTCATGGTATCTCCTCGAAAATCTCAGGATGCCAAATCCACTCGGATCGTAATAGGTGACTCCGTCGCGCGCTTACGTTACCACGTGGTTCAGCCGTGAAGTTTGCGACTAGATATCACATAGATATCATAAGTGTTGGGGTTGATTGTGATCACTCTCGGGAAAATGCCAACCGGTATTGTTCCCAAAATACTATCAGTTGTTGTGTCAATGACCGAAACGTCATTGCTAAACTCATTCACCACATACAGTTTATGCCCGCGAGGGCTCAGAGCCATTGCTCGTGGATATCTGCCAACCGGAATAGTCCTGAGGACCTTGTCGGTAGCCGCATCAATCACTGAGACGCTGTCACCGAAACCGTTTGCAATGTATAACCGATGATCAACTTTGCCAAATACCATATATTTCGGATGGTTCATCAAGAGCATCTTCTTTATCGTGGTATCGTTCCTGCTTAGAATTGTTACCCCAGGCATTTCACTAATCACATACGTCTTATGATTCCTAGGATCAGGCGCAATAGCAAGCGGCTCCGAAGCAACTTGAACGGTCGCCACGACAGTATCAGTTGCTGTATCAATGACAGAAACATCATTGCTAAACTCATTCACCACATACAGTTTGTGCCCGCGAGGACTCAGAGCCATTGCTCGTGGATATCTGCCAACCGGTATAGTCTTGATGACTTTGTCGGTTACTGCATCAATCACTGAAACACTACCATCAATACTGGTCACATAAATCAATCGCCCCGTATGACTGATCAAGATCGTACGAGGTGTCGATCCAACATAAACAGAGCCAACAACCGTATCGGAGGTAGTATCAATTACAGAAAGGCTGTTACTATCGCCATTGACAACATATACATGCTTTCTCTGAAGGTCGGATACAATCGCTCGAGGAGATTTGCCCACTGGAATAGTCGACATGACGGTTCCAGTCGAGAGATTGATCACGGAAACAGTATCACTACCCCCGTTGGTCACATACAGCTTGTTCCCATCAGGATCCAGAGTCATTGCTCGCGGGTATCTGCCGACCGGGATTGCTTTAACAGCTGCATCATCCTTGGCGTTAATAACCGTGACGAGTCCGCGGCGAAAGCGCACCTTTTTACCTTCCCTGAGCACACATGTGTTTTGGGGTGTTACTTTCACAACATTTATGATATTTTTTGGAGCCGTCCATGTAAATGGCAACTCAAGCAACTGACCAAGCAAGTGGGTCATGGCCCTAATCGTATAGACGCCACCTTCAAAATCTGCACTGTTCCAATGTTTGTTGCCCCCCAATTTAATTGAACCCGTGTTCAACACTCTAAGTTTCCTATTACTGAACACAAACAATCCCTTAAACCGTCCAACCGGAAAGATAACGCTGGCATTATATCGACCAGATCTCAACCGTACCGTGCAACTCGATATGAATGCATAATCATCATTTTTCACCATCCGTGCAATTTCTTCTCTGACACGATGGGTCCAATACATACCAGCTGGGTGATTGTTGGCCCAGACATTCAGCGGAGCCACAAGAACCAGAATAGACAGGGCAACCGTCCAACAGCAATTACTGACCTTTCCATTAGATTTCATACCTTGGCGCCTCGTAACCATAGCTCATCAATGCGTGTAAACGTTCAGATACACTCCAGATGCTCGCGGATAACTATCCGTAAATGGTCCTTGCTGAAGCACATCGGCCGCACCGCTTCTTGGCAGCTTGGATCGACTCCAACGGAAGTTATACCCTCGTTCTCTTTTGGTCAAACGGAAGCACCGAGATGATCAGGTCACGAATCGTTTGTGGCTTTCTTTGGAGAGACACAACCCCATTGCCTCTAAGCCACTGCTCCAATTCTTCTTGCCCTTTGCCGAGCGTCCATGAATCCATCGCCATAAGATCAGCGAACGAGTCATCCAACCGGAGAATTTCTGGCTTCACTCCGAATGCCCTCCCCACTGTGCGCAAAACATTTTCCGCATCGCCGCGATCAACGCTGCTTGGCAGTTCCTTGACGATTTCGTGGGGCGCAATCGCTTGCCTTCCGTGCATCAGTTTATGCCGTGACGAGTATCGCCCGCCAAGATAGGCCAACCCCGCAGCGACAACGACCCCGATCAGAATTCCTGCGCTGCTCATGGCTACTTCCCACATCCGCATTTCGCACTCGGTGGCGGAGCATCCTTGGCTGTGTAGATGAACCCTTCCAACTCAATGGTGGCGTCGTACATACCAATCCCAACCGTGGCGAGCCCGATTACAGCAGCACCTCCACGCACCACCGCAGAGTCACCACCGGGCATGCTGAACCCACGAGAAACACTTGTCAGTGGATTCCGCAACCCTAGGAGTGGCCCACGGAAATTACCGGCAGGAGCCAAGGATTTAGGCCACAGGCCGCAGAGCAACGTTGAGAACCCCAACCAGCCTCCCACCCGACCACAAATACCCCGCCACCCGCTTCCCGTCCACCTCCCTCCCGCACCCCATCCCCACCACTATCGAATCCGCCAAAACTTGGAAAGCAGCTCCCGATCCTTGATCAGAAACGTACCGCGCACCTGGCTGACCAACCCCCGCAGCACCTTCCCCGTCAGCCTTAACGCAACCCCCCGATTCAGATACGCCAGTCCCAGATTGTCGGCCATGCCAGACGTGAAGTTCGAACCCAGACGTTCCCGCATGGCTTCCCACATGGCGATCGCACGATCATTGGCCGCATGGGCTTCGGTACGATCTCCCTGCTCGCCCAGATAGACTCCACGGTTCCGGTAAGCGCTGGCCAGTCCATCTTCCATGCCGGCCGTAAAGCCTTCTGCCCCGAGCCGCTCCCGCATGGCTTCCCACATGGCGATCGCACGATCAGTGGCGGCGAAGGCTTCGGTATGATCTCCCTGCTCGTCCAAACGGTTTCCGCGACTCAGGTAAGCGCTGGCCAGTTTATCTTCCATGCCGACCGTAAAGCCTTCTGTCCCGAGCCGCTCCCGCATGGCTTCCCATATGGCGATCGCACGATCATTGGCGGCCAAGGCTTCGGTACGATCTCCCTGCTTGCCCAGATAGAATGCACGGTTCCGGTAAGCGCTGGCCAGTTCATCTTCCATGCCAGCCGTAAAACCTTCTGTCCCGAGCCGCTCCCGCATGGCTTCCCACATGGCGATCGCACGATTAGTGGCGGCCAGGGCTTCGGTATGATCTCCCCGCTTGCCCAGATAAAATCCACGGTTCCGGTAAGCGCTGGCCAGTCCATCTTCCATGCCAGCCGTAAAGCCTTCTGTCCCGAGCCGCTCCCGCATGGCTTCCCACATGGCGATCACACAATCGTTGGCGGCCAGGGCTTCGGTATGATCTCCCCGCTTGCCCAGATAGACTCCACGGTTCCAGTAAGCGCTGGCCAGTCCATCTTCCATGCCGGCCGTAAAGCCTTCTGTCCCGAGCCGCTCCCGCATGGCTTCCCACATGGCGATCGCACGATCAGTGGCGGCCAGGGCTTCGGTATGATCTCCCCGCTCGTCCAAACGGTTTCCGCGATTCAGGTAAGCGCTGGCCAGTCCATCTTCCATGCCGGCCGTAAAGCCTTCTGTCCCAAGCCGCTCCCGCATGGCTTCCCACATGACGATCGCACGATCATTGGCGGCCAGGGCTTCGGTATGATTTCCCTGCTTGCCCAGATAGACTCCACGGTTCCGGTAAGCGCTGGCCAGTCCATCTTCCATGCCGGCCGTAAAGCCTTCTGTCCCGAGCCGCTCCCGCATGGCTTCCCATATGACGATCGCACGATCAGTGGCGGCCAAGGCTTCGGTATGATCTCCCCGCCTGCCCAGATAAAATCCACGAATCCGGTAAGCGCTGGCCAGTCCATCTTCCATGCCGGCCGTAAAACCTTCTGTCCCGAGCCGCTCCCGCATGGCTTCCCATATGACGATCGCACGATCAGTGGCGGCCAAGGCTTCGGTATGATCTCCCCGCTCGTCCAAACGGTTTCCGCGATTCAGGTAAGCGCTGGCCAGTCCATCTTCCATGCCGGCCGTAAAGCCTTCTGCCCCGAGCCGCTCCCGCATGGCTTCCCATATGACGATCGCACGATCACAGGCGGCCAGGGCTTCGGTATGATCTCCCTGCTCGTCCAGATAGAATCCACGAATCCGGTAAGCGCTGGCCAATCCATCTTCCATGCCGACCGTAAAACCTTCTGTCCCGAGCCGCTCCCGCATGGCTTCCCACATGGCGATCGCACAATCGTTGGCGGTAAGGGCTTCGGTATGATCTCCCCGCCTGCCCAGATAGACTCCACGGTTCCGGTAAGCGCTGGCCAGTCTATCTTCCATGCCGACCGTAAAACCGTCTGTCCCGAGCCGCTCCCGCATGGCTTCCCAGATGACGATCGCACGATCACAGGCGGCGAGGGCTTCGGTATGATCTCCCCGCCTGCCCAGATAGACTCCACGGTTCAGGTAAGCACTGGCCAGTCTATCTTCCATGCCGACCGTAAAGCCTTCTGTCCCGAGCCGCTCCTGCATGGCTTCCCACATGGCGATCGCACGATCACAGGCGGCCAAAGCTTCGGTACGATCTCCTTGCCTGCTCAGATAGAATCCACGACTCCGGTAAGCGCTGGCCAATCTATCTTCCATGCCGACCGTAAAACCTTCTGTCCCGAGCCGCTCCCGCATGGCTTCCCAGATGACGATCGCACGATCACAGGCGACGAGGGCTTCGGTATGATCTCCCCGCTCATCCAGATAGAATCCACGGTTCCGGTAAGCGCTGGCCAGTCCATCTTCCATGCCAGCCGTAAAACCTTCTGTCCCGAGCCGCTCCCGCATGGATTCCCAGATGGCGATCGCACGATCATTGGCGGCGAGCGCACCTGCCACATCGCCCATGTCGCCCAACATCGCACAGGATTTGACATGGACCCTAGCCAATCTACCCTCGAGATCCGGCGTAAAGCCCTCCCCCAGTCGGGCCCGTAACCACTCGAACATCCCGACCGCAGTGGCGTATGCCCCAAGCGCAGCACGCTGGTCCACCCGACTGTCCGCGTCCCCACGCTCGACATAGGTCATCGCCAACTCCTGGATCCTCGATGGGGCCGGGTCGGAACCTGCCTCTTCGCGCAATACCTTCTCCACCTCCACGGACCGGATCCCGCGCTCCTTGCCGGCATCTCGACTGTCACTCATAAAACCTCTCCCCGGGCCCGCTCCTCCCGATCACTATACCCACTGTGTGCAATAGATAGCTCCTGGACACTTGGTACCTTTTCAGGTTGACGATTTCACTTCCAGTAGATTACGGATCTACATACCATATTCCTTAGTCATTTTCTCAAGAGCTTGATGCAATGTTGCTGCAATACCCACGCCATCCTGAAGGTCTGCACGCGACAACTTTGCCAAGATCCGCGACGCTCCATACTTCCACCAAAACGGTAATGATCGTTGGTAATAGCCGATAGTTAGCGCGTAGGTAGGCTGGCCAGTATGCCTAGAGTCCCAATGTAGAGATAGCTCTAATTGGAACATTCTTGTTAATGTGCGCTTTCTCAACAACCGACCGGGATATTTCGCAGGAACGAGTAACTTCATTCTGTATTCTACGGCAACGCCCTTCAAGGCTGGATCTGCCGATACAAGATCGTTCTGATGTTGGTTCCAATCATCCCACGAAAATTCGACGTCACTATACGGGTAACTCATGGCAGTTGGCTCCTCATGGTCTTGGGAATGACCAAGAACGGTAGTATTCGAGCCCTCCACCGGGGCCGAACTGAGGATTATCAAGCGCCTGTCGTGGGCCTATCACTGGCTGATACCACGGGACATCAACAGATTCAACGTTGTTCGGCATGTGAGGTAGTTGCAATGCGTCTGTTGCCGCAGAAAAGTCATTTCCATATGGCGCTTTCCAACCAAATCCTCGCGTTAACCACCTGCTTTCTGGATTGGATTCCGGACCTACATAACGCCAGAACGGCCTTCCAAAATATTGTCCCACCCCCAATCCACTCCCCAGAACCGTCGCCGTCGCATTGCTGGTACAAGGCGTCCACAGGCTGGCCAGCCCCCCCATAAAGTCATCAAAGGCCGTTTCAATCCAGGTGTTTCCGGAATCCTGCGATGCGTTTGCCCAGTATCGCGCCGCGTACGCCCCTTGCGTTTCACCAGCCGGAATCCATACATCTAAAAATGGAACCGTCAGCAAGCCGCTCGGATCCACCTCATCGACCGGATCGTCGTCCGTATACGCGTAAAGATTCGCCCCCCCACCGGCAAAGAGAATCGGATCCGGCTCGATCCACCGCCCCGTCCCCGGATCATAGTCCCGCACCCCGAACCGCTCGAGCCCCGTCCGACGATC
>JAJZBR010000068.1 GCA_021798795.1 Pseudomonadota bacterium
ATGGCGCCGGATCATTCCGTGATCGTCCGGACCGGATGGGTTTATGCCCCCTGGGGGAATAATTTCTTTCGGACCGTGCTTCGACTGCTCGGCGAACGCGAGGCGCTCCGGGTGATCGACGACCAGACCGGCACGCCCACCTCGGCTTTGACTCTTGCTCGTTTCCTCTGGCAGGTTGGGGTCGGTACCGGCCTCACCGGAATCCTCCACTGGAGCGATGCGGGGGTTGCGAGCTGGTACGATTTCGCCTGCGCAATTCAGGAAGAAGCCCTGGAGCAGGGACTTTTGCCCCGAAGCATACCGATCCATCCTATCCCGACGGAGGCCTATCCCCTGCCGGCCCGGCGTCCCGCCCAGAGCCTCCTCGACAAATCCGCCACGATCGAACGGGTAGGGTTTGAACCCACCCATTGGCGAATCGCACTCGGGGAGATCATGCGGAGATGGGCGGAAAGCCCGGGTACCATGGGAGGACGAGTCCACTGAACCGCCGCCCTTGAACACCCGGATACGAGCTTCCCCTGATGCTAGTCGTCTATCTCCATATCCCCAAGACAGCCGGAACATCGCTGCGCTCCTATCTCAGTGACCAGTTTCCCAGGGAGGCAATAGTCCCGTACGGCGACTGGCAGGGATTGAGGGCTTACGATCGGATCCCATCTGCCGGCCTGATCGCGGGACATTTCGATGTGCGCTTGCTTGAGCTTTTGCCCCGGGCCCCACGGAGGGTGATCACCTTTCTGCGGGAACCGGTTGCGAGAACCCTTTCGGCCCTCCATCACGCCCTGCATGATCCGGCGTTTCGCCACAAGGAGCTTGATTTAACCGGTCGCAAACTCGCCGATCTCTTGTTGGATCCTGACGCGATGCGTTTTTTTGCCAACACGCAGACGGCATTTCTCTCTTCCGTCGATCTGGATTATCCAACCCGCATCACACCATCCGGATTAACGGAACTGTCATTCGATACGCTGGTTCCGGATATTGCGTGCGCAATCAGGAATCTTGAAAAGATGGATTTCATCGGTCTGACCGAGAACTTCGCATCTGATCTTTTGATCCTCGCGGACATTCTTGGAACCTATCCGCCGAGCGTTGCACCCAAGCTCAATATCCAAAACCCCATGGCGACATTCCCGTCCAACCTGACACAACGGCAGTTACGACTGGTCTGCCAGTACAACGAGAGCGATCTCGAGCTTTACGAATACGCGAGACGAATCAACTCGCGCTACCGGCGCCGCGATCGGGTCAGCATTCTTTCCGATTTTATTTTGAGACAGCCCCTGAAACCCTCCGACCGTTTGGTCAGCAGGCGGCCGTTTCCGGGATGCGGCTTCTATGAGGAAGAATGTGACGAGACCGCACGTCCGTTTCGATGGTCGGGCCCCGCTGACGAATCCTGCCTCACGTTCAGGATCCCGCCCTCCCGCGCGCAAGTCATAACGCTTGAACTCTGGTTCCCGGGTCATCCTTTTTGTGACGGGGTCCGGTTTTCGTCCGATTCGCGGATCCGGACGGTATGGTCGAGAAAACAAGGCAGGCGACGCACCTATCTCATACATCTGGATGAACGCGAGAGAGGCTGGATTGAGTTATCGATCATCTCCGATCAGATTGCATACGCTGGGGGTGATCTGCGTCAACTCGGTTTCGTGCTCATGGATGCCGATCACTTTCCTGGATTGAGAGGGAATCTTCGGAAGATGAAGTTTGGGGTTCGCTTGGCTTTGGACCGGGTCAAGCTGCTTTGCAGAGCATCCAAGGATGGGATGACGATTACCCATGAAGCCAAGAGGGAACGACAATCCGTGAGTCCGGAGCCTCGGGAGGCGACCGGTAAAACACGGGCGGTGAAATCGAAACGATCCGAAAGATCGGATCGCATGTGAACCTGGGCGCCGAAAGGCGAGAGGCGACGATGCGGTAGTCGAGAATCTGGAACTACTCAACTGCTTGACACTTGCCTGAGATGAGGTGCACGGCGTGACTGAGGCTCACGGATGGCTCATTGGGATCGGCGCCGAAGCGGTTAGAGCCGGCCCGTGCGGTCGTGTGGCCGGGCACGCACATTGTCTAAATGTCAGGAGACCGTTCCGTCAGACTGGCTCATTCCTGCCTAAACAGGAACAACGCTAACTTCCTGCTTCATCGAGGTCGGTTTCGTCTTCGTCTTGCGACGCAGACCAGGGCCTTCCTCTCCACAGGCTGCAACCGTGGAACTCACGGTCATATGCTTAAGATTCATTGCCGCATTCACGTCACGGTCGTGGTCCGTGCCGCAGCTCGGGCAGATCCACTCGCGCACGGAAAGCGGCAGGACGTCGAGCTGGTGCCCACAGACTGAGCACGTCTTGCTGCTGGCGAACCAGCGATCCGCCACCACCACGTCGCCACCGCGCATCGCGGCCTTGTACTCCAACTGTCGCCGGAACTCGAAGAAGCCCATATCGGCCACAGAACGGGCGAGAGGCCTGTTCTTGACCATGCCGCGCACGTTCAGGTCTTCGATGCCGATAGTGTGGAAGCGGCGCGTGAGATCGGTTGTGAGCTTGTGTCGGGCATCCGAGCGAATGGCGGCGATGCGCGCGTGCAGCCGTGCCAGTTTCGCTTTCGCCTTCCGGCGATTGCTCGATCCCTTGACCTTGCGGCTCAAACTTCGGGACAGCCGCTGCAATCGGCCGAGCAGTGCCTGGTGAGCCTTCGGGCCGGGGATCGTTTCTCCCGTCGAGAGCGTCGCCAATGCTTTGATACCCACATCCACATCCACACCGACCGCACCCTGGTTTTCAGCCTGAGGCCGGTGCGAATCGTCCTGGGTATCGACGGCGATGGAGACGAACCACTTGTCAGCCACACGGGAGACCGTGGCCGACATGATCTGGCCATTCAAACGCAACCTCTCGCGCATACGCACCCAGCCCAGATTGGGGATGCGGATGCGTGAAGCGTCGATGTCGAACTGGTCATTGGTGAGCGTGAAGCGGTCGTGGACACCTTTCTTGCGGAACTGCGGATAGCGGGCGCGGCCCGAGCAGAAGTTCTGGAATGCCTGGCCCAACTGGATAATCGCCATCTGCGGCGCATTCTTCGTGACTTCCAGCATCCATGGGAACTGCTCGCGTTTCATCGCGTTCAACTGACGGCGCAGCGCCGCTTGCGAAGGCTTCGGCAGGCTGTTGTCGATCTTCCACGCCTCGTACTGCCGTACCCATTCTGCCAGCGCCCAGTTGTAGGCAAAACGCGCCGTACCAGCCGCGCGGGCCAGATACGTCGCCTGGACGTTGTTCGGGTCGAGCGCGATCTTGTTTGGGCGATCAACATGAGCCACCCCCCTCCACGGCTTTTTGACCCCGTCCAGCAGTTTCTGGTTCTTGCGCGACCGGCTGCCGTACAGACGGGCGCTGAACACGGTGATGATTTCCAGCACGTCTTTCGCCCAGTCTCACTCGAATGGGGTGTCTTCGCCCTGGTTCAAGATCACGACTTCGACACCTTTGGCCTCGCAGAGGGCGAACACCCGTTCCGCACTGAAGCGCAACAGACGATCTCGGTCCGGTTTTCGTCCGATTCACGGATCCGGACGGGTATGGTCGAGAAAACAGGGCAGGCGACGCACCTATCGCATACATAGATCGGGATCGGTTGAGTGGATCCGCTCGACTGTTTGAGGACTTGGGCTTGGATTCCATGGACAGCGTCGAACTGGTTATGGAACTGGAAATGGAGTTTGATGGCGAGGTGCGGGACGTGATCCAAGCGGTACTCATGTACTGCAACGCCATCTGACTTGGTGGCCTGACATGTTCAGGGCTATTACTCCTATCTGACCGCAGCGGTCAACGCTCCGGATCGTCTCTCTGGATACTGCGGGCGCGATTCTTGGTTGGCCTGGCAGAAAAGATCAAGTCTGCAAACAGACGGCTATCGCCGTTATAAGCCGCTATGGATGCAGCGATATTTTGCTCCGGAGATATCCCTTGCCAAGAAACTTTGTGTCCGCTCCACTCTCCAACCTGCGCCATAAAATATCTTTGCGCTCTCCCATTCCCCTCTCGGAATGGATGAAGCGTGTTTATCTCTCCAAGATAGTGCCCCGCGCGGTCGGCAAATTCACGGCGGTTTTTTCCTTTGAGCCAGTTTTCCTTTTCGAGGTCCTTGAAAAGTTTGATCCCAACAGAGTCTATCGCCATGGCCGACGCGAACCGTGTATAGCCTTTGGACAGGTCAATTGTTCGGATTTCTCCGGCCCACGAATAAATATCCTGAAACAGGTGCCTGTGTATGGCTTTTAGGTGATCCATGTCGAACGGCGGGATAGGGCGAACATTTTGGTACAAGTCCGATGATCTTGCATACGCTATATTATATTCGGCACTCTCAAGATTCTGAGCGTTCGTAATCCCCAGGAGGTTTTTTAGAATGCCGGTTGATTCATCGATATAAGGATCATTCTCTCCTTCGTACATGCTTTTCCTTCACTAATTGCACGAGTTCATCCGCAGTAATCTTCCCCCTTGCCCATAACTGCGCGGCATCCTGTGTTTCCTGGCTGACATTCCCACCCTCCAGCCGTTGATTGGCTAGTGCTTCTCTCAAAATCTGTTGCCTTTGTTCAGAAATGATTTCCTGCTCCATGGTGGTTACCCAACTCAACCGAGTTCAATAATACCATACGGAATCAGGCATCCTCTACCGCTGTCGAATAGGCGGCATTGTTCCCCATACCCCTTGAAAATACTGGGGCTATGCACCGGCCTTCTGCCTGGCTCGCCAAGCGCGCATGGTACTCCCGGTGTTTGGCCTGATGACCGCCGTCTCCTCGCACAGACCCTCCTGAATCAGTTGCTCCGCGATCTGGCGTTTTTCCGGGGCGGTTTCATCGAACGCATACACAAAGATATTGGTGTCCAAAAACGCTTCAACGCTCATTCATCTCGTCCCGGGTAAACCGCCTGCCACCGGTGGTCACCTTCCCCCGGAGTTCCTGCATGGGCTGATCGTGTGCAAGGGCACGGTTGCTTTGGCGGCTGTAACTTGTAAGCCAGGGGCGGTACTCTTCATTAAGCGTGGTGTGCTCATGGCGGGCCCGGGCTCGAGCTGCCTGGATGAGGCTTTCATCGGCGCTGAGGGTGATGTTTTTCATGGCAGCTAAACCAAACATTACACTTTGATTGTGTACACTATCAAAGTGTACAGGTTCAGTGCACGGGCGGGATGGGTACTGCTTTACCGTCATTCCACGCACTTCCGGAAATCCAGGTCAAGACCGTATCGCAAATCAACCGGATCCATGGGCTCCACAAGGGATTGGAGAGCGTGCCGACGGAGGCTTGCGAAGAGCTCGCTATCTTGTGGTTTCCACGGGCAAATGTGCAGGCTAGACGGCCCGCTTGACCCGGCATGCGGCAAGTCCCGTCGTTCCGAGCAGGGAAGGATAGCGCGGATGGCGTAGCCGTCTTATGGTCGCAGTGTTGCATCTCTTCTGTTCGATCTACTGGCGCACGATTGAAACCGGAGTGCCGCCCAAGACGAGGCGAAGCAGGAAGGTGATTGCCTGGGACCGCTTTCCCCCGGGCAGCAAGACCTGCTCGCACCGCGTGCGCGAGCACGATGAACAGGGGCTCGATGCCCGCGCGTGGATGTGCCCGAAGTGTGGCACATACCCCGACCGGGATCTCGATGCCGCCGAGAACCTGGTCACGGACATATTTGTCCGCTTGCCGGATGTGGCCTCCGGGACCTGCACACTGATGGGAGTCCGTAGTCGGCAGCCCCGCTGGGGCAGGTGCTCTCGAGCGAAGCGCGAAGCGGGCAACTGACTGGGGCGTGTCTGGAACATGCCCCAGTCGGTTAGCCGTACCGTCACATCCGATACGGTGGGTCATGAGGCTTGCATGGAACCAGGCATCCCGTGATTTCCCGGGCAAGCCATCCATCTCGATCCGGTCTCTCCCCTGGGGAGATGGAAGCAGCTCGAGGAGTCTATAATTTGGATGCGGACCTTCCCGGTTGGACGAGGAGCGATTGACCGATGCGATTCGAAAACATGATGGCGGTGGTGAGTGGCGGGGCCTCGGGGCTCGGGCTCGCCGTGACCGAGCGGGTACTCGCGGCGGGCGGACGCGTGGCGGTTCTCGATCTCGCCCGGGAAGCGGGTGAACGCCTCGGGGCCGGGTCATCCGGCAAGGTGCTTTTCGTGCCGACGGATGTCAGGGTCGAGTCCCAAGTGGACCAGGCGCTCCATCGGGCCCGGGAGTTTTTGGGGCGGATCGATCTCGCCGTCGCCTGCGCCGGGGTGATCGGCGCGGGGCGCGTTCTCGGGCGCGAAGGGCCGATGCCCTCGGAGACGTTCCAGCGCACGATCGGCATCAATCTCGTCGGTACGTTCCACCTGGTCAAGGCCGCAGCCAACCTCATGCAGATCCAGGATCCGAACGGAGAAGGGGAGCGCGGCGTGCTCGTGCTTACCGCCTCGGTTGCAGCCTTCGAGGGCCAGATTGGTCAGGCCGCCTATTCGGCTTCCAAGGGCGGGGTGGCTGGCATGACCTTGCCGCTCGCACGCGAGTTCGCACGGATCGGCATCCGGGTCGTGACCATCGCCCCGGGCATCTTTGAGACCGCCATGGTGGGGGGCATGACGGACGAGGTGCGCAAATCGCTCGCGAGCCAGATTCCCTTCCCGGCGCGGCTCGGACGCCCGACCGAATACGCGGAGCTCGTTCGCCACATCGTCGAGAATCCCATGCTGAATGGCACCACGATCCGGCTGGATGGGGCCATCCGCATGCAACCCAAGTGATCCGGAATCGTGTCGGACGAGGGTAGCCTCCGCTACGATACGCTCGTGATCGGCGCGGGACCGGCCGG
>JAJZBR010000016.1 GCA_021798795.1 Pseudomonadota bacterium
TGGCGGAGCGAACGGCGGTATCGGTCAGCGGCATGTGGGGGCAACTCCCGTTCAGGGTTCCCCTGTTGCCCCCAAAGTTGCCCCACAATTGGGGGCAGCTTTCATCAGAAGATACGGGAATATGCCGGACGATATGGAAGAAAAAACCCACTGGTGACAGTGGGTTGTTGTACTTCTTCGGTTCCCATTGGATGGGTAATTGGTGGAGGCGGCGGGAATCGAACCCGCGTCCACGAGTTTTCCGCTCGAAGTTCTACATGCTTAGTCAGATGATGATCGTCATGACTCGCCGCTCATCCGCAAACTCGAGTCACCAAGCCCGAGAAATTCCACATCAAAGGTCCCGGACGACCCTTTGGGTGGTCCTGCGAAGTCGACCCCCGACGCCTCTTGCGAGGCTTCTGGACGCGCAGGTGCGGCTCCAGTCGAAGGCTAGCGGTCAGGCCGCTAGGGCGTAGTTTGCGTCGTTCGCAACTAGCTTTTTGCGGTCGGTTTAACGAGGCCTAACCGCACCTCGGCATGCATTTCGAGTTTCACAACCCGTGTCGAAGCCATGTCGCCCCCACACCGGTACCCTATGATAACTCAGGTTGACGGGCCGGGTTGACCCGATTGAGCCAGATTTCTGAGTACATAGTGAAGAATTCCGCCATGACGGTAGTATTCACGCTCTTTCGGTGTATCCAGTCGTACCCGGGCTGAGAATTTCGTTTTCGTTCCCTTTCCGGTCTGAGCGACGACCGTGACCTCCGTGATATCCGGATCATCGATCCCCTCGATCGAAAAGATCTCCTGTCCCGTGAGTCCAAGGCTTTTCGCATTTTCCCCAGAGCGGAACTCGAGTGGCAGAACCCCCATCCCGACCAGGTTTGAACGGTGGATTCGTTCAAAGCTTTCTGCGAGTATGGCCCGAACGCCGAGCAAAGCCGGCCCTTTCGCCGCCCAGTCGCGTGAGGAGCCGCTCCCGTATTCCTTGCCTGCGAGGATGAGGAGGGGGGTCCCTTCTTTTTGATAGGCCATGGCGGCATCGTAGATGGATTGTGTTTGACCGGTTGGGAAATGAACGGTCATGCCGCCTTCGACACCAGGAACCAACGCGTTTCTCAAACGGATGTTGGCAAAGGTCCCGCGCATCATGATTTCGTGGTTACCCCGCCTGGAACCGTAAGAGTTGAAGTCCTTGGGTCCAACGCCGAGTGCAATGAGATACCGGCCGGCTGGGCTCGTTGGAGAGATGTTCCCCGCAGGCGAGATATGGTCGGTCGTGACCGAATCGCCGAGCATCGCGAGGACCCGGGCACCCGAAATGGCTTGAAGTGCCGGTGGCTCCGGCTCCAGGTTTTCAAAAAACGGCGGATTCTGGACATAGGTGGATTTCGGATCCCATCCGTAGAGATGGCCCTTTGCGACGTTGAGCTCGTTCCACTCGGGGGGGCCGCGAAAGACTTCGGCATAGCATTTCTGGAACATCTCGCCGCGGATATGGTTTTTAATGAGCTCCCGAACCTCTTCCGGATCCGGCCAGATGTCTTTGAGGGTGACGGGAACACCCTTGGCGTCGATACCGATGGGCTCATGCTCGAGATCAATCCCAAGCCGGCCGACCAGAGAAAACGCCACGACAAGGGGAGGGGAGGCCAGAAAATTCAGGCGCACCTCGGGATGGATGCGTCCTTCGAAATTCCGGTTGCCCGACAGGATTGCGCCCACCGCGAGACCATTTTTCTGAATCGCCTCGCTGATCTCGGGCCGGAGAGGTCCCGAGTTGCCGATACAGGTGGTACAACCGTATCCGACCAGAGCGAATCCGAGTTGGGACAGTTCTTCGAGCAATCCGGTTTCGCGAAGGTATTCGGTGACGACCTGGGATCCCGGGGCCAGGGAGGTTTTGACCCAGGGTTTGGGTTTGAGGCCCCGACGCGCCGCGTTGCGCGCCAGTATCCCCGCACCGAGCATGACGGATGGATTCGAGGTGTTGGTACAGCTCGTGATGGCCGCGATCACGAGGTCGCCGTCGGCGAGTGCCGCAGGTGGCTTTCCGGCCGGGTTTGCCAGGGGTGAAGGCGCTTGTCGTGAATCCGGAGCGCGGAAATCCTGAAGTGCGCTCGCGATCCGTGCTGGGAGAGCCGATAGACGGACCCGATCCTGGGGACGGCTCGGGCCTGCCAGGCTCGTCTCGATCGATCCGAGATCGAGCTCCATGACATCGCTGTAATGAGCTTCCGGGCTCGTTTCCTCATGCCAGAGACCTTGGGCCCGAGAGTAGGCTTCGACGCGTTTGAGCGCCGCCTCCGGCCGACCGGTCTGTTTCAGGTAATGGAGCGTTTGCCGATCCACCGGGAAGAGTGCACAGGTCGAGCCAAACTCGGGTGACATGTTGCCGATTGTTGCGCGATCCGTCACCGCGAGGGATCCCAATCCGTCGCCGAAAAACTCGACGAACTTGCCGACCACCCCGCGTTTACGCAGCATTTCGGTAAGGGTGAGAACCAGATCCGTTGCCGTGGCCGTAGGCCTGAGGCATCCCTTCAGCCGAACGCCGATGACTTCAGGGATCACCATCGTCATCGGTTGTCCGAGCATTGCAGCTTCGGCTTCGATCCCGCCCACGCCCCAGCCCAGTACCCCGAGTCCATTGACCATGGTCGTGTGGGAATCGGTTCCAACGAGTGTGTCCGGATAGAGCCAGGAAGTGCCCTGCTGGCGGGTTGCGAAGACCACTCGGGCCAGATATTCGATATTGACCTGGTGGACGATCCCGGTGTCCGGCGGCACCACGCGGAAGGTGTCGAAAGCCTCTTGCCCCCAGCGGAGAAAGGCGTAGCGCTCGTGGTTGCGCTCAAACTCCATCTTGCGATTGCGGGCAAAGCTCTCGGGCGTACCGTAGAAATCGACCTGGACGGAGTGATCGATCACGAGTTCTACAGGGGAAAGCGGGTTGATGCGCTTGGGGTCGCCTCCAAGTTTTTTCATGGCATCGCGCATCGCAGCCAAATCCACGATTGCGGGTACGCCGGTAAAATCCTGAAGAAGGACCCGGGCAGGAGTGAACGCGAACTCTGCGCTACCCGCCGCATCCGGTTTCCATTCCAGGATCGCGGCAGCGTCCGTTTCCCGTACGGCCTGTCCATCGAGGTTACGGATGACGTTTTCGAGAAGGATCTTGAGCGAGATGGGCAGTCGGTCCGCTGCCGGGTGTTTCCGGGCCAGTTTTTTGAGCGATACGAGTGTATGGGTCTCGCTGTCAAGTGTGAGATGATCCAGGCAGGATTCACGGAGTGCGGCCGGTTTCTTCATGATGGAGCATCCTCGGGGTGCGGCGGGTGGGGTGGCCCGGATTGCATCGGTTACAAATTATACGTTCGATGTGCCACAGATCAAAATCCGATCAGATTATCCATGCACCCCGCCCGCTCAGACGATCGGCAAAGAAGAGCGAGTCAGGCGCTCGTCGCACCTGGGCGAACGTCACCGGTTACATGACTCCTCGAGCCGGTTCCGGCGATCGACCCGCCGCCCAGGCAGATCTCGCCGTCATAGAGGACGAAAAACTGACCGGGTGTAGGCGCAAAGACTGGCTCTGCGAATCGCACGGTCGGTGTCTGATCCGGATCCCAGGTCATTTCACAGGGTACGTCGGGTTGCAGGTAGCGTGTTTTGCCCGAGCCTTGGATCGATCCGCGAGGTGGAACCGGACCGATCCAGTGGAAATCCGCGAGGTTGATCGCGATTTGCCAGAGTGCCGGATGATGGAGATTCTGCGTCACCCGGAGGATGTTTTTTTCATGGTTCTTCTCGTAGACATACCATGAACCCTCGGGTGTTCCGCGAACGCCGCCCACTCCGAGACCCCTGCGCTGCCCCAGGTTGTAAAACCCGGTGCCGGTATGTTCGCCGAGAACCCGACCGGATTCGTCGAGGATCGCCCCCGGCTGAGGTGGCAGGAAGTTTTGGAGCCACGGCCGGAACGGCCTCTCGCCGATGAAGCAGATTCCCGTGCTGTCCTTCTTGGCATGGGTGGCGAGACCGCGCCGACGTGCGAGTGCACGCACCTGCGGCTTGGTCAGGTGTCCGATCGGGAAAAGGCAGTGGTCCAGTTTTTCGCAATCGACCTGGTTCAGGAAATAGGTTTGATCCTTGTGACGGTCGCGGGAACGGAGGAGGCGGGCACCTTGGGGGCTGTTTTGGATCATCGCGTAGTGGCCCGTCGCGAGGTGAGTCGCGCCAAGCCGTTGTGCGTAGTCCCAGAGCACGCCAAATTTGATCTCGCGGTTGCATGAGACATCGGGATTGGGAGTGAGGCCACCCGCATAGGCCTTGAGGAAAGGTTCGAATACCCGTTCGCGGTAGATCTGGCTGAAATGAACCCGGTGGAGAGGGATATCCAGTTTTTCCGCAACGCCTCGCGCATCCTGGAAATCGGCGGCGCTCGTGCAGTAGCCGTCCGATTCTTCCCAGTTGACCATGAACAGTCCCTCGACCCGCCATCCCTGTTCCTTGAGGAGAAGGGCCGAGACGGAGGAATCCACTCCGCCTGAGAGGGCGATGAGAGCCAAGCGATCTCTGGTTGGGATATCCATTGCCAAGCCATTTTAAGGCTTATGAGAAAAAGGTAAAAAAAGAGGGGTAGCCCGAAAGCTACCCCCCTTAAGGTCAATCCGACTGCAGCTAATGCTCTTGGATCAGGATGCGCGCCCGGGTTTCTGGCGGCGCATCACCTCCAAGGTGAACAAGCCAAGGATGAGTAGGCCCAGAGGACCGAATCCGCCGGTTCCGCCGCCGCCTGAAGAGGCCGCAACGGTGACCGATACCGAAGCCGGTTTCGAGGTCAGTCCCGCGAGATTGCGGCAGGTCATCTCCGCCGTATAGGTTCCGGGGGCGCTGAAACTCATTTCGCCCGGGAAATATCCGGTTGCCGTCTTGCCGTTGCTGAACGACCAGTCCGCAGTGAAGCTGCTCTCATTTGAGCCAATCGGGGTCGTGCAGTAACCGGCAAAGGTCACGGCCTGACCTACGGTGACGTTCGGATTGGTTGGATCGATGATGACTGCGGTCGGGGGCACGCCCGCAATGGCTGCCTGCAGGGCATCCACGAGACCGTAGCCGTAGATCCCGTTCCAGCCGGAACCGCTCTGCTGGGCGGCTGTCTTTTCGAGCAGGCCCGGTATGGTCGGCGAACTGACGCCTGCCGAAAGGAGCAGTGCGGCAACAGACGCCGCACCCGGCGAGGCTGCCGAGGTTCCATAAAATCCGGTCATGAACCCCGCCATGTTGACGATATCCTCATCCGGTGCGGAGATGTCGGGTACTTCGGAGTTGTCTGCCGGAGTGATGGCCGTGCAGGAAGTTTCCGCAGCATTGCAGTTCCAGGAAAGAGTGTAGGGACCGCTGCTGCTGAAAAACTCGATCGGGAACCCCGGTGGATTAGTCCCGAAAGGGACGATCGCCGCCGCCTCGAGAAGATTGGATTTGCTTTGGCCGGGGAAATCCCGGTCGGCGCCCGCCGATCCGTCCGTGTAATAGGTCAGAGGAAAACTTCCGCTGCCGGAGTTGCTCACGATGGATGCGATCAGCTTGAAGTTGAGGGTGCCGGGATTCGTAACGCTGAGTGCCTGGATTACCGGACTCACCGTGAGATTTGTTGTTCCCGTATTGGTGTACTGAAGGGCAATTGCAGGACAGTTGGTAGCAATGACTATGCCCGGGCTAGTCGGGAGGTTGCTGGGTCCCGACTCATTCATGTTCCCGGATCCCGCGGCAACAGGTGCAAGCGTAGCGGTGGTGGCGCCGGTCGGTTCCACAAGCTCGAGGTTGAAGGCGTTGTTCGCGCTCGGGCAGCTAGCGCTTGTGGTGTTGTAGGTTGGATTGTCATTCCACCCGAGAAAAAGCTGAACCCCATACCCCGGAGGAAGCGTGAAATCATTGAATGGATTCGAGGCGTCTCCAACCGCTTTTCCAAAATCCTCGACCGTCTGGCTTGAACCACTGATCGTGGCCGTGGCCGGAGCGTAGCCGGCCTGGTAGAACCCATCCTGTCCATCCACCGTATTGCCCCAGTTGCCGGCAGAGGTGAAGAAAAGTACGTTCGGATAGGTTTGCATGAGCGCTTCGTAGCCCAAGGCGTCAGGCTGAGGGAAATAGAATATGGGAAGAGTCCCGAGATCGTCGGAGACGATATTGGCGCCAAACCCGGTGATGAGGCCCTGTGCACAGCCGGGTATATCGAAGCCGCTTTGCACCCCCGAGCAGAATCCGAGACTGGCGTCAGGGGCATCCTGGTAGACGATCTGCATCATCCAGCTGCCCTCGTCCGCCCCGCCGTCACCGGATGGGGGATAGACGAAATACACATTGTTCGGCAGGAAACCTTCCGAAGCATAGAGGCTGTAGTAATAGGCGCCAGACGAGATCAGACCAACATTGATGCCCTGTCCGTTGATGCCGGCGTGGTTCAGGGCGGAAGACTGCATGGCCAGTGCCTGAATCGGAGTTTGCCCACTTGGACTGATCGGTACGCCCCGGGGCGCGAGTCTTCGGGGAAGGTTCATGGTGTGGACATAGAGTGGGTTGCGAATCCAGGCGACGCCTTGCATCTCGGCCAAGGTCGGGAGCGCGCTCACCGGAACCCAGGCCTGAATCATCGAGGTCCAGGTGGCGGTCTCAATCTTTTGCGCACCCAGCGTCACGAGACTTGCAGGGAGTACGCTTCCCTTGTACTCGGGAACGATCCAGACGAGGGTATCGCCGCAGCTATTGACGATGGGCGTGAAAGTTCCGAGCGGTCGCGCATCGAAGGTGCAGGCCGTGGCCGGGCGGGCCATGAGCCCTCGTATCGCGCTCGGTGCCGAGAAACGGGTTGAATGCCCCATCTGGAACGGGATCTTTCCCAAGTAAAGCGCGCGCAGGACAGGGCTCAGTTTGGGAAAGAGGGTCGGGGCGGCATGGACCGTGAGGGATGTCCCGAGGAGGCAACCCAGACTGATCCACGCTGCAAGATAGAGAGGTAAATGACGGATATGGTTGGTTTTCATGATGACTAGATCTCCTTGGTAAATCCGTGACTGGCACGATGCCGAATCGAAGAATACCACAAAGTCCAAGCTCGCCCAAACGCGGATGACCCGGGGGGGGTCGTGCATGCGTCGATTGTGCCGCATTGCCGTGACAGGGGTATCGGCCAGAAACCTCTTATCCCTTACGTTTTCAGAGCGGCCAGTCGTAAAAGTCGGGATCGGCGATTGAACGCTTCCAGCGCGTGTCGAAGGTTTCTACGGCAGGCCATGCGAGGTCGGGCGCATCGAGTCCGACCCGTCCGGAGAGCGGGTCCCGGTCAGGCATGTGGATCCAGTGGCGTCGATCTCCGATGGCCCAATGGTCCCGGCTCGACCGGTCTTCCGGTGCGGGGCAGCGGATCGCAATATGGCTCGGGAGGGTTCTCGCGAGAGTGAGCCATGGCGCAAACGCGCGTTCACGCACGAGCTCGGGACCGGTCAGAATCCTGATCGCGGGTTCACGATTTTGGTGTGCCAAGCGCTTGATTTCCGAGAGTGCGGCGTCCACCCATCCGGTTGCGAGGTCCGGCGGGGGGCAATCGATCCATATTTCCCGGAGGCTCATCCGGAGCAGCCGGAGAAATGCCTGCGATCGGGCAGTGCGGGAATCCAGCGTGCCGAGTATCGATTGGGCTGTCGGGCGGCGCATGGTGAGATGGGGAATGCCTGCTTCGTAGAAAACGAAGCCCTCTTCTAGAAAACCATGCCGGTGATAGAAAGCCAGCGCGTGGGTCTGGGCATGAAGATGGCAGTCGGCCAGGCCGATTTCACGGGCCCACTCGAGGAGGCCCTCGAGTACCAGGCTGCCTGCCCCGCGCCGGCGATGGGTGCAAAGGACCGCCATGCGGCCAATTTTTCCACGGGGATCCATGCGACCCGTCGCGACCGGGTGGCCTTCACCATCAGAAACCAGAACGTGTCGGCACTTCGCATCGAACCCGTCCCATTCGAGCGATTCCGGAACCTTCTGCTCGACGACGAAGACGTCATGCCGGATGGCCTTGAGCAGCGCCTCATCCTGCTTCCAGTCGGCGCGCCAGGCCCGGTAGCGCCTGGTGGAATCAGTCGTGATGCTTCGATTCGTCGAGGAAGTCATCGAGTTTTTCGGCGAGTTTTCCGGCGAGTCCGGTATAGGTGGCCTGTGCGAGATGCGTGATCTGCTCAGCGATCCCGGGCGGAAGGGCGGATGCGCTGAGCCAGGTTGCGAGTTGGGCACGATCGAGCGGCTGCCCACGTGTCAGATCCTTGATTTGATCGTAGGCATCCGCCCGACCCGCCTGGCGAAGCAGGGTCTGGATCGCCTCACCCAGAACCTCCGGATGCCGGTCGAGATCGCCCCGGAGCGTCTCCAGATGGACCGCGATCCGTGACAAACCTTCCCGGATCATGCGCCAGGCGAGAAGCGTGTGTCCGATGCCGACTCCGACGTTGCGCAATGCGGTCGAGTCACTGAGATCCCGTTGAAAGCGCGAGATCGGCAGCTTTTCGGCGAGATGCCTGAGCACGGCATTGGCCAGGCCGATATTGCCCTCAGCGTTTTCAAACCAGATGGGATTGACCTTGTGCGGCATGGTCGAGGAGCCGACTTCTCCGGCTACAGCACGCTGAAGGAAGTAATCCATCGCGATGTACCCCCAGAAATCCCTGCAGAGATCGAGCAGGATCAGGTTGGTGCGCGAGAGGAGATCGAGCCATTCCGCAAGTCGGTCGTGGGGTTCGATCTGGGTGGTCAGGGGGTTGAAATCAAAACCGAAGGAGGACACGAAGTCGCGGCTCAGCGTGATCCAGTCGACATCGGGAAGGGCCAAGACGTGGGCATTATAGTTGCCGACTGCGCCATTGAATTTTGCTGAAAAGTTGAAACGCTGGAGGGATTTTTGGGTTGTACCCAGGCGGAAGGCGAAGTTGGCGAGTTCCTTGCCCAGGGTGGTTGGTGTCGCCGGTTGACCGTGGGTTCTTGAGAGCATCGGCGTTCGTGCCCAGGTTCGGGCCTCGCCGCCGAGCCAGTCCTTTATGGCAGCGAGCGCCGGGAGCAGGAAATCGTCTTGGGCCGTCCGCCAGATCAGTGCGTAGGCCAGATTATTGATATCCTCCGATGTGCAGGCAAAATGCCAGAATGGCGCCAGGCGCGATCCGAAGGAATCCAAGGCGGTTGCCTCGCGTAGGTACAGTTCGACGGCTTTGACGTCATGACGCACGGTGGATTCGAGCGCCTTGATTCTGGCCAGACTCTCGGGACCGCAATCCTGGATCCGTCCCGTAAGAGATGCCCGCTCACCGGTCCCAAGTCTCGGGAAGAGGGCATCCGGAAGTTTTTCGTCGAGCCAGAGCATCCAGCGGATTTCGACTTCGAGGCGGCGCTGGATCAAAGCCGCCTCTCCCATAATTCCGGAGAAATCACGAAGCGCATCGTGGTACCGGCCATCGAGTGGCGAAACTGCCCAGAGCGCCGCTGTTTCCATGGGTTTCGGGGTTAAAATAGTTTCCTGCATCATAGCCCAACCCCGATGGCCCTGCACTGACCAATGGAGGATCCATGGCCCGAGACGTGAAACCTGAACGCGTGGAGCACGACAGCATGGGCGAACTCCGGGTGCCGTCCGATGCGCTCTGGGGTGCGCAGACCCAACGCGCGATCGAGAACTTCCCTGTGAGTGGTGCGCCATTGCCCAAAGAATTTCTCTACGCTCTGGCACGGATCAAGGCCGCCTCCGCCCGCGCCAACCGATCGCTTGGTTTCCTGGATTCCGCCCGCACGGACGCCATCGTCTCTGCCGTCGACGAGATTCTTTCGGGACACCACGACCACCAGTTCCCGATCGATGTTTTCCAGACCGGGTCCGGGACCAGCACCAATATGAACATGAATGAGGTGGTGGCGCATCTGGCCTCATCGCGGCTTGGCCAGCCGGTGCACCCGAACGATCATGTGAACATGAGCCAGAGCAGCAACGACGTGATTCCATCGACCATCCATCTGGCTGCGCTGATCGTCTGGCGGGATGCGCTGGACCCTGCGCTGAACCACCTGGTTGAAATCATCGAGTCCCGCAGTCGCGAACTCGAGACGGTGGTGAAAACGGGCCGGACGCATCTCATGGATGCCATGCCGCTCACATTCGGACAGGAACTGAGCGGCTGGGCGGCCCAGATCAAACATGACCGTGAACGGCTGGCCGATGCGGCCGGCAGATTGTGCCGGCTGGCGCTCGGAGGAACGGCTGTCGGAACCGGCATCAACGCACCTCCGGGTTTCGCAGAAGCTGCCATCCTCGAGTTGAGCCAGGATACGGAGCTCGCTCTCGTGTGCGCACCCAACCGTTTTGCCGCGATGGCGAGCCAGGATGATGCAGTCGAGTTCTCGGGGGGACTCAAGACGCTTGCGGTGAGTCTCATGAAGATTGGGAACGATCTTCGCTGGATGAACAGCGGTCCACTCACCGGACTTTCAGAAATTGTGCTGAAACCCCTCCAGCCGGGCAGCAGCATCATGCCTGGAAAAGTCAATCCGGTGATTCCGGAGGCAACCGTCATGGTCGCAGCCCAAGTCATCGGCAATGACGTGACGATCACACTGGCCGGCCAGTCCGGTAACTTTGAACTGAACGTCATGCTCCCGCTCATCGCACGCAATCTACTCGAAAGTCTGACTTTGTTGTCGAACGTATGCAGACTCCTCGCAGACCGTGCGATCGCGGATTTTGTGGTGCGGACGGAGCGGCTTCGGCAGGCTCTGGATCTCAATCCGATTCTGGTCACGGCGCTCAACCCGGTTATCGGCTACGAAAAAGCGGCCGCAATTGCCAAGGAGGCCTATCAGAGCGGGCGGCCGGTTTTCGAGGTTGCGCGAGAGCAAAGCGGTCTGTCGGATGCTGAACTCAAGACACTGCTCAACCCGTTTGATCTCACGCGCGGTGGGAATCGGAGCGGCTGAGATGGAGCTTGCACCCGCCCCTGATGTCATCCAATCCGAGAGCCGGGAAGCGTCTTGGCCCTGGCTCGATCCCATCAGACGTCTCACCCGGCCCGTACCGTGCGAACCGGACGCTCGGGCACCAGGGCCCGACGCCCACGGATATCCGGCAGCGGTGGTCGCACTCATTGTGGACGGAAGCCCACCGGCATTCCTCATGACGAACCGCAGCGCCATGCTCCATGAACATGGAGGTGAAGTGGCTTTTCCGGGTGGACGAATCGAATCATGGGATGCGGACCCGGCGACGGCCGCTCTCCGCGAACTTGAGGAAGAAGTTGGGATCGGCCGCGATCGGGTCCGCCCGCTCGGTTATCTTCCGGGCATCTGGACAGGTAACGGCCGTTACTGGGTCACGCCACTTTTGGCCTGGTTACCGGGACCCTTCGATCTTTCGGCCCTCGATCTCAGTCCGGAAGTGGAGTCCGTCTTCCCGCTGCCCCTCGCGATCGGCCTCGATCCGAGACGCTATGGCAGACCATCCGCGCCCGGAACCGATATTCCGGTTCCCATGCTCCTTTGGGATGGGCCGTTGATCTGGGGTGCTACGGCACGCATTCTACTCGGTTGCGCGCAAGCGTTCGAGCCGGCTGCCCAAGATACGCTCCGGTGATGCGGGAACTCCACCTGACACACGATCCAGATCCGCGCCCCGAGACGTGAACGGCCATTCGACCCGCACCGGCAAGAGAGCTTCATCCTTTGGGCCTGACATCTGGCAGGAGGCACAGCGGGTTCAGCATACTGCTTCACACTATGGGTTCGACTGGGAAAACCTGGATGACATTCTCGAAAAACTGGTAGAGGAAGCCCGTGAGCTTCGTGACGCGCAAAGAAAGGGTGCACGTGAACCCATCGTTGACGAACTCGGCGATGTGCTCTTTGTCGTCACGCACTACGCCGCACGGGCTGAGATCAGGCTCGAAGACGCTTTGGCGCAGGCACTTCGCAAGTTTCAGCTCCGGTTCAGTCTGCTTCGCGAAGAACTCGAACGCGAGGGAGTCGATCCGCATACGCAATCGGTTGCCTCCCTCGAGCGCCGTTGGCAAGCGATCAAGAAGAGACTGGCTGCTCAAATGAGAGAGAAGGGGAAATCAAAAGGTGCCTCGTTTTCAAGTGAAGGAAAGGGCCGGTCAACAAGCGGGAAGCGGCGTCCATGACTTGGGCAGGGTGGCGCAAGACGGATGGGTTCGACATCGGGGAATCACTGACTGGAGTGTCTCGGAGAGCTTGGGCGCGTTGCGAAGCGGGGTGATCCCCAGTGGAACGCCTGCCAGAACCGGATTGGACTTTAGCTCATGACATGCTCATCAAAAACGAGATCACGAATCCTGCCTGCCTACCGATCTGCCGCCTCGATTTGACCATCGGAGTAGGTTATGATTCCGACCGAGGTCAAATCCGATCGATACGCATCGAAGTGACACACAATCTCAGCATCTGCCTTGAAGAGCCCGCTCCGATGGTCGTTTTGCCCGGTTTTGGGCCGAGCCGTGGCAACGTCCAGTTTTCGGTCCGAATCCGCCGTGAAAACTACTCGGGGGCCATGAACGGACTGGCTGATCTCATTCTCAAACGTTTTTGTGAGGAAGGGATCGATCGGTCCGATCCAGATGAGATCCTTCGCTTTGCCTCATCTGAGCCACCGGTTCTGAAAGCAAGTTTGGCAGCTGCGAGCGGTTCTGATCTTGACCGATGAGCAAAATCCGGAGTCTTCCATGAAACGGTTGAGGCGCCTCTTGGAGCTCTCTCCGGGCAAGGCTTTGCCCTGGCTGCTTGGGGCTCTCGTGATTGTGATCGGCGTGCTCGATGGCGTGGATTCCGGACTTTGGCGCACGCTTCTGTTCGACCAGATGCCACCGATTGGGCCCTTGTTCATCCTCTGGATCGAATCCCTTCTCTGGACATTGGCTCTCGTGCTTTTCGGTATCGGGCTCCTGTTTCGTTCGCGTCTCAGCTGGTTCATGGCCTTGCTCGCACTGGCCGGCCGACTCCTATGGCTCGCGGACACCGGACGGTTCTGGGCTGACCCGGCCCTGAGCCTGTCCGCACTGGTGGCCGGGTTGGTTCTTCTCAAAACCGGAAATCAGTATCGTCGCAGCACGCTTGGAGCCGGAACGCTTTTCGCACTGACCCTCATCATTCTGCTTCTCGGCTATGCAGTTCTCGGCTCCTTTCTGCTGGGAGATCAGTTCACCCCGCCGATCCATTCTCTGATTACCGCGCTCTATTTTTCGGTCGTGACGCTCTCCACGGTCGGGTACGGAGATATTACCCCGCACAGCGTCGAGGCCCGGCTGTTCGTGAGTTCCGTGATTGTGCTTGGACTCACTGTGCTCGCGGTCGCATTGAGCGCTATCATTCTTCCTGTCCTCCAACGTCGCCTGGAATCGCTTCTCATGCCCAACCGTGTTATGCGCCCTCGTCGCAACCATATTCTGATCGCCGGAAACTCGTCGCTGTCGCGTAATACCTATCGCGAACTGAATGCCCGCAAGCAGAAAGTGACTTTCATCGTCTCCGAACCATTTGAAATAGCGGGAGAGAACAAGCTCGATATCGTCATTGGCGATCCCACGGACATTGAGGTGCTGCGCAATGTTCAGGCGGGGTCTGCCAAAGCACTGCTGGCCCTCAGTGACGATGATTCTGAAAATGCTTTTGTCGTCCTTGCGGCAAAGGAACTCGAATCTCCCGTCAAAACCGTGGCCGTCGTCCATAACGCGAGAAATCTGGCTCGCTTGCGGCGGGTCCATCCGGATATCCTCCTCGCACCCCAGGTCATGGGCGGGCGGGTTCTCGCGATGTATCTCACGGGTCAGGAGGTCGATGCCAGCAAGTTCTGGGATGAGTTTCTGACCGAGGCGGGTTCCGGACCCGCATAATCCGGTCCGGGATGGCCGGGGTTGGCCCAGAGCGGATCGGGCGGAACTTGGGAGCTGGAATTCGGTCAAAACCCAGTGGAGTCAACCCAACTCGGGGTAAAACGTTAGTTAATGTGTGAAGCGCTCTATCACAGCGTCTCCACATCGCATCAGGAGGAGCAACGTCATGAAGAAGGTACTGACTGTTTTCGGTCTGGTTCTTTCATTTGTTTTGGCCGGCTCGGCATCTGCCAAACAAATCCTTGTGAGTCCCTCACGTCCCCATGGAATCATTTCAACGGCACAGCCCGCCGGTACACGCGGCTACCAGGTTCAGGTGGTTACGATCAATGGAAAACTCATGCCGGGTCTCCATACGCACCGCTCGAACTACTGGGTCGCTCCCGGACGCTATACCATCGGATTTCAGGCGATCATGAATAATTTCAGCGGACCGGGATTTTCGCCGGCAGGCATGGGCGGACCCCAGCGCCGGAGGACGATCACCGTCAATGTCCGACCTGGCTGGGAGTATTTTTTCGCGGCGAAGATCGTCCATGATCGGGCTTATCTCTGGAAGCCGGTGATCCTGGAAAAGAAACGGATTCCGGGGTATGTCCGTCACGGCTGACCCGGGTTTTTAGGGATAGGCTCCCCACCTACACAAGAGCCTGTTTTTGTGTCAGAATCACTGGGCCTGGTTCAAGCAGGCCCTTATTTTTGGGTTTGAACCCGGCGCTTACGGCAGGTAACCAAAACCGGAGAATAAATCGTGCGAGTGGGGATAGTAACCGATGCCGCGTGTGATCTACCTGCGAACTTCATTGGGCCGGGTAGAGTAGAAATTCTTCCTGTCAATCTTCACGTCGGTACCCAGATGTTTGTCGACCGCCGCGACGAAGCGCAGACCCAGCGCTTCTACCGGATGTACCTTGGCCGACATGACCATCAGGCGATTACCAAGCCCCTGCCACCCAAGGAAATTGCAGATCTTTTTCTGAACGACTGGGTCAAGCGCTACGACCGTATTCTGGTCCTCACGGTCACCGCGGCGCGCAGCGAGATCTATAAAAATACGAGCGAGGCCTCGTACACGATCCTTCGCGATTACAAGAAAGTACGGGTCCAGGCCAATCTGACCGAACCTTTTCTGATGCGGGTTTTCGATACCCATACGCTATTCACGGGCCAGGGGCTTATGGCTTTTGAAGCACTCCGGATGCGTGATGTCGGGCGCCAGGGGTTCGACATCATCCGCCGCCAGCTGGAGACGATTCATCCGAAGATTCGCGCCTATTTTCTTCCGAACGACGTGTATTACGTTTACAACCGCGCGCGACTCCGCGGTGAAGAAAGTGTGAACTGGCTCACCTACCAGATCGGAAGCATGCTCGACGTCAAGCCCATCATCCAGATGGTGGAGGGGACGACCGAGGTTGTGGCCAAACCCAAGGGATTTGAAGGAGGGCTCAACTGGCTGTTTGGGCAGGCGCGTACAGAAATCGAACGGGGGCTTTCGATCAAGGCTGTCTGCATGAGCTATGGTGGCGAGCTCGATGAAATCAAACGTCTCGCGCCTTATCAGGAGTTCGTAAAATTCGCCCATGACCGAAAAGTCGCAACTTCGCTTGCGCTCATGAGCGTCACGGCCGGCATCTATGTCGGGCGAGGTGGTTTTTCGATCGCCTATGCCGTTTCCTGAGCATGCGGGATTACTTCCTGACCCTTGCGTCCTATCACCGCTGGGCGTACGGGAAACTGTTCGAGAGCCTCAAACCCCTCGATGACCGGGATTACCGGCGCGATGTAGGGTTGCCGTTCGGGGGGATCCACGGCACCTTGAACCATCTGCTTTTGGTTGAGCGGCTCTGGTTGGCGCGTTTCGAGAATCGAACGGCACCCTATAAGACGCTTGCCGAAGAAATCGATCCGGATCGGCTGTCGCTGGTTGCCGACCTCGAGGCTCAGGCAGCCCGGTGGACCGATGTGTTGGTCGGGTGGCCCGGGGAGCGATTTGCGGCTCAACTATCCTATGTCACGACCGAGGGTGACTCGCGCACTCTGCCGGTCACTCCTCTGTTCGCTCATGTATTCAATCATGGCACACACCACCGTGGCCAGATCTCGGCGATCATCACAAGATTCGGATACGACTATCCGGTCATGGACCTTCCCTATTTTCTGGCCGAGGCTGAACCCGTACTTTGAAGCGCCGACTCGGCTTTTTGGCCGCCATCAATGAAGGAGAAGGGCACCAAGACCCATCACCACGCAGTAGACGGCGAAGGGCGTGAGCGCTGTGACTTCCCGCAAGCGGAAATAGCGCATGAGGAACCAGATGCTGAACCCGGCACAGAGACCTGCCACGATGCCTGCAAGCAGGATCGATCCAAGAAATGCACCGGCACCGGTATGGTGCAAGAACAGCTTGGGCACCTCGAGCAGACCAGCTGCTCCGATGATGGGAGTCGCGAGCAAAAAGGAAAATCGGGCAGCCGCTTCGTAATCCAGCCCGGCCCCGAGCCCGGTTACGAGAGTGGCTGCCGAGCGCGAAATCCCCGGGATCAGCGCAGTGGCTTGGGCGAGCCCGATAAAGAGTGCGTCGGACGGCCTGAGCGTCTCGAGATTCCGTCTCGCCCCTTGGCGCCGTTTGAGGCGGTCACCAACCCAAAGCCCGACACCATTCAAGATCAGGAACACCGCTGCGACGGTAAATCCGGCAAAGAGGCTTCGTACCCACTTTTCGAGCACAAGCCCCAGTAGACCGGCCGGGAGGGTACCGAGAACGAGCAGCCAGAACAGGCGACTTTGAGACTCCGTCGCCCGTCCACGCGTGCGAACGAGGGACTTCAGGATCTCCCACCAGTCGCGCCAGAAGTAGGCGAGCAGTGCGGTTGCCGTGCCCACGTGAAGCACCACAATGAAAGGCAGGAACCAAGGTGCGGCGCGATCGATCCGGAGATGGATCAGTGCCGGGATGAGGATGCTATGGGCCAGACTCGATACCGGAAAGAGTTCGGTCAGCCCTTGGACCAGCGCCATGAATAGCAGGCGTCCGGTCACGGAATCTTGTCTGCTCCGGTTTCAAGGTCGAATCGAATGCCCTGGGCGAGCGGGAGTTCGTGACTGAAGTTGATGGTGTTCGTTTGGCGGCGCATGTAGTTTTTCCAGGCATCCGAACCGGATTCACGCCCCCCTCCCGTTGCCTTTTCGCCGCCGAAAGCGCCTCCGATCTCCGCTCCTGACGTACCGATGTTGACGTTGGCGATACCGCAATCGCTTCCCCGGGCAGAAAGGAACGCCTCAGCATGGACGAGTTGAGCGGTGAAAATAGATGAAGACAATCCTTGGGGGACCGAGTTGTGTAGGGCCAGCGCCTCTTCGAAATCACTATAGGTCAGGACATAGAGGATCGGGGCAAATGTCTCTTCCTGAATCAGCGACCAACTCGCCTCGGCGCGAACCAGGGTCGGTTCGACGAAATAGCCAGGTCCATCCAGCACCCGACCTCCGTAGAGAATCCGCGCGCCGAGTGATTGAAGCTCCCGCACGACGGCAGCATATCGTTCGACCGCATGCGCATCGATCAGCGGGCCCATGAGTGTCCGTGGATCGAGTGGATTGCCGATCCGGACCTGGCGGTAAGCCCGGACGAGTCGCTCGCTCAAGGCATCCGCAATCGAAGCCTCGACAATGAGTCGGCGGGTTGTGGTACAGCGTTGCCCAGCCGTACCCACTGCGCCGAAGACGATTGCCGGGACCGCAAGATCGAGATCGGCAGAGCGGTCGACGACAATGGCATTGTTGCCCCCGAGTTCGAGCAGGCAGCGCCCGAGACGCTTCGCTGCAATTTCGGCTACGCGTGTTCCGATGGCGGTCGAACCCGTGAATGACAGCAGGTTGATGCGCGAGTCAGCATAGAAGTGCTCGGCAAGCCGATGGTCCATCGTGACGAACAGGCCTGATACCTGTGGAAAACCATTATTTTCGAGGACTCGGGTCACGATTTTTTGAACCGCTATGGCCGCTAAGGAGGCCTTGGGAGAAGGTTTCCAGACCGTCACATCTCCACAGACCAGGGCCAAAAATGCGTTCCAGGCGAACACGGCGACCGGGAAGTTGAAAGCGGTTGCGATGCCGACCACACCGAGCGGATGCCACTGCTCATACATCCGGTGAAAGGGTCGTTCCGAGTGCAGTGTGAGGCCGTAGAGCATACGTGACTGGCCGAGCGCAAAATCGGCCATGTCGATCATCTCCTGAACTTCTCCGTCTCCTTCAGCCTTGATTTTTCCGACTTCAAGACTGATCAGGCTGCCCAATGCATCTTTGTGTTGCCGCAAGGCATCCCCGATCAAGCGGATAGCCTGGCCGCGCTTAGGGGCTGGCAAAAGACGCCAGCTGTCGAAAGCTGCGCGGCTTTCCTCAAGCAGACGCTCGTAGTGTTCGGGTGTTGTGGTCGCAATCGTTGCGATGCGGGTACCGGTCGCGGGATTGCGCACCTCGAGCTCCGCTGCGCCCTTCGAGATGAGCCATCCGCTCATTCCACTATAGGTGCCCGGAATCACCCGGTCGGGATCGAGGTCCAACTGGGAGAAGAGGGTTGCTATGGATATCGGGTCGGACATGACAGGTCGCAGGGGGGTCAGGCGTTTCGAATGGTTGATGGGTTGGGCGCCTGTCTATAAAACGCACCAAACCGGTTGCCGAGGAACGCATCCAGGGTGAAATCCTCCTGATGCACCAGTCCGTGATAGGTACCGGGGTTTGCGAGCACAAGATCGACCACGGCCGAGATTCCGGCTGCAGTCGTGATTTGGATGGCGGACCAGAGTGAGTTGCCGACCCGCCCCGGGTAGACCGAGTTGACGTAGGTTTGTTCGTAGAACCCACCGTTGCGTTGTCCGTTGACATTGACGTAGATCAGCACGACATCCTGCTCAGTCCGGGGAATCGAGTTTTCAAGGATCGACTTGAGTGTGGCACGGTCATGGTTCAACCGAAGGTCAGTCATGAGAAACCGGACCAGTTCGCAGTGGCCCGGGTAGCGGATCGTCTTGTAGGTCAGGGTGTCGATTCGGCCGCTATAAGTCTCAGACAACGATCCCAGTCCGCCGGAGGTGTTGAACGCCTCATAGCGGCGGCCTTCGAGCTCGATGCTCTCCATTCCCTCGAGGGGCTGGATCTCCACTTCTTTCCCATCGATGATCCCCCGGCAGGCGTTGCCGTATTCGTTGATGACCCCGTCAGAAGACCAGGTGAGTGCGTATTTGAGTGTATTCGACGGAAATTGGGGCAGCGCGCCAACACGCAGCTTGGCCTCATGGAGTTTTTCAAACTGGCACATGAGCGAGTGGGCGACGATGCTGATAAAACCCGGTGCGAGCCCGCATTGGGGAACAAAGCATGAGGTGGCTCCCTGGCTGATACGGGTGACGGCATCCGTTACGGAGACATCTTCCGTCAGATCAAAGTAGTGGCGGTTTTTCGCCCGGGCAACCTCGGCAACGGTCATATTGCAATAAAAAGGCAGACTTGAAATCAACGCTTCGATTCCATACTGTTCAACGGCCTGGACAAGCAGGGTTCGATCAGTGGCGTCCAGCTGGAGCGGGTGAAGTGGCTTGTCTGGAAAGGCCTGAACGGAGCGCTCGGCCACGCCTGGGAGGCTGTCAGCCAGGTAAACCGTATAGTCACCTGAGTTGGCCAGCATGCCTGACAGGAGCGAACCAATCTTGCCCGCACCGAGAACCATGACTTTTTTCATACCCATACTCCTTAACGATCACTGCAAGGGAAGCATTATTTGGAATGCCAGCCCGGCTGACCGCCGTTCGGGGCGGCTGTTTTCGAAAACGGAAGATGCAACCGTTCAATTGTGCCAGTTTTTGCCGATTCGCGCCAACCGGATTAATGAATGAGCCGGACGGGTTCAGGTTGCAACTGACTGCGCTCGGACACAAATGACAGCAGCTCATGATCTGCTATAGTCTCAGCGCTCGATGCTTCGATCGGGAGCGATTTCGGCGGGCCTTGGTTTTCCGTGAGTCGGAAGTCATGTTCAAGTCAAACCACTAGGAGAATCCAACATGCATATTGAACTGCTCATGCTTGCACTGAGTGTGATTTTGGGGCTTGTGCAAATCGTTTTGCCAGCATGGGGGCCCGTATCCTCCCGTGGACTGCGCTGGGCGCTCGGCCCTCGTGATGAGGTTTTCCCGCCCGTATCTGGAATATCCGGCCGCCTCGGACGGGCGTTACGCAATTTTCTCGAAACGTTTCCTCTTTTTGCCGCAGCCCTGCTCGCTGTTATGGCGAGCGGACGAACTGATGCGCTGAGCATCCTCGGGGCGGAACTCTATTTCTGGGCACGCCTGTTTTATGTACCGGTCTATGCGATCGGGATTGCAGGTTTGAGAACCTTGATCTGGCTCGTTTCCATCCTGGGCATCGTATTGATTCTGCTCGTATTGCTGTAAAAACGCTGTAAGGGCCGGGTAGCTTTAGGGATGGGCTGGGTTGAGATTTAGGTATTGAGCGGATTCAAGTGGTCGTCGCAACTTCCATGATGGAGGATGCGCTGGCTATTTACAGGCAGTGTTCAGCCAGTTCGTGACGGGCAAAGTTGTGTTCGCTGGGCCGGCCAACCCTCGGGCCGTATGAGAGGCGACAGTCGCTTGGGCTCGCGATTGCCGGAGCGCGCATGTGCGAGAGCGTGGCATAGGAGGCTTGAGTATTGAGCCGGCTGAGGTGCGATGCTTGCGGTGGGTCTCGGGCTTGAATGGTGAGGGCGGAATGCTGTAGACTAGACCGTCTAGTCTATATCTCATTTGAGCAACCTCGTGACGTATTCAAACCATCCGGCCAAATGCAGCGAACGCGAGGCAGCCATCCTCGCGGGTGCCAGAAAAGTCTTCCTTGAATCTGGCTTCGGTGGCGCCACGATGGATGCGATTGCCATCGCATCCAATGTCTCGAAGCAAACCGTGTATAACCATTATGGATCCAAGGAAGACCTGTTCGCATCGATGATCCGGTCGAGTTGCCGGGAGATTCTCGAGGTGTTTCAGTCTGCTGCGCTCAAAGGAGATCCACAATCCCTTTTGCGAATCGTGGGCGAAAACTTTCTCAAGATGGCGCTTGATCCTTCCAAGATCGCGCTCCGTCGGGTCCTCTTGCCGGAGATTTCCCGGTTTCCTGAGCTCGGGCAGATCTACTATCGATCGGGACCCGCGTATCTGCGCCAGTTTTTGGCGGAATATCTCGCCGAGCAGAATGCTCAAGGATCACTGGATGTTGCAGATCCTCCGCTCATGGCCGATCAGTTCATCGGCATACTCGCTGCGTGTTCGATGAAAGCTGAACTCGGGATCCAGCCTGTAATGGACGAGGCCGAACGGGAACGTTATATCGACCATGCCGTGGGCTTGATCGTGAGGGCTTCGCGCCCAACACACATGCGCGAGAGGGCAGAGGAGAAAGATCGTGTTTGAGTCGCGACTCTTGAACTCCGGAGCCTGCTCCGCAGCATTAGCTGCGTTGGTGCTGCTCGCCGGGTGTGCGGTGGGTCCTGCCTATGTGCGACCCGCCCCTCCGCCGGTCACGGGGTATACCGCACGCGTCGGGCCGGCACAAAGTCGGCCTCACAGGCACGTTCCGACCCAACACTTTCAGTATGGCCGAAGCCCTCGGGTCAGGTGGTGGCGGCATTTCCACAGCAGGGTGATCGATGCTCTCGTCAATCAAGCGCTTCGAAACAATCCGGGGCTTCATGCTGCGGAGGCAACCCTGCGGGAGGCTCATTATGCTCTGCGCGCGGATCAGGGAATTTTTTTCCCGCAGGTTTCTCTGGGATTGAGCGGTGAAAGAAGCCGCTCTTCTGGAGCCGGCTCCGGCGGCGTATTCCAGCCGCCGATTTTCAATCTCTATACCGGACAAGTTTCCGTCAGTTACTATCCGGACATCTTCGGCCTGAACCACCTTCTGACCGATCAGGGCCGTGCCGAAGAGGCGGTTGCGCGGGATGAGCTTCATGCCGCCCGTCTGACGCTTGAAGGCAACGTTCTCAACACACTTTTCGACTGGATTGCACTGCGCCGGGAGGTGGCCTCCCAGGTGCGCACGATCGATGACCAGCGAACGCTCCTGTCCCTCGTGCGCAAACGCTATCATTTGGGCGCCGATTCGGAACTCGATGTGCTCACGCAGCAGACGGAACTCGCTTCCTCGGATGCCGCTCTCCCGCCGCTCGAAAGCGCGCGCGACCAGGCTGCCCATCTCCTTGCGGTTTATCTTGGCGAGTTTCCTGCCCAAGCGCGTCATCTGGGTCAACTGGGTTTCCGCGCGATCTACCTGCCGCGCCATCTGCCGGTCACGCTGCCCTCCACGCTGGTTCGCCTTCGGCCGGATATTCTTGCAGCGGAGTCCCAGCTTCGCGCCGCCAATGCGGTGGTCGGCCAGCGGGTCGCCGCCCTGTATCCGCTCATCGAGCTCACCGCGGGGGGCGGCGTGGAGAGCAACAGTTGGCACACCCTGTTTGACCCCGCCAGTCGAATCTGGGACCTGGGTGCCGCCCTCGCCATGCCCCTATTTGATGGGGGGACACTTGAGGCCGAGAAACAGGAAGCTGTTGAATCCTATCGTGCATTGTTTGCCGACTATCAGTCCGTTGTACTCAATGCATTTGCCAATGTCGCGGACGCTCTGCGTGCGCTGGAGCACGATTCCAGCACACTGGCTGCCGAAACACACGCTTTGCATGCTGCCCGCCGTGCCTTCCGGCTCGTCAAAGTCGAATATCGTTCGGGTGCCGTCAATTATTTAAGTGTTCTGGCCAGTGAAACCGCACTCGAAACCGCGAGGGTTGGATACGTTCAAGCCCAGGCGCGCCGGTATACCGACACCGTCGCCCTGTATGTGGCACTGGGTGGTAATCGTCTGCCAACTGCTTCCCATCGTCCCTCGCACACGCTTCGTGCACCAGAGGAGGTTCGCCCATGAGCGGATCACAAAAACGCGTACTGCTTCTGAGTTCGGTTGTGGCTGTTCTGATCCTGGCGCTACTGATCGGCGTCCGGACGTGGATGGGATTCCAGGCCGCCCAATCGATGGCTCACCGGGGTCCCATGCTGGTGAGTGTCAGCGTCGCTCCGGTCCGAACGATCTCGTGGCAAACGGAAGTGCATGCAGTCGCAAGCCTCATAGCGATCTCGGGCGTTGAACTCACACCCCAGCTGGCCGGCCAGATCACAGCGATTGATTTCCATTCGGGCGAATACGTTCACCGGGGTCAGGTACTTCTTGAGATCGATGATTCGAACATACGGGCACAGCTCGCGCAGAACCGTGCTGCGCTGGCCCTGGCCCGCATCAACTATCGTCGTGCGCTTCGCCTCTACCACGTTCATGCAACCAGTCGGTCGACACTCGATACGTCTCGGGCTAATCTGGACTCCGCTCGGGCGGTGGTTGCGAACGACGCGGCCACGCTGGCCAAGCTTCGTTTCCAGGCGCCTTTTTCCGGATGGCTGGGTGTGCGAGAAGTGAGTCTTGGTCAATATCTCACACCCGGGACGACCGTCACGACGCTCAATGTCTGGCGCCCGCTACGGGTTGAGTTTACCGTTCCGCAGAGCCAGATCGCGAAGATTCATCCCGCCTTGCCGATAACGGTTCGTGTCGATGCGTACCCGAGACATCTTTTCGTGGGACATATTGTGGCTGTGAGCTCGAGGATCAATCCGGCCACCCGGAACCTCACGGTCGATGCCGAAACTCCAAACCGGCATCAATGGCTTCGCCCGGGGATGTTTGGTGAAGTCTCGCTCGAGATCGGACATCCCCGGCAGCGGGTTGTGGTGCCGAGTATCGCGCTGACCTATAGCACGTTTGGCGATTACGTCTATGTCATTCATCAGAAGAAAATGTTCGGTCACCTCCTTCCAGTGGCGATAGCCACTCCCGTTCATGTGGGCGCGGCGCGAGGTGGCTTCACCCCTGTCCGATCAGGGCTCAAGGTCGGTGAGCGTGTCGTCATAGCCGGACAGATCAAACTGAGAAGCGGCATGCCGGTTTCCATTCACGGAACTCAACCCTGAGTCGAGGAGAGCCGCGCATGCGATTTACGGATCTCTTTATTCGCCGACCGGTTCTCGCGACCGCGCTGAACCTGATCATCCTGATCCTGGGGCTCCGGGCCTGGACGGCCATGACCGTCGAGGAGTATCCGCAGGTGACGAGCACCCTCATCACGGTGACTACGGCCTACCCGGGCGCCGATCCGGCCACAGTTCAGGGTTTTGTAACCGCGCGCCTGGAACAGGCCGTTGCTCAGGCGCCTGGAATAGACTACATGACAGCGGTGAGCGCACAGGGGCTGTCGACCGAAACGGTCTACATGAAGCTCAACTACAATCCGAATGCTGCGGTGGCGCAGATTCTTTCCAAGGTCCAGCAGGTCCAGAACCAGCTGCCCCCAGGGACACTTTCTCCGGTCATCAACGAGACGGTTGGTGACCAGACCGCCCTCATCTACCTCTCATTTTACAGCAAGACCCTGAACGAACAGCAAGTCAACGATTATGTTCTCCGGGTGGCGCAGCCCATGATCCAGGGTGAACCCGGCGTGGGGGAGGCACAAATCGTCCCGGCAGGAACCGGTCCAAGCGGCAACAGCTACGTCCTGCGCGTCTGGCTCAATCCGAACCGGCTCGCCGCGCTCAATCTCTCACCCGCTGATGTGGTCAATGCTCTTGCATCCAACAACTACATCAGTACGGTCGGGCGAACCAAATCCGCGAATATCTCTCAAACCATTACGGCCGCAACCTCCCTGGACAATGTTGCGGCATTCCGCCGTCTCGTGATTGCGCAAAAAGGCGAGACCCTGATACGTTTGTCTGATGTGGGCCGGGTGACGCTCGGGGCACAAAACTATAACCAGGCGGTCTATTACAACGGCACGCCTGCCGTATTCATCGGTGTATTTCCAAGCCCGGGCGCCAACAGCCTGACGGTCGCCCGTGGAGTTCACCAGGCGTTTGCCCAGATGAAACGAAGCCTGCCGCCCGGGATCCGGATTGCCATTCCCTACGATGGCAGCCGTTTCATCGTAGAGTCGGTGCATGAAGTCATGATCACGATCGCCATTACGCTCGCGATTGTCGTGATCGTGATTTTTCTGTTTTTGGGTTCCCTGCGCTCGCTCATGATCCCAGCGGTTGCGATCCCCCTGTCCATTATCGGCGCCGGGATCTTCATGTCGCTGATGGGCTATTCCATCAACCTCTTGACCTTGCTTGCGGTCGTATTGGCGATCGGTCTCGTTGTCGACGATGCGATCATTGTGGTTGAAAATATCCACCGGATCATGGAGGAGGGGCATTCCGGACGGGAAGCGGCCATCCTGGGTGCACGCGAGCTCGCTGCACCCATTGTCGTCATGGCGACGACTTTGGCTGCCGTCTTTGCACCGATCGGGCTTACGGGTGGGCTGACGGGAACCCTGTTCTCCCAGTTTGCATTCACACTGGTTTTTGCTGTTGCGGTCTCAGCCGTGGTCGCTTTGACCCTTTCTCCCGTTCTCGCTTCCAAGGTGCTGCGTCCGGCTAAAACGCATGGATTTGCCCACTTCACGGATGCTCTCTTTGATCGCGTCCGGACCCGTTATAGCCACTCTCTCGCGGTTGTGATTGAGTATCGCACCGCGGTCGCAGTCGTCATTCTAGTGGTCCTGGTGGCGATTCCTGTTTTTTTTCTTAATATACCCGGAGAACTCGCACCAACGGAAGATCAGGGACTGCTGCTGGTTGCGGCTACTGCACCACCCACGGCCACACTCCACTACCTCAACCGCTATGCCGCTGACATCCGGAAGGTTTTTTTCAGCTTTCCCGAGACGAAACAGGTGTTTCAGATCAATGGCATCTCGCTCACAGGGGGCGCCGGCGACAACGCGAGCGTCAACGGTATGAAGCTCGTCAGCTGGACGAAACGTTCGCAAACGCAGATGCAACTTCTGCCACAGCTACAGGCCAAACTCAATGGACTGACGGGCGTACAGGCTGCGGCCTTTCAGAAGCCGACCCTGCCAGGTTCACCCACGGGATTCCCGGTTCAGTTTGTCCTCACAACGAGTGGTTCCTATCTCGCCCTGGATCACTGGGCCAACGCAATGATCGGCAAGGCGATGCAAAGCCACTTGTTCCTGTTTCTCACCAAGGATCTGCGCTATGACAACCCGCAGATCAAGCTTGATGTGCACCGTAACCTGGCCGGTACGTTGGGCATCACCATGGCAGATCTCGGCCAGAATCTGAGTCCCCTTTTGAGTGGAAATTATATCAATCGATTCAGCCTGAACGGACGCAGCTACAAGGTGATTCCACAGGTGGCCAACCGTTTTCGAGTGGATCCGAATCTATTGACCCGCTACTACATCCGTGCCCAAACCGGCCAGCTGATCCCGCTTTCCACCCTGGTGACGACCCGCACGCAGGTGGAACCCGAGTTTCTGCCCCAGTTCCAACAACTCAACTCGGCTACGGTCGAAGGCGTGATGGCACCTGGCGTCACGCTGGGTCAGGCTTTGTCCTATCTCCGAAGTCTCGCACACAAGCTCCTTCCAAGTGGATTCAGTTACGACTACGCAGGCCTTTCTCGCCAGTTCATGCAGCAGGGCAACGCCTTCCTCATCACCTTTGCCCTTGCCGTCGTCCTGGTCTATCTCCTCCTGGCCATGCAGTTTGAAAGCTTTCGTGATCCTCTCATCGTCATGATCACGGTACCGATGGCCATCTCTGGCGCCTTGCTGTTCATGTACTACGGTTTGGCAACCATGAATATCTACACGGAAGTCGGATTGGTCACGCTGATCGGGCTCATTACCAAACAAGGTATCCTGATTGTGCAGTTTGCGAATGTCATTCAGGAGACCGAAGGGCTCGATCGGGCACAGGCCGTACAAAAAGCATCGAGCATCCGTCTGAGGCCGATCCTGATGACCACAGGTGCCATGGTTTTTGGCGCCGTTCCCCTGATTTTGGCGGTCGGGCCGGGTGCGGTCAGCCGTTTTGATATGGGGCTTGTGATTGCCACGGGTCTATCGATCGGGGCCATTTTCTCGCTTTATGTCGTCCCGGTGATCTACACCTTCCTGGCTACGGAGAAATCACAGGCCCATCGACCGGAACCGGGCGAGCCTACGGGTGGACCTGCTTGAGTTGCAGGTTGGTCTGCGCGATCGGGAATTGGGTGGGTGCAGGTTTGAGAAGACAGGCGTATTTTCCCTCATGCTGGGGATGCGATGCGTCTGGCTGATGATTCCGGCCGACTTGCCCACTGAGGCCTGGATGCAATCGTGCGCGACCTGCCGTACGACGGACGGCGAGAGGGTGTCGGGCTCACCGCTACGGCCCAGCTGCAGTGGGTGATTGCCCCCGAAGCGCATTGGGTGAGCGGGCGACCTAACCCGTCTCCTGCAACGTTTATCCGTTAAGGAGCGCCGGATTCACCGGTATCTGTGAAATGTCCCGTCTGGAAGTCACGGATGGCACGCTCAATTTCAGCGCGGGTATTCATCACGAATGGCCCGTGCTGGACAATCGGTTCCCCCAAGGGGTGGCCGGTCAAAAGGAGCACGCGTGCACCGTCGAGTCCCGCTTGGATTTCGATGCGCTCGCCGGCGCTGAGAAAGCCCACATGATCGATTGGCACGGGTTGTTTTGCAGATTGCGGGCCCACCTCGATGGACCCTTCATAGACATAGAGAAACGCATGATGATCCGGATCGACCATTTGCGCGAGGCGGGCGTCTCGGGTGAGTTCAAGGTCAAGAAAGACAGGCTCTGTATCGGGACGCTGAATGGGCCCTTCAATCCTTCGCTCACGCGTTCCGGCACTGCCGGCCAGCACCCGAATGCGTGAGCCATCCTCGCATTCCAGTACCGGGATTTCGCTGGGGTCGACATCCCGGTAGCTCGGGGGGTCCATCTTCCGCGCGGCGGGGAGGTTGATCCAGAGCTGGAATCCCCGCATGCGCCCTTCGGTTTGCATGGGCATCTCGGAATGAATGATCCCTCGGCCTGCCGTCATCCACTGCATGCCACCGGGGCGCAGGTCTCCTACATGACCGAGATGATCTTCGTGACGCATGTGTCCCTCGATCATGTAAGTGACCGTTTCAAAACCGCGATGCGGGTGAGGGGGGAATCCCCGGATGTAATCTTCTGGATGCTCGGTGCCAAACGCATCCAGCATGAGAAAGGGATCAAAGTAGAGTCCCGGTTTTTGACCAATGCTGCGTCTCAGTTTGACGCCGGCCCCATCTGAAGTCGCGATCGAGGAGAGTGTGGACTGGAGCAGGCGAGTTTGCATGATGGTTGGCATGATTGAAAGCCGCTTCGTTGAAAGGCGGAGACCAGGGGGATCCGCAAGTGTTGAAAAAGACCGCTGCGTGGCGCAGAGTCGGTCGACGTTCAGGTGATGTTACATCCACGTGCCTGAACGATGCTACTTCAAGATAGTGTAAACTTATCGAAAGTGAGATGTGACGCGACTTTTCGCCCACCTGTGTTTCGGTTTTCACCCGATGACGACTCAAAAACTTGGCCAACCGATCCGGGTCCGGCCGGATCAGGGGATTGACGTTCCGCCCTATCCACTGATTCCCGTAATCGAAGGGGACGGGGTCGGGATCGATATTACTCCGGTTATGTGCAAGGTCGTCGATGACGCTGTCGAGAAAGCCTATGGAGAAAACCGTGCCCTGATCTGGCACCCGGTCGAGGCGGGAGGGCGGGTCCGCCGCTCAGACCCAGAAGGGGATCCGCTTCCGGAGAAGACACTTGAAATCCTGAAACAGGAAGTGGTCGCGATCAAAGGTCCGCTTGAAACACCGGTCGGAGGAGGGTGGCGTTCATTGAATGTGACCATCCGGCAGGCGCTTGATCTCTACGCCTGCGTGCGCCCGATCCGCCACTATCCGGGTGTGGTCACTCCCGTGCGCCACCCGGAAGATGTCGACATGGTGGTTTTCAGGGAAAATACGGAAGATATCTACACGGGCATCGAATGGCCGATGGGAAGCGAGGAAGTCGCGCGACTCCTTGGCTTCCTCACCCAGGATCTCGGTGTCCCGCCACTTCGCTTCCCTCAATCGACCGCGATTGGAATCAAGCCGGTCTCACGCGAGGGGTCCGAGCGGCTGATTGAGAAAGCCATTCGATACGCCATCGATCAAGGTCGTCGTTCCGTGACGCTGGTTCACAAGGGCAATATCATGAAGTACACGGAAGGTGGTTTTTGCCGATGGGGATATGAGCTCGCCGAAGCAGCATTCGGAGCACGCAAACGCGAGGGGAGCCGGGGACTTTGGATCGCGAATCCAGCCACCGGCCGTGAGATCCATATCCAGGACATGATTGCGGATAATTTCCTGCAGCAGTCCTTGCTCAAACCATCCCAGTTCGACGTGATTGCCACACTCAATCTCAACGGGGACTACATCTCCGACGCGTTGGCTGCACAGGTCGGCGGGATCGGGATTGCACCGGGCGCCAACGTTGGGGATGGGACAGCTGTATTTGAAGCGACCCATGGCACGGCACCGGATATTGCCGGGCAGGATGTCGCAAATCCGTGCTCCATGCTGCTTTCGGCAGAAATGCTCCTCCGCTATATTGGTTTCCATGAAGCTGCCGGGTTGCTTGCGAGGGGTATCCGTGGCGCCTTGGCGCATGGATTCTGGACGCCTGATTTGATCCGGGCGGCGCAGGACGTTCGGGGTGGGGCCCCTGGCGAGCAGACGGTAACTTTGGCAGATACCGGATTCACTCTGCATCCGGTCGGAACCCGAGGAATGGGTGAGGCCGTGATTCTCTATATGGACGTGCCAGAGGCTCTGGGGTAAGGTGAGAGGCAGATGTCGGCCATTCCCGGGTCTGCCATGAAGCGCGTTCGTGTTTTTTTGATCGATGACCAAAAGCTGATTCGGACAGGCGTCCGCAAAATTCTTGAAGAGGAAGAGGGGATTGATGTGATCGGTGAGGCATCGAGCGGTGAAGAGGGGTTGAGGTTCGCGCGAGAGCTCAAACCTGACGTGGTCCTTGTGGATATCCACATGCCTGGAATGGGCGGGCTCGAAACGACCCGACAGCTCGCGGCCATTGATCCCAGGCCTCGCGTCATCGGACTTTCCGTATCCGGTCAGGAGCCTTATCCGAGCCACCTGTTTGCCGTGGGGGCACAGGGCTATCTCAGCAAGGATTGCGCAGCCGACGAGGTGATCGAAGCAGTTCGGGCGGTTATGGATGGGGTGCGATATTTAAGCCGGGATGTTGCCCAGGATTATGCCTTGGCGCATGCGGACCCCGCTCTGGGCTCTCCCAATTTGAGTTGCCGCGAAACGGAAATCCTGGGTCTCCTTTGCGAAGGCCGCAACGCGAAAGACATTGCCGAGGCTCTCCACATCAGCCCGAGCACGGTTCGCACCTATCGTCACCGTCTTTACGCCAAACTCAACGTCCACAGCCCCATTGAACTCATGCGGGAAGTCTGGGCTCAAGGGCTCATTCCTGGCCAGGTTGGCCAGGAATCTCCTCGGGAACCCTGATGCCGTTTTTTGCGAAAAGGGTTCGCGCACCTGATTTTCCAGTCGATGGCATCTGGCTTAATGTGACCCGGCCGCTCGATCTTGATTTACTCAAAGGGCGGGTCACGCTTCTCGATTTCTGGACCTACTGTTGTATTAACTGCCTTCACGTCCTGCCCGATCTTCAGGCACTCGAGACCCAGTTCCAGGGACAGCTCACCGTCATTGGAGTGCATTCGCCCAAGTTTGAAGAGGAAAAAAACACGGATCGTGTTGCACTCGCACTCAAGCGTTACGAAATCCACCATCCGGTTTTCCACGATCCGGCGATGCGATTGTGGCAGGAATATGGCATCCGTGCCTGGCCCACACTCGTGCTCCTCGATCGCGACGGACGAGTGGCATTCGCCGTATCAGGAGAGGGTCAGCGAGAACTGCTGGCCCGTGCGATTTCCCAGTTACTCTCGGAAGATGGTGGCCATTCATCCACTGAAACGAGCTTCGAAGCGAGCTGGAAACCGGAGGCACGCAGTCTCTGGTTTCCGACCAAAATGGCCTGGCATGAAAGACGCCTGTACGTTGCGGACACCGGGCATCACCGAGTCCTGGCCCTGGATCCAGAAGGTACGGTGACGGCCTGCTGGGGTGGGCCGGAAGCCGGATTGGCCGATGGCGATGGCCGGGCTGCTCGTTTCAGGGAACCACACGGGCTCGCTTCGTTTGCGGGCGCACTCTGGGTTGCTGATACGGGCAATCATGCGCTACGCATGATTGATTCATCGACTGGCATCGTTCGTACGGCCTTTGGAGATGGCATCCAGTCTCAACAACTGCTCGCGCCGGGTTCGTATCGCGAGACAACCGGACCGATCCGGCTTAACTCGCCCTGGGATCTCGAACCCGACGGGCAAGGGCTCTACGTCGCCATGGCGGGTTGTCACCAGGTCTGGTTTACAGATGCCTCGGCACAGCTGATTCGTCCATATGCAGGAACGGGGCAGGAGGCCTTGACCGACGGAGGGCTGGCCGAATCTACCTTTGCCCAGCCCTCGGGTCTTTGCAGTGCGCCGGGTGCGGTGCTTTATGTAGCCGATTCCGAGAGTTCAGCGATTCGGAGAATCAATTGCGCCGAGGGATCCGTATCCACACTGATCGGGCGCGGTCTTTTTGATTTCGGCGACCGCGATGGCAGCGTTCGCATGGCCCGGCTCCAGCACCCTTTGGGTGTGACTTGGCGTGAGGGTCGGATCTGGGTTGCCGATACCTACAACTCGAAGATCAAGATTGTGGATCCGGAGGAGGAAAAAATAACGACCTTTGAACTCGAAATCGAACTCAATGAACCGGAGGGCATCCTCGAGACCCCGCTGGGCTTGTTCATTACGGATACGAACCACCATCGCATTCTCTTGATCAACCCGGACCAGGGTTCAATCCAAGTCTTCCATGGCTGATGATCCTCAGCAGGTCACTCGGAAACGGAAGGCAGGTTTTCTGGATCAGGATCTTCAGACAAGTTTCAAATCTGCTCCTCATACGCCTGGGATATACCGGATGTATGGCCCGCAATCGAAGCTCCTTTATGTTGGCAAAGCCAAAAATCTCGCGAATCGGCTCAAAAGCTATCTGGATCCCTCCCATGCAGGGCTCAAGACGCAGAAACTGTTGACACAGGTTGTGCGTGTCGAGTTCACGATCACCCCAACCGAGGCCGACGCGCTCCTTCTCGAAAGCAACATCATCAAGCATGACCATCCACGCTATAACATTGTCTTGCGGGACGACAAAAGCTACCCCTATATCCGAGTGGATGACACGCTCGTATTCCCGAGACTCACGTTCTACCGCGGGCGGAGAGGTGCCACCGGGCGGTTTTTTGGCCCCTATCCGGATGCGAGTGCCGTACGGCAGACGCTGTTGGATCTCCAGAAGCTTTTTCGCTTGCGAAACTGCAGCAATGCGTTTTTCAAAAACCGGACTCGCCCCTGTCTCGAGCATCAGATCGGCCGCTGTTCCGCACCGTGTGTTGGCAAAATCAGCGTAGCCGACTACCAGCGTGATTTCGACGATGCGATTCGGGTTCTTGAAGGGCGTGGACGGCCGCTCGTGAATCACATCTATATGCGCATGAACGAGCTTGCGGAAGCCCAGGAGTTCGAACGCGCAGCTGCTTTGCGTGACCTCATGGGCCGCCTGCAACAAAACCAGGAACAGGAGGCGATCATTGCCCAGGAGGGGGATTGCGATGTCTGGGCGATCGAAAACCGTCAGGACGTGTTTGCAGCCGGGCTGACCCGGATTCGTGATGGACGCAATCTTGGTACCTGGACCTGGTTTCCGTCCGGAGATGCTTTGATGGATGCTCCGGGTGTGCTGACTGCATTTCTTCCCCAGTATTATGAAGAAAGCATTCCCCCAAATATCCTGGTTGACCGGTCTTTCCAGGATCTTTCGGTTGTCGAGGCCGCACTCGAGAAGCGCGCAGGTCACACGGTTCGCCTGCTTGAGCCTAAGGGGCATACTGCAAAACTCTGGCTTGATATGACCCGACAGAACTTGAAAGCCGTTATGGATCGGCGCCTGGCCAGTCATGCGCTGCTTCGCGAACGTTTTGACGCACTCCAAAGCCGACTGGAACGGAGTGAACCAGTCGAACGCATTATCTGTTTTGATGTCAGTCACACACAGGGAGACGAAACGGTCGCCAGCGCGATCGTGTACGCACCCCAAGGGCCAGTCAAACCCTCGTATCGACGGTTCAATCTCAAACTGGAGCACGGGGGCGATGACTATGCCGGACTCGATCAAGCCCTGAACCGTTATTTCCAGCGTTTGATCCACACATCCGAACCAGGATCCGACCTTCTCTTGATCGATGGTGGGGTGGGGCAGCTCCGCGTGGCGGAAAGACGGCTCGAAGCACTAGGGCTGACGAATCTGCCTGTGATCGCCATTGCCAAAGGGCCGGAACGCCGGGTCGGGGAGGAAAGGCTTTTTCTCGACGGTGGAAAGCGTGAACTCCACTGGGACGCGTTCGATCCCGCCTTTCACCTCCTCCAGCAAATCCGTGATGAAGC
>JAJZBR010000069.1 GCA_021798795.1 Pseudomonadota bacterium
CAAGGCCCGATCCCGACGATCCGCCCTAGCCGGGTTCCTCAGGATGCGTCACATAGAGCGGTTCGAGTCCTCCGCCTGATGCGGTGACTCCCGTTTGGTGCGAGCGGTGGACGCGAGAGGCGAGATGATCCATCGCGACGTAGAATGCCGGGGTGATGTAGAGGGTCAGCGCCTGCGAAAAGATGAGCCCCCCAACCACAGCGATGCCGAGCGGGCGCCTCGCCCCGCCTCCCGCACCGAATCCGATTGCAATCGGCAGGGTCCCGAGAATTGCAGCCAGGGTCGTCATCAGGATCGGCCGGAAGCGGACGAGACAGGCTTCGATGATCGCATCATGGGCATTGGCGCCGGCACGTCTGCGGTCGATCGCGAAATCAACCATGATGATCCCGTTTTTCTTGACCAGCCCGACCAGCATGATGAGGCCGACAAAACTGTAGATATTGAGCTGCTGGTCAAAAAGAATGAGACTGAGGAGCGCGCCCACCATGGCCAGGGGCAAAGCGGTGAGAATCGTGATCGGGTGAACGAAATGCTCGTACAGGATGGCGAGAACCATATAGATCACGAGGATCGTGACCAAAAGGAGAACCGGCAGATCGACGAGTGACTTCTGGAACGTCTGGGCACTGCCTACGAATACGCCTGTCACACCGGCCGGCAGATCTCGCGTGGCCAGGGCCGTGATCCGGCGGGTTGCAGCACCCAGCGAGACACCCGGGGCCAGATTGAAGGAGTAAGCCACCGCCGGGAGCTGCTCATAGTGATCGACTTCAAGCGGTCCGACGCCCGGCGTGATCCGGGCCACTGCCGGCAGGGGTACCAACGATCCGTTGGCACCGGGAACGTCCAGGGCATTCAATGCAGAGAGATTTCTCTGGTAAGGGGGCGCGAGCTCAGCAATGACCGGGTACTCGTTCGAGGCACCATAGATCATGCTGATCTGGTTCCCCCCAAAAGCATCATCCAGCGTCTGCTGGATCGCATTCGCCGTGACACCGAGCAAAGAAGCACGCTGGCGCAGGATATGGACATTGATCTCCGGATTGTTGAGTTCGAGACTCGTGCTCACGCTCTGGATGCCCGCCACCTTGCGTAACTCCGGCAGGAACTGTGTAGCCGCACGATCGAGCGTCCGTACGCTCAAACCCTGCAGAACATAATCATACGATCCGTTCCCCCCGAGAGAGCCGATGCTGATCGCAGGCGGAATCCGGAAAAAGACCTCTAGCCTCTTGATCGGTCGGACGGCGCGCCTAAGTTCCTGGATCACATGGTTGGCACTCACGCTGCGATGACTTTTCAGCATGAAAAAAATGCGTCCGATATTCCCGCCGCTCGAGCCGCTCTGTCCCTGGCCCACGCTCGAGATCACCCGGGCGACGTATGGATTGGCGCGAATGATCCGCACGGCGCGAGTCTGGAGTGTACGGAGCTCCTTGAAGGTGATTCCCTCGGGGGCCTGGGTCGCCGCGATGACGAGACCTGTGTCCTCATCCGGTATGAATCCCTTCGGAACCACTGCAAAAAAATAAAACGTGAGGCCCAGCATGACCGCGGCCACAACCAGCATGGTCCGCCAGTGATCGACTGACCAGGTGAGCGTCCGGCCATATCCGCGCCGAACCCGCTCAAAGAGAGACTCGAAGAGGCGTTGAAAGGCATTGGTGCTCGCGCTCTCCTTGAGAAACCGGCTACAGAGCATCGGCGTCAACGTGAGCGACACCACACCCGAAAGCAGGATGGCGATCGCCACGGTGATGGCAAACTCGCGGAACAGCCGTCCCAAGATCCCGCCCATGAGCAGGATCGGCAGTAAAACAGCTGCAAGGGACAGTGTCATGGACACGACAGTGAAACCGATCTCCTGGGTCCCGAGTAGTGCGGCCTGATAGACCGGTTCGCCCATCTCGCGATGTCGCACGATATTCTCGAGAACAACGATGGCATCGTCGACGACAAACCCGACCGCGAGCGTGAGTCCCATGAGAGACAGGTTGTCCAGTCCAAACCCCGCCAGTTTCATGAACGCGAAAGTCCCGATGATCGAGGTCGGGAGAGCCAGCGCAGAGATCAGGGTGGCGCGAATATTGCGCAGGAACATAAAAATCACGAGCGTCACGAACACGATCGACAGGAGCAGGGTCAGCTTGACGTCATTGATCGAACTTTGGACAAACTGGGCGTGGTCATGAAAAATCTGGAGGCTGGCGTCACCTGGGGCATCACGGGAGAGTGTTGCGATGACCTTGTGGAGTTCCTTCGAAATCGTGACCGCATTAGAGCCCGGCTGGCGTTGGACCGCGAGCATGATGGAGGGTTCCCGCCGGCCGTGATCGACCGCCTTGTTCAGAAAATAGGTCACCTGCTTGTTGGCTTCGACGCTGTTGATCGCACGCCCCAGACTGGACAGCTTGACGGGCGCGCCGTTCTGGTAGGTCACGACCAGTCCGTTATACGCCCGGGCATCCCTGAGCTGGCCCTGGGCTTGTACCATATAGGTTCGGGTCGATCCGTAAAGCGTACCCGCCGGCAGGTTCGTATTGCCGCTTTGGATCGCCTGAACCACCTGGGTGATGGCGAGGTGGTGTGCAGCGAGTGCATACGGGTTGAGCTCGATCCGGGCCGCGTACGTCTGCCCGCCAAAAACATTGACCTCGGAGACTCCCGAGAGCATCGAAATCTGCTCCGCCACCCGGGTCTCCGCATAGTTGTCGAGATCAGTCAGCGGCAAGTGACGCGCGGTCATGGTGAGGAAGATGATGGGCGATGCGGTCGGATTGGCTTCCCTGAGCGTTGGAGGTTGCGGCATCTCCGGGGGCAGGCGGCCGATAGTCTCGGAAATCGCCGCCTGGACCAGCATGGCTGCACTGTTGATGTTCTTCGACAGCCGGAACTGGAGCGAAATCGAGGTATTGCCGGTGGTATTGACCGAACTCATCGAGGTCAGTCCCGAGATGGTCGAGAATTGTCGCTCCAGCGGGGTCGCCACGGAGGAGGCCATGGTTTCCGGATTGGCACCCGGCAGGCTCGCGTACACGTTGATCGTTGGAAACTCTACCGGGGGCAGCTCACTGACGGGCAGGCTGAAATAGGCAACCAGGCCAAAAATGAGGAGTGCGGACATGATCACCGTCGTCATGACCGGACGGTGAATGAACAGCGCGGCTGGATTGACTTTCACGAAGCTGGAGTGGCCGGAGTCGCCCGTTGACGCGGAACCACGCTCATACCGTTGCGGAGGGTTTCTGGAACCTCCGTGATCACGGTGGTACCAACCGGCAGCTTCGAGCCGAGCACCGCCCATCCGCCCGCTTCGCGCCGGATCACGACCGGCACGATCACGGCACGGCCGCGCTCGATCTCATAGACAAAACGCCCATTCTGGCCGACCTGGACCGCCTGGTCCGGAATCACTGGCATACCCTTTTGAACCGCGAGGATCAGCTGGACGCGCACGTACTGCCCGGGCCAGAGGCGAATGGGCCGGTTCGGGAGCCGGGCTTTGTAAAGGATCGTTCCGGTCAGGGTATTGACCGTATTGTCGATGAAAACCAGCGGACCGGACCCGAGCACCCGGTCATTGCCGGGCCGCAAGACCTCCGCAGTGGCCGGATCCCGCATCCGATAATGCAGAATCGCTTCGAGATCCCCCTGCGGAAGCGCGAACTGGACCAGAATCGGAGACATCTGATTGATGGTGACGAGCGGCGTCGTCATCGATGAGGAGACCAGATTGCCCGAGCGAACCGAAAGACTTCCGGTGAGACCTCCGATCGGTGCGCGGATCGTGGTGTAGGAGAGGTTGATCTCAGCCTGATGCAACGCGGCCTTTGCCTGCTCGGCCGTGGCAACGGCCGTTTCATAGGCTTCCGGCGCGATATACCCGTGTGGGACGAGCTGCGCATCGCGCTTGACAATGGATTCGTCAAGCACCCATGCGGCACGTGCCGAAGCAAGCGCCACACGATAAGGTGCCGCATCGATCCGGAATAGAATCTGATTCTTCCGAACCATCTGTCCCTCATGGAAGTCGACCGCTGCGAGGATGCCGCTCACCTGCGGAATGACACTCACGGTATGGCGCGAAGCGATTTCCCCTGTTGCCTTGAGCTCAACGGGAACCGATGCGGTGGTAACCGCTGCGGTCGCCACGACGAGTGGCCCTTGTCTTTTCCGGACGTGACTGTTCGCCTGATTGGCCTGGATGCGCCAGACCGTGACGGCTGCCAAGGCCACCACGATCAGACTGACGACAATCCAGGCTTTGTGCGATGGGCGCGAGGAATGGGAGTGATCGGGCACGCAGGAACTCGATGGACATCGATTCTGCATATTTTCGCACTTCTCCAGGGAATCCAGTGCCCGAGATACAATTTGTTACAGTTTTTCGTGGGTATGCAGCACTACAATGCGGATCACACCACCTGTCCTGACTTGAGGTAGCTGATTTGGCACGGAGCGATCATATTCTGGTTGTCGACGACGACCAGGAAATCGGAAACCTCCTCCGGGAATATCTGTTCCGTCAGGGCTACCGGGTGACCGCTGTCCCGGACGGCTCCTACCTGGAGACGGCGTTCGAGGAATCGGGCGCTCCACCTGACCTCGTGGTATTGGATCTCATGCTTCCAGGAACCGATGGACTGGCCTGGTGCCGCTGGCTTCGCCAACGCTCCCGGGTACCCATCCTCATGCTGACCGCACGCGGCACGGACATCGACCGGATCACGGGTCTCGAAACGGGCGCAGACGACTACCTCCCCAAACCCTTCAACCCGGCCGAGCTGGTAGCCCGCATCAAGAGCGTGCTGCGGCGAACACGCGCTTTCCCGGATGGCCCCGAACCGGCGGACCCCCATACGCTCCGGTTCGGCTCCTGGCAGCTTCTGACGGGCAGCCGGGAACTCATTGCGCCAACCGGGATTCGCATCGCACTGTCCGGAGCCGAATACCGCCTTTTACGCATCTTCCTGAGTCACCCCCAGATTGTGCTCCAACGCGAGGTCCTGACGGAAATGCTCTGGGGGCGCAACCGGAACTCCCCGGCCGATCGCAGCCTCGACATCCAGGTCAGCCGCCTGCGACATCGGCTGCGTGACGATGGCCGCGAACCTGCCCTGATCCGCACGGTACGGGGACAAGGCTACCTCTTTGCGCTTTCCGTGGAAGTGATGCCCTAGTGCGTCTCATCCCCCAATCGCTCTTCGGACGCCTCACCCTGATTCTCCTGATCGGGCTCACCGTCGCGCAGATCGTGGCCGCCAGCCTGAGTTTCTACGAACGCGACCAGGCTCTTGTGTATTTTTCAGACCGGCAGCTCGCGGAACACGATGCCGATCTCGTGAATCTCCTCGACCACCTGCCGACGCGCGAGCGCAACCGCGTGGCAGCCATCCGCACCTCTCCGAGGGTTCGCGTCAGGCTTTTCGCGCGGCACCCCGAAACGCCCGCTGATGCACGGCCCCAAGATCACCGGGCACTGCGCTTCCTCCATATCCTGAAGACCTTTCTTCCCCATCATGAGATCACGGGATATCTTCTGCGCGATCCGGTACCGCATGCGGATCACTTTCTGCCATTCGACTACGGCTACCGCACCCGCAGTGTCTTCGACATTCGCCTGAACTCCCCGGGCTGGGTCCGCTTCAACTATCTGAGACCGCTCGGGATTACCGAGTGGCCCTATCCGTTGATCGCCTATCTCGGCGTCCTGGCCCTGGCCATTCTCGCGCTCGTGCTCTGGGCCGTCCGGCTGGCCACTCGACCGCTCTCGGCACTCGCGAATGCAGCCGAAGATTTCGGTCATAACCTCCAACGCGATCCCCTGCCGGAAAGGGGTCCCATCGAAGTCCGGCGGGCGGCGCACGCATTCAACGGCATGCAAAGCAGGCTCAAACAGTTCCTGGATGACCGGACTCGGCTGCTGACCGCGATTTCACACGATCTCAGAACACCGATCACACGTATGCGGCTCAGGAGCGAACTCCTGGATGATGTCACGCTCCGGGAGAAATTTATTCGCGATCTCGATGAGATGGCGGCCATGACAGGAGAAACGCTTGATTTCCTGAGAGGCCTCGATTCAGCCGAATCGGTTGAACCCATTGATCTCATGGCGCTCCTTGAAACGATCCAGGCCGATCTTGCAGAACAGGGCCAATCCGTGACCATTGAAGGGGCGCTCACCCGCCCGATTCGGGGGCGTTCCTCGCTCCTCCGCCGGCTTTGCGAAAACCTGATCCAGAACGCACTCCGCTACGGACAGCGTGCGGAAATCAGCCTCCGAACGACCGGCAGCGTAGTGGAAATTGTGATCCGGGATCACGGGCCCGGGATTCCAATCGATCGGCTCGAGAAGGTATTCGAGCCTTATTACCGGCTCGATCCGTCACGGAGCAGGGAGCGCGGCGGCACGGGTCTCGGGCTCAGTATCGCGCGCAACATTGCTGAAATTCATGGTGGCCGCCTTTATCTCCGGAATCACCCGAAGGAGGGTCTCGAAGCCGTGGTGACCCTTCCGTCAAACGGCGAACGCTAGTATCGTGACACGTTCATTACGAAACATAATGCCGATGAAGCTTTCGGTCCGCATCACACCGGG
>JAJZBR010000070.1 GCA_021798795.1 Pseudomonadota bacterium
TCGGTACCGTTGCTCGTTCTCCCGGTCGAAAACCACGGCGAGGATCCCAAGCTTTTGATCCTCGTAACGCATGAACACCCGGAAGGCGAGTTCACATGCCAGATCCTTGGGAAAGCCATAGGCGCCCGTTGAAATACAAGGCAGGGCAAGCGTCCGAAACCCGTGCTGCACGGCGATGGCGCAGGCGCGGTCATAGACTTGGGTCAGACACTCGCATTCACCATATCCCCCTCCCCGCCAGATCGGCCCCACGGCATGGATGACAAAACGGGCAGGCAGCTTGAATCCGGGCGTGAGACGCACCTCTCCGCTCGGGCAGCCACCGATCAGGCGGCAGGCTGCAAGCAGTTCGGGTCCTGCCCGCCGGTGGATCGCACCATCGACCCCTCCCCCGCCCAAAAGGCTTTCATTCGCGGCATTCACGATGGCGTCGACCGCAAGTGCTGTAATGTCGCCATACACGATCTCGATTGTCACCTTCCGGCACCTCCATCATGGGGCCCCGCCTTCACTGGGGCCATGATACCCATCCATTCGCAAGCCGCCCAGACACGGACGGGTTCAAAATAATTTATAATTAGGCATCTCGTGTCTGTGTCCGTCACCTGCCCTCGATGGAGGATTTCGCGTTGAACCGCTCTCCAGAATCCAAAGTGAAAACGAGCCCGGAAGTCGCGAACGAGTCTGTCGATCGTGAGCGACGCCGTTTCCTCATCACGGCCACGACCGTGATCGGCGCCGTCGGTGTCGCATCCGCTGCCGTGCCCTTCATCGGATCGATGAATCCGAGCCGCAAGGCGGTGGCAGCTGGCAGTCCGGTCGATATCGATATCAGCAAAATCCATCCGGCCGAGCTCATTACCGTGCTCTGGCGGCACAAGCCGGCCTGGGTCTTGCGGAGAACTCCGGAGCAGCTCGCAGCCCTTCCTGGAATGGATCCCACACTCAAGGATCCGCGTAACCGTCAGCCCCAACAGCCACCGGGTATGGCGAAAGGCGTATATGACTACTGGCGCTCCATTGATAAAGAATACCTGGTTCTGATCGGCATCTGTACTCATTTAGGCTGCATTCCGGATTATGTCCCCAAACCCGGAGGATCGCTCGGACCCTCCTGGAAAGGTGGTTTCCACTGCCCCTGCCATGGGTCGATGTATGATCTGGCCGGTCGGGTTCTGAAGGGCTCGCCCGCACCGCTCAATCTGCCCGTCCCGCCTTACTACTATGTGAGCCCGCACGTGGTGCGGGTGGGCGCGCTCAACAAGGGGGGTCTCGAGGAAAACTGGACGCCAGCTATCTGGTGAGCGCAACCCGTCAGTTGTGCCCTGTGGCGTTCGGTTTCCGGTCCAACAAGCCATCGGAGCGGCTCACAGAGGTGCCGGGCTGCGTCAAATGTTGCGACCGTAACCCCCCGACCCCATCGTGTTGGGATCGCTCCTCGTCCCTGACTACTTGACGAGACGCAGCGTGGGTTTCCTCGACACCGCAGATCCCCCGGAAGGGGAGGATCCCGGAGTTGTGGTCAGTGGCAAGCCCGCCTCTTCCGGAAACATCATGCCCGCTCCATTTTCCTTGGCAAGAAGACCGAGACAACCAGCGAGCGGAACCGTGACATGGAAAGGACGCCCCTGAAACCTGAGCTCGGCTTCCACGCCTTCAGGACCGAGTACAAGCGATGCGGCTGCCTCCGGGCTCAGGTTCAGGACCAACCGTCCCTGATCGGGTTTGAGGTCGGCAGGCAGTATCAGTCCCTTACAGTCGGCATCGATCAGGAGATGGGGCGTCAGCTGATTCTCGACGATCCAGTCGTAAAGGGCGCGCAAGAGGTAGGAACGGCAGGGAATCAATTTTTCACCCGGGGCGCATGCGTTGCTCGTCCGGTGTGAGGCTCGCCCGAAAAGCGGGACGGCGAAACAGGCGATCGGCATAATCGACAATGGATTTACCCAGGGTTTCGAGCGGAATCTCCCAGAAATCGACCCGCCACAGAATCGGGGCGATCGTACAATCAACCAGCGAGAACTCGTCGCTCAGGAAATAGGGCTTGGCCGAGAACACCTCGGCACTGCTGATCAGGCTCTCGCGCAGATGCTGCCTTGATTTCTCGAGGTTCGCTCCGCGATTCCGGTTCTCAAGATGGGGAAGAAGGGTGTACCAGTCATGCTCAATCCGATGAAGGGTCAGCCGCACACGGGCCCGCGCCACCGGGTCGAGTGGCAGGAGCGGCGGGTGAGGAAACCGTTCGTCCAGGTATTCCATGATGATGTGGGGGTGGTAAGCCACGAGTTCCCGGTCGCTCAACATGGGTATCAGGTTACGGGGATTGAGTGACAGCAGATCGTCCGGCAGACGCTCGGTCGAACGAACATTGATGACGGGAACCCGGATGCCCTTTTCAGCGAACACGAGCCTCACTCGATGGCTGTCGGCACCTGCTGGATCCGAGTAGAGTGTCATCGCCTCATGCCGGGGGCAACCACCCACACCCGGCGGGGGCTGCCCGCCTGTGTGAACAGCGCCTCAGTTCATCCTCATTTGGCATCGGGATGTTTTCGGTGGACATCCTTCCAGAACTCGCGTTTGAGGGCATAGGCCAGTACAGTGAACACCACGCAGAAGGCAATCACCCAGACGCCGAGATGGATCCGCTTCAGCTCATCCGGGTGGCTCACTGCGGTCAGAAAGTTGGTGAGGTTGCCCACCTGCCTCTGGAACGCCTGAGGCGAGCGTGTGCCATCTGTCACAGGCGCGAACTTTACAAACCGGTACACCCATCCCCCGTCGCGCCGGATTTTACGGTAGACGATCTTTTGCAGACCCTGAGTCTGCCAGAATGGATCCGGCATCGCCACGCGGTAAAATGCGGCATTGTTGACACCCGTCGGCCGGCGCGGATCGACGTAGAAGCTGCGCAGGTAGGTATAAACCCAACTGGACCCTTTTTCATCCACGATGACCGAAAGATCGGGAGGCGCTGCACCGAACCATCGGGTGGCCTCCAGGGCAGGCATGGCGTTCGTCATCATCTCGCTTGGCTTGGTCTGGAGAAACATGAGTTCCCGAAGTGCCCGATTGTTGAGATCCAGGCGATGTCCGAGCTCACTCCAGCGCTGGTATTGGAGTGTGTGGCAACCCATGCAGTAGTTGACGAATGTGCGCGCCCCGCGCTGCAGTGAAGCCGTATCCGTCAGGTTGATAGGGGCCTTTTGAAGCGGATAACCACTGAGTTTGACGGCCTCGCCCCGGGGTGCGGCGAGACCCAACCCGATGATGCCACCGAGCGCCAGGAGACCAATCCGATATGACATCTTCATCATAGTGTCACCCGGGTTGGCACACTCCGATCCCGCATCCCGCCGGGCCAGAGCAGGGGAACCAGGAAGAAGAGAATCAGATAGCCTACGGGAATGAGCAGAGTCCACCAGATGAGGGATGCAATCGACGGGAGATAAAAGCGCCAGTCGATCCAGAGAATCGCGGCCAGAGCAAGCGCGAAGGTCACGATCAGCCGCCGGTTACCCGGAGAACGAGCATAGGTCCAGGCGGTCACAAAGAAGAGGAAATAGAGTTCCGCCATGCGCAGTCCGATCTTCTGCCAAAATAAGGTTGCTGGCTGCATGCCGATATACCCCAGGAAAAGAAAGGTCGCCGCAAACACGAGCAACAGGATCCGGTAGAACGGAGCGCGATAGCGGACCGACTTGATCGGATGCCGATCGATCCAAGGCAGGAAAAAGAGCACGACGACCGCCAGCATGAACGCGCTTACACCGAACAATTTGTTCGGGAAGGATCGGAGGATAGCGTAATAGGGCGTGAAATACCAGAGCGGGTGGATGTCCGGAGGGGTCTGCAGAAAGTTGGCCGGCTTGTAGTTGATGGGATCAATGAAGATTCCTTTCAAGGTCGGAGCATAAAACACGATGATCGCAAAAATAATCAGGAAGACACCCACTCCAAAGAGATCCTTCACCGTGTAGTACGGATGAAAGGGCACCCCGTCGACGGGTTTGCCATTTTGATCGAGATTTTCGTGAATCTCGATGCCATCGGGATTGTTGGAACCCACTTCATGCAGCGCCATCAAGTGGCAGAGTACAAGAAAAACCAGAAGCAGCGGGATCGCCACCACATGAAGAGCGAAAAACCGGTTGAGCGTCGCTCCGCTGACACCGAAATCACCGCGGATCCAGATCACGAGATGACTGCCGATCCACGGAATCGCACCGAAAAGCGAAGTGATGACGACAGCGCCCCAGTAGGACATCTGCCCCCACGGCATGAGGTAGCCCATGAATGCCTCGGCCATGAGACAGACATAAATCAGCATTCCGAGGATCCAAAGCAGTTCCCGCGGTTTTTTATAGGAGCCATAAAGCAGGCCACGGAACATGTGCAGATAGATCACGACGAAAAAAAGCGATGCACCGGTCGTGTGCATATAGCGGAGGAGCCAACCCCAGTGCACATCGCGCATGATGTACTGGATCGACCCGAATGCGAGATGCGTATTGGGCTGGTAGCTCATGGCCAGAAAGATCCCGGTCACAATCTGGTTGATCAGAACCAAAAGGGCCAAGGATCCGAAAAAATACCAGAAATTGAAGTTGATGGGTGCGTAGTATTCGCTGACCTGGCTTTGCCAGAGTTTCGTGAGCGGGAAACGCGCGTCGATCCAGCCGAGCAGGCGACGGCCCCACCCAACCGAGGGTTTCGGTACGATTCGACTCTCACTCATGGCGCCTCCTCGATCGGCTGCATTCGACTGGACGGTAACACGGCGACCGCGATACCCTAAAATGATTGCCGCCGGTCCGGGATACTCCGGACCCGACAGTCAGTGCCCACAATTATACACACGAGGGGCCCCAGGCTGAGACCCCTCCCGAGCGTCCGACCATGTTCGAATCACCTACCCCGAGCATCGCCGAGTTCCACGCGGCATTGGGAATCCCGGCGGGCTATGCCGCCTCGCGGGGACTCCGGGCCATGCCAGAGCCTCCGTTCTGGGTCGAAACCGGCCTGGATCGTGAAGGACGTCCGATCTGGCTTGCGTGTGAGGCGAGCCGCGCCTTCGGCCGTCTCGGGGATGCCGCACGGCAAGACGGAATTCCGATCGTCGTGATCTCGGCTTACCGCTCGGTCGCCCACCAGGCGCGCCTCATCCGGCGGCAACTCGAACGCGGCGCTCCGCTCGATACGATTCTCACACGGATCGCGCCCCCCGGATACAGCGAACACCACACGGGTCGCGCGCTTGACCTCTCGAGTACCGATGAATCCGAACCGCTGACTGAGGCCTTTGAAGGGACGGTTCTCTTCGACTGGCTCAATCACTCGGCGAGCCGTTTCGGATTCCATCTGTCCTATCCTCGGAATAACCGCCACGGCTTCATCTATGAACCGTGGCACTGGGCCTACGCTTCGGATACCTGAACCGCCGCTCGAGCCGGCCGTTCAGCAGCCGTCCGATTGCTTTCGGGGAGACGCCGAATGCGTGCTCCGAGCTGGAGAAGTTTTTCTTCGATGCACTCGTACCCGCGATCGATATGGTAGATGCGGTCGACGAGTGTTTGCCCATCGGCTACGAGCGCGGCCAGAACCAGACTCGCCGATGCGCGTAAATCAGTTGCCATGACCGGAGCCGAGCGGAGTTGATCCACGCCCTGGACGATGGCCGTATTGCTCTCGAGACGAATATTGGCACCCATGCGTTGCAGTTCATGAATGTGCATGAAGCGGTTTTCGAAAATGGTTTCGGTAACCGTCCCGGTTCCCGCGGAAACAGCGTTGAGCGCCATGAACTGGGCCTGCATATCGGTTGGAAATGCCGGGTACGGAGCGGTTTTCACGGATACCGAACGGGGGCGGGATCGCATCTCGATCTCAATGTCGTTTGCACCGGATCGTATCCCGGCGCCGGCTTCGCGCAGTTTTTCGAGTACCGCATCCAGTAGCTCCGGCCGGGTATCCCGAAGCCGGATATGACCGCGGGTGAGCGCTGCCGCAACCAGGTAGGTTCCAGTCTCGATCCGATCCGGGAGTACCTCGTGGCTCGTGGCATGGAGCTTCCGCACGCCCTCGATCGCAATCCGATCCGTTCCCGCTCCCTCGATTCGTGCGCCCATGCGCACGAGGCAGTTGGCCAAATCGACGACTTCGGGTTCGCGCGCGGCATTGTCGATGATCGTCTGGCCATCAGCGAGGGTCGCTGCCATCATGAGATTTTCGGTGCCTGTCACGGAAACGGTATCCATGAGGATCGTTGCGCCCCTAAGCCGGCCGGCACGGGCGCGGATGTAACCCTCCTCGACCTGGATGTCGGCGCCCATCCGGCGCAAACCCTCGAGATGCAGGTTGACCGGTCGGACGCCGATCGCACACCCGCCCGGCAGGGAGACTTCGGCTTCGCCAAAATGAGCGAGAAGCGGTCCCAGGACCAGAATCGAGGCCCGCATGGTCTTCACGAGATCATAGGGGGCAAAATAGCGCCGGATACTGGATGCATCCACCTCAAGACGCATTTTCTCGTCGATCGTGACCTCAACACCCATGAGCCTCAGCAGTTCGATCGTCGTCGTCACGTCCT
>JAJZBR010000017.1 GCA_021798795.1 Pseudomonadota bacterium
CAAACCGAGAACTTGTTCGTTCCCTTCTTCACGACCAAGCCGGGCGGGAGCGGGATCGGCCTTCTGGTCGCGCGAGAAGTAGCCGAGAATCATGGGGGCAGCCTCGAACTCCGCGACCGGGATGACCATAGTGGTGCGATCGCACGACTGCATCTCGCAAAAATGCCACAGGTCACCTGGGTCCGCTACAACCGTCAGAACCCGTGATGGTTAGAAGAACTTGCGAAATGTGTGGCGCATTCGAGATCCGCGCGCCTGAGACGCTTACCGGCTAGCGGTGTTTCGAGGAGTGATCCTCGAATGGGGTGTTCGAGAGGGAGCCATGAGTTCTCACCCCTACCCCATCGGTTACCTTTCGATAATTGAGGGTTTTCAAGGCCGCTGGCAACGCTGCTTGTCTCCGCTTTCCCCAAGAGGTAAGCTTACGGACGTGAACCGACGGATCCCACTCACGATCGTTTTGGGGCTTTGCCTCATGGTTACGGCGACGGCCCAGGCCGCCATCTATACCTGGATCGGACCGCATGGGGTGCGACATTATTCCGATGTCCCTCATCCGGGCGCTTCGCGCCTTAGGCTTGGAGCGGGACTCAGCACCTATACCGTTAAAACGGTGGTCATGCCCGTATCCCCGGCCGAACCCGTCCGTCTGGGTAGGCCCACTCACCCCTACGCCCAGCTCTCGATTCTGAGCCCCACTCCCAATCAATCCCTCTTCAATATCGGGGGTGTTTTGACGGCATCGGTTCAGGTTTCTCCACCTCTTGCAATGGGGGACCGCTTTTTATATCTCCTGGATGGGAGGGCCGAGGGCGGTCCCACGCGACTCACTGCAGAGGTGCTCCATCGGGTCTATCGCGGCACCCACCGGCTCACGGTCGAAATCCTCTCTCCCACGAACAAGGTCCTGGCACACCGGTCCGTCACGTTTTTCGTCCACCAGCACTCGATACTGGCCGGGCGCCCCTTGCTCGGACCGCCGCTTTTCAAAAATACAGGGCCGATCAAAGCCATCCCGCATTAACGGGGCGCATAAAGACGCCTTGCAAAAGCCAGTCCGCCTCTTTTGCACTATGATGGTGCAATGGCTGCGGTCTCATACAGGAACCGGTTCCCGACCGATCTGGCCGTGCTTCTGGACGTTCTGGCCACGGCCATCGTCCGGCTGGATCCTGAACTGCGGATTCTCTACGCCAATGCCGCGGCAATCGATCTCCTCGAGCTGCCCCACCTCATCGATGGACGTCAGCTGGTTGAGATCCTTTCCGGATTCAAGCCCCTCGCCTCCCTGCTTTTGGAACAGATACCGAAGCGCGAGATGCGAACCTACCGCGAAGTCGAAATCAGTCTCGGCAAGCGTTCCATTACCCTCGACTGTGTGGCCACTCCGCTGGGTCTGGAAGAGCTCATCCTCGAGCTCTATCCGCTCGATCGGCACCTCCTCATCAGTCGCGAGGACGCACTGACCGAACGATACCAGTCCAACCGGATGCTGCTTCTGCGTCTCGCACATGAAATCAGAAACCCGTTGGGAGGCATGCGAGGTGCCGCCCAGCTCCTGGAATCCGAGCTTCACGATCCGGGTTTGCGCGAGTACACGAGGATCATTCTCACTGAAGTCGACCGTCTGAACAGCCTCGTCGAAATGCTTCTCGGTCCGTTGAATCCGCCAAAGCCTATCTCGCTCAACATCCATGAGCCGATTGAGCATGTCCTCAAGCTGGTCGAGGTCGAGCGTCCCCAGGGGCTCCGGTTGAAACGGGATTTCGACCCCTCTCTGCCCGATCTCGTTTTGGATCGCGATCTTTTGATCCAGGCCCTGATCAATCTCGTACGCAACGCCCGGGAAGCGCTCGCGGATCGAGGCGTCCTCTCGGTCTGCACCCGGATCGAACGCCAGTATACGATCCAGGGGCGAAGGCATGCCTTGGCCATTCGCGTCGATGTCAAAGACGATGGTCCGGGTGTGCCGGCTCCCCTGCGTGAAAGGCTTTTTCTCCCGCTCGTGAGTGGCCGGAGCGGCGGATGCGGACTCGGTCTTGCGATCGCCCAGGACCTGATTCAGCGCCAGGGCGGGCTCATCGAGTGGCATAGCCGTCCCGGCGAAACGGTCTTCTCCCTGCTTCTGCCGCTCGCAAGCTAGCGCCATGCCGACCGATGCTAAAGCCGTCTGGGTCGTCGACGACGACGAGTCCATGCGTTGGGTACTCGAAAAGGCTCTCCAGAAGCAAGCCTACCGGGTGCGAACCTTCGCCCGGCTGGACGGTCTCCGTGAGGCGCTCGATCGGGAGACTCCAGACACCCTGATCATGGACATCCGCCTCCCCGACGGAGACGGAATCCGGTTTTTGCCGGAATGGATCGGCCGGTACCCGGGTCGACCGGTCATTGTCGTGACGGCCCACGCCGATTTCCAGAATGCCGTTACGGCGTACGAACAGGGCGCGTTCGAATACCTGCCCAAGCCGGTTGATCTACGCGAACTCATGGCGGTATTGAGCCGGGCACTCGAGCTCAAGCCAGCCATCTCCGCGCGCCCGGGCACATCCCGACCCCGCTCCCCGCTCATCGGCGCTGCTCCGGCCATGCAGCGGGTCTTCCGCCAGATCGGACGTCTGGCCCGGAGCGAAGTGAACGTACTGATCAGTGGGGAGTCCGGAACCGGCAAGGAACTCGTGGCTCGTGCACTCCATGCGCACAGCCCGCGCGCGCGGGGGCCCTTTGTGGCCATCAACGCAGCCGCAATACCTGGAGAACTTCTCGAATCCGAACTCTTCGGCCACGAACGGGGTGCCTTCACCGGTGCGGTGGCCGAGCATCGCGGCCGTTTTGAACAGGCCCAGGGCGGGACGTTGTTCTTTGACGAGATCGGAGACATGCCGCTTGCCCTTCAGACCCGGCTCTTGCGTGTCCTCGCTGAACGCGAGTTCTTTCGCGTGGGTGGGCGCGAATCCATTTCAACCGATTCGCGGATCATGGCGGCGACCCATCAGAATCTCGAGGATCTGGTACGAGATGGCCGGTTCCGGGAAGATCTCTACCACAGGCTCAACGTCGTAGCGATTCACCTGCCACCGCTTCGCGACCGGGTGAGCGATCTGCCATTGCTACTGGACCATTTTCTCCACGATGCCGCCCAGGAACTCGGGGCCGCTCCGCCGCGACTCACCCCGGATGCGATGGCCGAACTCAAACGCTGGCCGTGGCCCGGAAACGTGCGCGAACTCATCAACTTTTGCCGCAAGCTCGCGCTCGAAACACCGGGTCCGGTCGCCTCGCTCGAGGACCTTCTCCCTCTCGCGCCCCGGGGAGACTCCCCAAAGCCGGATGAGTGGCTGGATGGGTTTCGGATCTGGCTCAAGACGGCATCGGATGGAGCCTTTGCCAGCGTTCTCGGCTCGGTCGAGCGGGTACTGATCGAGGAGGCTCTCCTGCGCACGGACGGCCACCGCCAGGAGGCAGCCCGCCTTTTGGCCATCGGGCGCAATACGCTGACCCGAAAGATCGAAAAGCTCGGAACCGATTCGTGTTTTCGGCCACCTGCACGGGACAGAGGCCGGTCATGATCGCCTGTGAAATCGTTGGATCGGGCGGCCCCTATAGCATTTTTGTGCATGGGTGGCTGCGTGCCGGATCCGCATTCGACCCGCTCAAGGCAATCGCTTGTGCGCACTCACAACGCTGGATCCTGGTCGATCTCAGGGGGTATGGCCGATCGAGGGGAGAGGCAGGGCTTTATACGGTGGATGAGGCCGCCGACGATCTCATCAGGCTGGCGGATGCGCTCGCAATCCCGCGGGCGCGCTGGGTCGGGCACTCCATGGGTGGACTCATCATCCAGAAGGTGGCAGAAAAGGCTCCCGCAAGGGTCACGGACCTGGTCGGCATCGCACCGGTTCCCCGATCCGGCATCGCGCTCGATCCGCGCGCACACGAGCTATACGAAGCGTCCTGCCATGATCCGGAAGCCCGGACCCGGATCCTGCGCCATCTTGCGGCCGGAATCCGGTTCGAACCCCCTCCCGAATCCTGGATTGCGACGAGTTTGCGGGAGACCATTCCCGGCGCGCTCCGTGCCTACCTCGAGTCCTGGGGGCGAGTGGAGCGGGTGCCGGATCCTGCTCGGCCCTGCCCCATTCCGATGACACTGCTGGTCGGTTCGCGGGATCCGGCGATCACGGATGCTTTGATCGAACGGGAGTTTGTGCCCGCTTATCCCGCACTCACCATCCACCGGATAGAGGATGCCGGGCATTTCCCGATCGAGGAGCAACCGGATGCCCTATGCGCGTACTTCAGCCGGTCAAACGAGGCGAGTGGCAGTCAGTAGATCTCGTACCAGTAAATCTGGGCGGGGTTCGCGTGATAGAGACCAAAGTTGAGCGTTCCCGCCGGTGCCTGGTTGTCCTGACCCGTCCCCGCCCAGTCGTATTCAAGCCAGGTGGGCAGGGTCAGGGCTTTGAGGAGGAGCGGTCCGGTCACGTCCGGCGCCTTGAACCAGAGATTAAAGTTGCCGTTCACGGGCGGTTCGCTGAAATCCTCCCCGGTTTTCCCGCTTCCGCAGGAGAGTCCGCTCTGGTTTCCGGTTTCCCATACACAGGTGTCGGCGGGGACGATCGGACCCCCCCCCACCGGCTCTGCGAGAGACAGGGTGACTCCCGTCGTGCACTGGTCGTCGGTTGCGGTGACCCAGCCGGTTGATGTTCCCAAGTAATACTGGGTCACCATCGGGTCGTTGAGATCGAGTTCCTCGGATCCGTAGGCGTTCGGGATGATGAGCCGTCCCTGCCGGATGGTCGAGGCATCTCCGGTTGCGAACCCGATCGAGAAGGTGAACGGATTCGGCTGCGAGACGATGCCGTCCGAATCCTCCACGGGAAAACTGACCGTGATGTCGGAACTGAAGGGGCTCGCGCTCGGGGCGGGTTGGGCGCCGGTGTCGGGTTGGGTATAGGACAGGGGCCCCGAGAAGGTCGTGGTCACGGCTCCGGGCGTACCCGGGGTGTTCGAAGTGGTGGGTGGAGCATAGGCGGCTACTCCGGAATCAACCGTCACTCCGAGACTGGATGGGGCATTGGGATCCGCGTAGGTTGGGGCAATGGCACCGAGTTTCCACCAGTCTGATCCGGTGCCCGCGGCCGCATAGTTCGTGTAGTCGAGCGTGGTCGCACCTTGCGCGTCGACCGCCGTAATGGTGACCTGGGGTTGGGTGGAATAGTTGAGCGGTTGTCCGAGATAGCTGAAGCTGCTTCCGCAGCTTGATGCGAAGGCTGGCTGGTTCACCGTCACGTCAAAGTGGTCGGGTGTAAAGCGCCCCACGAAGCTGCTCGTCGGAAGAGTTCCCGTGTAGTAGCTGTAGCCGATCGCGTTCACGCCGGCGGTATCAAGGTAGTTCGCTCCCGTCGCTGCGAGCGTCACGCTGCCCACCTCGCTATATTCGAGACTGGAACTACTGCCGGTCCCGCCGGTTACGGTCACTGAGCCGTTCGCGATCGATCCCAAACTGCCGGCCTTGGGATGGAAGGGGCTTTGGGCCGCGATCGTGACCGGCCAGGAGAAGTGGTTCAGGACGAGGCTCGATGCGGTGTCGATCTTGATGCCGGATCCGGTGGGCGGCGTGCAGCTCGCCGGACCGGACGGGCCGGGCCCAGGCGGATTGCAGGAATCGGCCGGGGACCAGGCATAGGCGGTCACCGTGGCCGAAAAGTTCCTTCCGGCTCCGGTGAATACCGGTTCGGTCGGGGATTGGGCACCCGGGTTCCCGCTCACACTGATGAGGAGGTCGTAGGGGATGACCGTGATCGGTATGCTGCCGCAGGTTCCCGAGTGGCCTTTGTTGATCTTGCCTAGGCACCAGTTCAGTAAGTATTTGCCGATATCGGTCGTATCCAGGGTGAAATCCGCAAGACCCTGTGTAAATGCCAACTTGATATTGGTACCAGATGGCGGAGCAGTCGGCAGTGGATTCACGGTTGAGTTGGTATTGCCCGTCACGCCCGGCAAAAGGGCGCCCGCGGGCTGATTCGGGGCGAGTGTTAGCCAGACGCTCATATTTTGATTCCCGTGGGTGTTGGTCCTCACGTTGCAACCGTTCATGACGGTGACGGTCATATCCTGCGGGCGTCCCGCGACGGGCACGGCGAATGCACCGGGCGCGTTCGCGATCGCCAGCGAGCCGTTTTGGAAGGTGATGGGGTTCGAGGTCGACGCGATACCGGTACCGAAATCCTGGACCGTGACGGTGACGGTCTCGGCGCTGGGATCGGCGAGATTGAGCACGATTTCACCTTGGTCGGCAGGAACGAACTGGTAGCTCCACTGGGGATAGCCGGTAGTGGGGTTATAGCCGATGAACGTAAGCGTACCTTGGGCCTGGTCGATACTCAGGGTGGCGTTGCCCGAACCCGAACTGACCGTTATCGTGACGAGTCCCGTGTAGTTCGGGATCACGTTACCAGCCGCATCCAGGGCGGCAATCGTGACGGGAGCGGAGTCGCTCGCGCAGGTACTGCCGTAGGCTGGCGCCGAGATCGCGAAGTGGTCGAGGAGGTTCGGACTGAAGAGGATCGCTTTGTCGTTCAGCGCCACGATATTATTGGTATTTGTGACATAGGGGTAGTTGTAATAGTTGCTCGTCGTATCGATCACCCAGCCGATCGCAGGCAGGTTCCCGTTGGAATCGGTCGGGGGATCGCTCGTGTTGTTCTCGTACTGGAACGCGAAGGTGCCGTTGGCATAAAGGATCGCCTGCACGCTGAAAGCGGGTGGTGGAGGAAAGCCGGACTGGGGCACGTTGAGCCAGGTCACGACGAAATACGGTACGCCGGCAGATGTCATTCCGGTTCCATAGAAGACGCCACAGGGGGGATTGGCAGTCGCGGCGCAGAACGTATTTTCAGGCTTCCCGTTGTATATGGATGGATCCCCGGGATCGAAATCCACGCTGTAGGGAATGATCGTCGTGGTCGGGGTATTGATCGTGTTGCCGGCCGTCGTGGGGATCTGGATAAAGGGACCCCCATAACCGCAGGCGCTATTATTGAATTGGAGACGTCCGTTGGCGTCGATCTGGACCGTAGTGTAGGTTGTTCCGCCATAGTTGAAGCTGAATCCCAGGTTGATCGGCCAGGTGATGTCGTCGTCCGGTGTCGCCCCGTCGTAGGTTCCAGACGTACAGGCCGCCCCGCCCGACCAGGTTCCTCCGCTGGATCCGGCCACGATCAGGGTTTGCCCCGCGGTATTGATCCAGCCGAAAGTCGTCGGGCTCGCAGCATAGCTCACGATCGCGTGGGCGGGTGTCAAAGCCCCCAGAGCGCAGAGGAGGACCACGCCCGAGATGAGGCGGCACCACGAGATTTCCGGGAGCCGGTCAGGTTTCAGGCGGCGCATCGGTTGCGGTGAAGGCGATCTTGCGTTGAACGAAATCGGGCGTCACTCCGAACGTTCCGTTCGAGGCGTCCGCCTGGATGGCATAGACGTTGAAGGTCGCCCCCCCCTCCGTATGCGGGGTTGAACTGCAGGTCACGGTCACGGAAAATCCGGAAAGACCCGCTGGGGTCAGGTTGATCGTGGTGGTGGGTGGGCAGGCGTGATTCGTGAGCGCTTCATGGGCTCCCCACTGGATCCCGCTCTGGGCCGCATCCAGTGCCTCGGCCGCGCGCAGGGCCAAAATCGACGTGGCCTGCCCGGCACCGGTGATTTCAACCACGAGGAGGGCGAGCGCACCCAGGACCACGATGATGAAAAGCGCGATCAGGATCGAAAATCCGCGCGCCCGGGGCGCTCGCGCGGTACCCTCGAGTCGTGAGGCGGTTTCAGGGCGCATTGACCACCTGGACTTCGCGTAGGAGCGTCACGCTCTCATTGTGGCTCGAAAGTGTGAGGGACAAGGTCACGAGTCCGGCCCGGTAGGCGGTGCCCGGGGTATAGGTGAAGGCGCAGGCGCTCACCTGGTCGCTCGCAAGATTGCCTGCACTCGCACTCACGGGCTCGGTAGCCGAGATGGCATAGCCGCTCTCGCGCCGGAGCACTCCCGCCTGTGGATCGCAGAACCAGGAGACGGGGCCGCCGACGAGATAGACCCGGTCGTAAGGGGAGGGATACTTGAACTCGAATGCGGGGCTGATCGAGACATGGTCTTCGTAGGTACCCGAGACGATCGAGAGGGTGGTGCCGGCGGGGGTGATGACGTTCGGCGGGCCGGCACTGATGTCGTAGGCGTTGGCTCCGGCCTGCCCGGTATTGTAGATCACGAGATAGTCGGCGGTGGTCGTGAGCGGGAGAGTCAGATTTTCGAAGTGACCGAGGACGTTAAAACCTGAGGAGGCGGCGTTGAAGGTGAGGATGTCGGCACTCGAAGTCACGCCGCCGCCCGGACCATCGCGATAGCGGGCACCGTCCAGCGTTGAGAGCAGCTCCAAAGCAGTGATGCCGCCGCTTTGGGTCGTCCGGATACTGTTCGGCAGCGCCGTGCGTATGTCGCGAGCCATCTGGGTGAGGGCGGTACTGGCGTTCTCGACGAGCGCGACCCGGCGCCCGGTTGCGAAGAATCCCCGGATCGGGCCGGCAATGATGAGTCCGAGTACGGTCGAGAGGATACCCAGGATCACGATCACGATCACGAGCTCGATCAAGCTCATGCCGTTCGGCCGGGATGGGAATGGGGATGGCCGATCCATCAGATCCGGAGTGGGCCTAGAGCGCAAGCCGGTAGCTCGACAGGGTGATGTCGGTCAGGTTGCCGCGTGTCACGTTGACGGAGATGAGTTTGGCGGGGGCGCCGTTCAAGGTGACGGGCGCGACCGTGACCTGGATCGTATAGTCACTGAGGCCCGGGATCGGCTGTCCGAACTGATTTTGGGCCCCCGTGTTCGAAAGCCCGTTGTAGTCGTCGACGTCGTTGTACGTGGAGCGGCTACAGGGGGTCGGGCAGGGGAGCGGCGCGTAGGACTTGCTCTGGATCTCCTCGAGGTACGCCTGCCCGATCGCGATGGCCTGGGTTTCGGCCATGGGATTTGCGCTCGAGCCCGCCGCCGTGTCGAGTGCGAGAAAAACGGCTGTGAGCGCGATGGCGATCACGACGATCGTGATCACGAGTTCGACCAGGCTGAATCCCTTCATCCGGCAGGGTGGGCGATCGGTCACGGCGTGTGGCTCACAAAACCGGTGCCGCCATTCACCGTGAGCGTTCCCGAAAATCCTCCGCCGCTGATCGTGACGGTTTCCGTGACCGGGGTCGAACCCTTCGCATCGAAAAGGATGCTCGAAGACACGGGGCTCGTGGACTGGGAGACTCCGCTCGGTGCATTCGAGGCATAAGGCTGCCCCGTCGCGGCATTCACGACTGGAGTGGTGTAGCTCCCGCTCGTGCATCCTCCGGCCTGCTCGAGATCGTAGCCGCCCGATCCCAGGGTCACGAGGACCGGGCACTCGGATGCGATGGCCTCCTTGCGGGCGTAGCCCAAGGCGGCATCGAGACTGTCGAAGTATCCGTGCGCGCCAAAGTCCGTGAGATCGAAGAGGCGGGGGAGGATGAAGAGCGAGAGGACGGAGACGAGAATCATGATGAGGACGAGTTCGGTCAAGGTCACGCCGACCGAAAAAAAAGGGGGCGCGAGGCGCCCCCTTTGATATCCTTCAATCCGTCTGCCGCGCAACTGCATGGCGGCCCGCTTTCCCTCTACCGAATCAGGGTGCGATGGCGGCGATGACCTGGGCACTTGTTACGACGCTCGTCGAGACCTGCGTGATGGTGCAGGGATAAGCCGTGCCCGCGGTTGCCCCGACCGTACCGGAAACGGTGTACTGGCTCGCATCCAGGGGTTGCTGCAGAATGCCCCCCGGCGGTCCGCTTAGAATCGTGGCGCACGCTGCACTCACGGTCGAGACGGCGCTCGGGTTGCCGGCTACGGCACCTGCATAGTTGATCGCGCTGGCCGATTCGACTGCACCTACCACGCCCGCCAAGGCTGCGGTGTCGGCTTGGGTGCTGAGATTGATGAACTTCGGAATCGCGACTGCGGCCAGAATGCCGAGAATGACGATCACCATGACGAGTTCGATGAGCGTAAATCCAGACTGCTCTCTTTTCATGAATCTAAAACCTCAGGTGTAAGGATTAAAAATATGGTCAGGTTTGATGCATATCTTTCTGGAATATGGAACCATTTCCCGGCCTTCAGGCTGGTCAGTTTACCTCAAAGACTGACTGGCCGCCATCCGTTCATCGACCGGATGCTACCGTTTGCCGCCCTGCCCGCAGGCTCAAGACGGTTTGGCGATGAGATCCCGCGCATAGACGATTTTATCGTCCCCAGGCCGGTAAAAGCCCGGAAGCTTTGCAATCTCCCGAAATCCGTTGCGCCCGTAAAACGCCCGGGTCGGCTCATAAAGCGGCTGCGAGGAGGTTTCCGCATAAAGGAGTCGCCCTCCTGACCGGATCGCCTCCTCAGCCGCGGTTTCAACGAGGAGCCGGCCAAGCCCCTGCCCCTGACTGAGCGGGTGTACCGCGATCCAGTAGAGGTCGAAACTCCCCTCCGTTCCGGCGATGGGTCCGTAACAGGCGAATCCAGCCAATGATCCATCGGGGCCGAACGCGCGCATGAAGTGGTAACCGGTGCGGAGGGCACCCTGCGCAAGATTCTGCTCCATGAGCTCGACTGCGATCGCAACCTCCTCAGCGCGGAAGAATCCCGTCGCGCGGACGATTTCGATCATGGGAGAGACGTCCTCTGGGACAAGTCCTTTGCGGATCACCTCCGGTTCACCTCGCGCAAGGGTTCATGGGGGGCGGCGTGCTTTGAATACCCGGCGCAGGCGAGGATTTGTGCGAGAAGTCCCGGGTAATCCCAACCCGCCTGAAATGCGGCCTTTGCGAACCCCGCCAGAGGGTCGAGCGTGGGGTTCGGGTTGAGATCGATGACCTGGGGCCCACCGTCCGGGCCCACCCGAAAATCGATGCGGGCATAGCCTTTGAGGCCGAAGGCGGAAAAAATCTGACGCGCGAGCGCGGCCAGCGTTACGAGAAGGATCTCATCGGATCCTTCCGCCTTGGGGAAGTGCCGGATGGTTTTGGCGAAGCGAGGGCTTTGAGTGTCCCATTTAGCGGCGTGATCGACGATCTTCGGCATCCCATCCGGCCAGTCCATGAACTGGATCTCGGCGGGAGGCAAGACCAGGGGTTGCCCAACCGGGCTTTCGATGACCGACAGGTTGAACTCCCGCCCCTCGATATAGGGCTCGGCAAAAAACGCCGTCCGGTACCGGCTGGATTTCTGCCGGACGAGATCCTCTGCTTCGGCCAGGGTTTCAACCCGGGCGCCCGGATCGAGCCCGAGCGAGGCGTGCTGATGGCGTGCCTTGACCAGAAACGAGCCCTCGTGATTGTTGGCATCCGGGGTCGGGATGCCAGCTTGGATCAGGACGTGTTTGAGTGCGAGTTTGTCGTCGGCGAGAGCGAGGACGTGCGGGGGATTGCCCGTGTAGGGCAGGGTGAGGGACTCGAGAAGTGCGGGCACGCAAGCGGCCAGCCGATCCCTGCCATCGAGTCCCTCAACCAGGTTGAAAACGAGAGCTGGGGGATCCCGCTCGAGTTCGCGTCGCATCCGGCCGAGATCAAGATCGGCAGAGCTCATCCGCATCGGATGACCCCGCTCGGCGAGTATGCGTTTGATTCCCTCCGCCACCTCCAGATTTTCAAGATCCTCGATCGCCTGGCTCCCTCCCGGGGGGATGCCATGCAGGATGAGGATGGTCCCCTCCCTCACGCGGGCTGAACCGGGAGCGCTTCGTTTGGGGCCCGATGGATTCGGGCGAGCGCGGATTCCACGATCGCCCGGATCAGGTCGGCATAAGACCAACCCCGGGCGCGGGCCAGAATCACGAGATCCGAACGCACCGGGTGCAGTCCGGCCAGGGGGTTGATCTCAAGAAAACTGGGCTGGCCCTCTCGATCGAGCCGGATATCGACGCGGCTCGCATCCAGGCAGTTGAGAGCCCGGTGCGCCCTGAGAGCGAGGTCGGATGCCTGGGTGGCCCGCTCGTCCTCGGCAAGGAGGTAGTCGATGCGCAGGTCATATTCCTCCTTGGCCCGGTATCCGTAGGCCGCTTGGTCCTCTGATGTGCGGCCCTTAATCTCGAGCACTCCGAGCGGATAGGCCGCCTGCCCGCTTCCCAAGATCCCCACGGTGAACTCGGCTCCGGGCAGGTAGGGTTCGACCAGGATGGGACCTGCATACCAGGTGCGCAGGCGGGAGACCAGACGGTCGAGCTCGCCTCGGTCGGCGACTCTCGATTCTTCGTCGATCCCCATCCCCGATCCTTCGGCATCCGGTTTCACGAAAAGCGGATAGCCTATGGGGATCGCAATCGGCGCCGCCTGCTCCCGGATCACGATAAAGGGAGCAGTCGTGACGCCGAGATCGCCCAGGATCGTCTTCGTGACCGATTTGTGGAGTGCCATGGCAAGGGTGAGCGGGCCCGAGAACGTATAGGGGATCCCGAACGCATCGAGAAGAGCTGGCACCTGCGATTCGCGTGCGGTTCCCCGGAGACCCTCGGCCAGATTGAAGACGAGATCGAAGGATGCGCCTCCGCCAAGGGCTCGGACGAGCTCCCGGATCCCACCGATCGGGCAGATCGTGTGACCCAAGGCGGAGAGTGCCTCCGCGATGGCATCGATCGTCTCGGGCCGGTCGAACTCGGCCGTCTCTTCTTCGCTCAGCCCCGATTCGAGATAGGGTTCCCGAAGATCATAGGTCAGGCCGATGCGCATGGATCGATGGAGGCAATCTTCCCGCATCCGACCGTCCCTTCGGGATCGGGATAGCGATAGAGGTCCCCCGCGTAGTTCCGAAGCAGGAGATCATCACCGATCCGTCCCGCCACGTAATCGGGCAGGAGGGGGATCTTGCCGCCTCCGCCCGGAGCGTCCACGACGAAGGTCGGCACCGCATATCCGGTCGTGTGGCCACGCAGACCCTGAATGATCTCAAGTCCTTTCGCGACCGGCGTCCGGAAATGGGACGAGCCCGCGATCGGGTCGCATTGATAGAGGTAGTAGGGTTTGACCCGGATCTTGAGCAACCCCTGCATGAGGGTTTTCTGGGTGGGCACATCATCGTTCACACCCTTGAGGAGAACGGTCTGACTGCCGAGCGGGAGTCCGGCATCGGCGAGACGCCCGCACGCTTCCGCGACCTCGGGAGTGAGTTCATCGGGGTGGATGAAGTGGATGCTCATCCAGAGCGGGTGATACTTCTTGAGCAGACGGGTGAGCCTGGGGGTGATGCGCTGGGGCAGGACGGCCGGATTCTTGGTACCGATGCGGAGGAACTCGACGTGCGGGATCCGGCGCAGGCGAGAGAGAAGCCAGTCCAGACGTTCGTCATCGAGGCTCAGTGGATCCCCTCCCGACAGGAGGACATCCCGGATGCTCGGGGTGGATTCGATATAGGCGAGCGCCGCCTCGAGCTGGTGCTTTTTGAGGCTCCCTTCTCCGCTCGCGCCAACGAGGCGTGCGCGCGTGCAATATCGGCAGTAGACCGCGCAGAGCCCGGTGACGAGAAAAAGTACCCGGTCAGGGTATCGGTGCACAAGTCCTGGTACCGGGCTCGTCGCATCCTCGCCGAGCGGATCCAGTGCTTCGCCCGCCGTGTGGGCATACTCCTCAAGCACGGGTACGACCGTCCGGCGGAGCGGCTGACTGCTGTCTTCGGGGTCGAGGAGGCTCGCGTAGTAGGGCGTGATGCCGAAGGGCAGCGGCCCCACATGACGCTCGATCGCGGCCTTCTCCTCAGGGGAGAGTTGGAGCAGGCGTTCGAGTTCTTGGGCTGATTTGATCCGGTGGCGCTGCTGCCAGCGCCAGTCATTCCAGTCGGATTGGGAAGCTTCGGGATAGTGGCGGAGCCGGAACGCTTGGGACTTTGGGCTCGTGACGAATCGGGGGCGGTAGGGTGCGGGGCGGGGGAAGGTGGGTTGGGTTCTTGGGCGTTGGGGAATCAGGGGGGGGGGTAGAGGGACGCGGATCTCGTAGGAGGATCCAAAGGAGGCGTCCGGGGCGGAAACCGCCGAGGCTTCAAGCGGTCCGGGAGGTTCGGGATCTTCGGTCTCGGGACTGTCTTGCATCTCTGTCGCTCCAGTTCCGGATCACACAGGGTGATCCTCGAATACCCCGATCTCGGAGGGGCCGCCGGCGGCCGCGGGAACTGCGGCGCGCATGGTATAAAGCCTTTTTACGCCCGTTGCAAGCCCCCGCCCAGGCAAACTCGGCAGATCCGGTAAATCAAGGGGTTTGAGAATGATGCCGGATGGGGCGCGCGGGTTCGGAGGCGTCGTTTTGCGCAGCTCAAAGCCTGTGGTTCCAGGTGTAGCGGTTGAGTTGGACGAGCTCGATCCCGGCGAGATCGTCCGGGGCATGAGCCCGCCCCCGGAAGACCGGTTCCAGCCGGAAACGGATCCGTTTGCGTCCGGGCAGGGGCGAGACGAAGTGGCTTTTGAAACGGACGACATAGACCAGGGTGCGCCTGCTCCGGTTGAAATACCAGGAACCGCCAGGTATCCGGTGGCGCCCGGGGTGGGCGAAGCTGCCCACGTAGTTCGCAGGCGGGGTGGCCAGGAACCGTACCGGATTTGCGCCGGCCAGGCGTGCGATGGCAGCGAGTGGTGCGCCGCGGGCGATCTGGGCTGCGACCGCGATCCCGAGCGCACTTTCGATGGCACCCCGGACTTCAACCACAGCGGTTTTCTCAGCCGCGATCCGGAGTGGCCAGATCCGGTCGATCGCGACGCGGATGAAAATCGCGATCAGGATCACGACGATCACGAGCTCAAGGAGACTCACGCTCCGGACGCGCTCTGTGAGCCGATCGGTCATGATCCGCTCGGGGGAGGCGCGCTCTGGGTCACGGGAGCTTGGGTCAATGCTGGATCACCTGGATCAGGTCCCACATGGGGAGGAACACCCCTAACGCAAGAATAAGGACCAGGAGGCCCAGGACCACGATCAGAATGGGTTCGATCAAGGCGCCCATGTTGCGGACGTCGTAATCCACTTCGTCCTCGTAGTAGGTGGCCACCTCGTCCAGCATGTCGTCGGTCGCTCCGGTTTCATCGCCCACGCGCAGCATCTGGATCACGAGCGGGGTGAAAAGACCGACGGTTTCGGCGGTGCGGCTGAGCGACTCGCCCCGTTCGATTCCGGTCCGCATGGCGAGGATCCGTTCACCGAGATATTCGTTCCCGACGGACTCGGCAATGAGCCCCATGGCCTGTACGACGGGTACGCCGGAGCGGAAGCTCATGGCGAATGCGCGCGCGAACCGGGCGAGCCCGCCCCGCAACGCGACGGGGCCCAAAACGGGCATTTTGAGTTTGAGGGCGTCAAATCGATAACGGCCGGATTCCGTCCGGATGTAGATTCGGATGGCTATGGTCGAGACCACGATCAGGGCCAGGACGAGGAGCCAATAGTGCGATGCGAAGTCGGATACGGCCAGAATGATCCGGGTGGGCAAAGGGAGCTTGCTGTGGAATTGGGCATAAACCCGTGCAAAGGCGGGAATGACCTCGACGGTGATGATGCCGATCGCGACCGCGATGGCGATGACCACGATCGCGGGATAGCGGAGCGCGCTTTTGAGCTGGTTGCGTGTGGTCTTGTCGCGCTGGAGGTAGGCGTAGAGCTGAAGAAAGGATTCTTCGAGCTTGCCCGAGTTTTCCCCGACCCGGATGATGCTTGCATAAATCGGCGGAAAGACATCGGGGCAGCGCTGCATCGCGCTCGCGAGGTCGCGGCCTTCCTCAAGGGATCCCATGAGACTCCGGAGTGCCTCCCGGAGCGCGCCGACCCGGGTGGATTGCGCGAGGCTGTCCAGCCCCTGATTGATGGGGACGCCCGCCCGGGTCAGTGCGTGCATCTGGCGGCTGAAAAGGATGAGGTCGTCCTGGCTGATGCGGCGGCCGGGCCAGGCTTTTTTGATGGCGGTGAGCCAGGATGGTTCCGGCGCGCGCAGACGGATCTCGACCGGTGTGATCCCGACTGTGAGGAGTTGGCTCGCAACCGCTTCGGGCCCCTCGGCCTCCCGTTGCCCGGTGACGAGAGCACCCCTACGGTCGCGTCCCCGGAATGCGAAGTGGGCCACGTCAGTCCGGGACCCGGAGTGGGTCGATTTCGCCAAACAAGCGGATGACCTCGGCGAGGCTCGTCATGCCTGCCTGTGCATACCCAAGCGCACGGGTTACGAGATTCACATAGCCCACCTGGTGCCTGGCCGTGTCGGTGACGGTATCGGCATCCCCGCGGCGCAGGGCCCGGGCCAAAGGCGCGTCCATTTCCAGAAGCTCGAAGACCCCGATCCGGCCGCGGAAACCGCTGTTGTTGCAGAAGGGACATCCGCGGCCCTGGCGCCAGTCGGATCGGGTAGACACCTGCTTCGCCTCGAGCCAGGCGGTTTCATGGTCCTCCGGGATGTGGGGTTCCACGCAGTCCGCGCACAGGCGGCGGATCAGCCTTTGGGAGATCACTCCGTTCAGGGTGGCCGCAACCAGATAGCCTTGCGCCCCCATATTGAGCAGGCGATCGAGGCAGCTCGGCGCATCGTTGGTATGCAGGGTCGACATCACGAGGTGACCCATGAGTGCAGCGCGCAGCGCGACCTCCATGGTTTCCTCGTCCCGGATCTCGCCCACCATGATGATATCGGGATCCTGGCGCAGCGCGGTTCGGAGGATCCTCGCGAAATCCAGGTTGATACGCGGGTTGACCTGGACCTGGCTGATGCGGGGGAGCCGGTATTCGACCGGATCCTCGACCGTGATGATCTTGACTTCGGGTTTGTTGATGGCGTTCAGGATCGAATAAAGCGTGGTCGACTTGCCGCCTCCGGTCGGTCCCGTCACGAGGAACATCCCGGTCGGACGGCCGATCAGTTTTTGAACCCGTGGCATGAGATCGGCCGGCAACCCCAGTTTTTCGAGATCGAGGAGGTTGTGAGTCGAATCGAGCAGGCGCAGGACCACGGTTTCCCCATAGGGGGTGGGCAGGGTGGCGAGACGCACGTCGGTCAGGCGGTCTTTGACCTTGAGACTGAAACGTCCGTCCTGGGGGAGTCGTTTTTCGGATATGTCGAGCCCGGCCATGAGCTTGAGACGGGTGATGATCGCCTGACTCACCCGGCGGCCCTCGACCAGTTGCTCGTGGAGTACCCCGTCGATCCGCTGCCGGACCCGGAGATGGTTTTCCTCGGGCTCAAGATGAATATCGGAGGTACGCGCCTGGATGGCATCTTCGAAAAGCGATTTGAGGAGCCGGACCACCGGCTGTTCACCAAGCATTTCACCCTGCCCGAGTTCGTCGATATCGAAGTTGCTCCCTTCCCGGAGCTCGGCCCCGATTTCCTCGGCCAGAGAGGAGATTTCCTCGGTGCGGCGATAGACGACGTCGATGGCGCGCAGGAGATCCGATTCCTGAACGAGGGCCAGCTTAAGAGGTTTCTTGAGCAGGCGCGAGAGCTCATCGTAGGCGAAGATGTCGGTCGGATCGACGAGACCCAGAGTGAGCCCCTCGGCCTGTTCCTGTAAAACGATCGCCCGGTATCGGCGCGCGTAGCTCTCCGGAAGCAGACGCACGGTTTCCGGGTTGAACCGGTAACGCTTGAGATCGACCAGCGGAATCTGCAGCTGCCGGGACAGGAACGTGAGCAGAGTCTCCTCGTTCACGTATCCGAGTTCGACCAGTACGCGCCCGAGCTTGTGTCCGCTTTTGCGCTGTGCCGCGAGAGCGGCTTTGAGGGCGCCCTCGGAGATGATCTTCTCGCGGATCAGAAGATCGCCGATCCGGATCCGTTCCGGTGCGCTAGGGGTGAGGGGGCGGTTCATGGGATGGGCCTGTTTGATCAATGGCACGAATGCGGTTTTTGAGATAGGCGGTCAACTGGGGAGTGAGCATGCCCAAAGAGAGGGCTTTGCGGTCAGCCCGAAGCGCTCCCGGGTCTTGCCCCAGCTGATCGAGTGCGATGCCCAATCCGGCCCAGGCCCAGCCATTGTCCGGCTGGAGGGAGGAGATCCGGCCGTAGAGCCGGCTTGCCTCGTGCCAGTGATGGGTTGCCTGGGCGAGCGCTGCCTCGAGAGTGAGGTAGCGCGGATGGATGCGAAGCGGGTTTGGCGCATAGCGCCTGCTCAGGACCCAGGCGGTCTCGCTCATACCGGTCCGGGCGAGCCAGTCCAAGGCCCGCTCACGTTTGGCCGGACTCGTCCCCGCGAGCTCGATTCCCTGAACCAGCAGCCGATGCGCGGTGGTGATCCCTCCGTGCGCGACTTCGAGTCCGACGAGCGACAAACGTGCGGCCCAGAGATCCGGATTGAGTGTGAGGGCGGCTTGAAGGTTCAGGATCGCCCGCTGCCATTCGCCCCGGTCATTCGCGCGCAGGGCCCGTGCCAGATCCAGCGAGATCTTGCGTGCCGGTGTCTCGGGTCGGGTGGGCGTGATCTCGATCGTGGTTTGGGGGAGCCGGATAGCAGCCGGTGCGGGGTGATAAACACGGCGGGAGGTTTCATGGATGAGAGGTGGGGGTGGGGCGATCCGAGCCTGGGCTGGAGATGGGCGGGATGGCCGATTCCCGGGGCTCTGCTTTGAAGGGGATCTGGCAAATCGGGTGCCCCGTCCAGTTCCGGATGCGAGCCTCGGAAGCGGGTGCGGGCGGTGGGCTCCCCCGAGTGGGGGAGTAAGCCTTGTCTCGGCAATGACGTGAGTACGGGTGGGTGCAGTTTTGTCTCGCCCCGTCCCGGTCACCCAAATCGTAAAGGCGAGCAGGATGCCGATCAGCCCTGCGAAGATTCCCAATCTGCCCCAGGGTTTCGGACGGCGCCCAGGAGCTTTGGGGACAACCGCTATCCCGGGCGTCGAGTGGGCCGATCGGGGCTCACGCTCGGCCAGATCCCGCAGCATGTCGTTGATGAGGCTCAAGGCCGGCTCCAGAGCCGGTTGGACCAGGAGAGATGGGAACGGAGCGTTTCCGTATCCGCTGCCGCCCGGAGCACATGGCGTGGTCGGACGCGCTCGGCGCCTTCCCCGAAAGCGGACAGGAGGGCTTTGTGGGCGCAGAGATTGACGAGCCGCGGGACGCCCCGGCTGACATGCGCCACCAAGCGGGCGGCCCGCGGGGTGAACAGATTGTGATCCCTGGATCCCGCCACCATCAATCGGTGTGTGAGATATCCCGACACGATGGCGGGGGCCATCGGTTTGAGCCGGTAGCAAAAGCTGATCCGTTGTGCGAGCTGGCGGAGTTCGGGGCGCCGGAGCCGGACATCGAGTTCCGGCTGACCAAAGAGGATGATATGGACGAGCTTGTATTTTTCGGTTTCGAGGTTGGACCAAAGCCGGATCGCCTCGAGTGCGGCATCGGAGAGTTCCTGGGCCTCGTCGATCAGGATCACGACCCTGAGTCCGGAGTGGGCCAACTCGAGTACACGGGTCTGGATGGCTTCGGTGAGGCAGGGGGCGGTCGTCTTCTCGCCGATCGCGATGCCGAGTTCGCGCGCCAGGGCGTTCCGGATTTCATGCGCGTCCAAGTGGGGGTTCGGGAGATAGGCGGTCGCGAAGCTGTCTTTCAGACGGTTGAGGAGGGTTCGGCAGAGGAGCGTTTTCCCGAGCCCCACCTCGCCTGTGACCTTGAGAAACCCATCCCGGGAGGCGAGTGCTACGAGCAGGACGTTCAGCGCTTCCTGGTGGCTGCCGTAGGCGTAGAAAAAATCCGTGTCCGGGGTGAGATTGAACGGATACTCGCGAAAGCCGAAATGCTCAAGATACATGGACGCTCTAATGATCCCCGTGGTGGAGAAGATGGCCGTAACCGCGGAAATAGCGGGATTCGCGCCGGGCATAGCGGGCCCAGGAGCGCCGGGTTCCCACGACGATCGGGCGCAGGAGGATCACGAGTTCGGTCTTGACCGTCTTCTGGAGCCGCTGTTTGAACAGGTTCCCAAAAAGAGGAATATTGCCGAGGACCGGGGTCTCGTAGACCTGGTTCTCGATCTCGTTTTTCATGAGTCCGCCGATGACAATCACCTGTCCCGAGTGTGCGCGGACCACGGTATCGGATTCGCGCACCTGGCTCAGTGCGAGCGGCAGGGTACTCGATTGCCCGGAAACCGTGTAGGAGGTGATCTGGGTTGTCACTTTGCTCACCGTCGGATGGATCTGGAGGATCACCGAGCCATGACTTGTGATCTGGGGCGTCACATCGAGGGAGATCCCTGAGAAGAACGGCGTGAGAATGACATTGCTCGCGGTACTGACCGCGGTCAGCGCCACCGTATTGCTGTTCACGCCGGTCACAAAATACTGGTCCGTGCCCACCTTGATGACAGCCTGCTGGTTGTTGAGTGTGGCGACACGCGGACTCGACAGGACATGGACCTGGCCTTGGGTCTGGAGCAGCTCGATGAAGCCGCTGAAGTCACCCAGGTTGAGTGCGGTGGCAAAGGTTCCGCCGAATGCCGTGGTCGGGAAACTCGAGATCGGGGTCGGGTTGTTGGGTTGAAGGGCGATCGGTTGACCGGCAAGCGTCGAGACACCCTGGTTGAAAAGATTTTGTCCGCCGACCTGTCCAGCCAGGATGGTCTTCCCGGCACCGGGTTGACCGAGGGCTGCCCAGTTGATACCGGTCTGGAATCCTTTATTCAGGGTGACCTCGAGAATCTTGGCTTCGATCACCACTTCGCGATCGAGACTGCCTTGAACCGTTTTGAGGTAACGGGCGGCCAGCCGGATCTCCTCGGGTGTCGCGCGCACCACGACGACGCCGGATGCCGGGCTCACGATGATCTTGCGCCCGCCGGTTGTGCCGATGATCGAATCCAGGGCTTTCTGGATGTGTTTCCAGAAATCGGACTGGAACTTCGTCTCGACGCTGGTGCTGGCCTCCTGGCCGGAAGGCAGGTACAGCTGCTGGCCCAAGCCACCCTGCATGCCGGAATAGCCGGTCATGCCCCCCCCGATGCCGCCGTACATGCCGCCGTACATGCCGGCTCCGTAGCCGTTATTCTCCGGTACGTTCGTGGTCTCACCGGATGTCACCATCGTCCGGGTGATCCCTTTACGGCTCACATCAAGGTAGTTCACCTGGAACACGCGGGTGACGAGTCCCTTGGGCAGTACGAGGTAGCCACCGGGAATGCGCTGGTAATGATATCCGTAGGTTGCCTCGAGGATCGCGAGTACCTCAGGAATGGTGACGCGTTTCAGTGTGAGCGTGACCCGTCCGCGAACCTTGGGGGCGACGACGATATTGTAGGGCGTGCCTTTGACGAGTCCGAGAAAGAATGCGCGGGCCGGTACATTGTGCACGGAAAGATCGAAGTGTTCGGGAGACAGGTGTCCGCGCGCGTGGCCGATGGGCGGCAGAAAACTCGCTGCGAGAGCGGCGGGCGGCGGAAGCGTCCGGGATGGCGCTTTCGGATGGATCCGGCCCGCCTGGCTCAGGAGGGAGGCTGGACTCGAATGGGGAGGAGTGGTGACACAGCCGGTCAGGGCTAGAAGAACCAGTACCGACTGGGAGAGGAAGAATCGCTTCATCGCGGTGGCCTCTGGGCGGTTCGCATATGGAGGGGATAGAGAGTCAGGCGTTTGAGGCGGCCGGAAGGCAGTCTCAAGCGGACGGTATCCGGATGGATGGCAAGGATTCTCGCACCTGCGAGAGAGCCACCGACCCCGAGGCTCACCCCATTGATCACGGCCAGTCTCCGGTCCCGCGCGATCAGGATGGCGGTGAGCTCGAAACCCGTCTTCGGGTGCGCTCGTAGGGGTGCGATGAAATCCGGAGGGCGGGTGGGATCGATCAGCTCCCGGGCGAGCGCGGTGGCAATCCCTCCGGTCAGGGTTGCAAGCGCCATCCAGGCGAGGAGACTAGGAACGCAGTAGCGCACGGTTGAGACTCAGGGTATGGACGATGAGGATCGTCCGGTTTTGGGGGTAGTGCAGGGTCTTGAGATCAAATCGGTCCCAGTAAAAATGCCAGGGCAGGCGATTGAGTGCAAGAAGGTAGTCCAGCGTCGCGATAAAACTCCCCGTGAACTCGATTTTCAGGGGGTGGCTGAACAGGTCGATGCCGCTTTGGGCGGCCCGGGGATTCTTGAGCAACGGTCGGGGGGGGAGGTTTTCGGCGCGGACGAGCGTGAGCCCGTGCTGTTCGTTGAGGACGGCCTCGAGGAGTGCGGCCATGGCGCCTGGATTGACCAGTCCGGTCGTTTTCCGCTCGAGTTTACGGTCGACCGCATGGGTTTCCCGGGTGATTGCAGCAATTTCCTGGCGCATGCGCCGGTTCGGGTGTACCGAACTCGCACGGGCCAGCTTCCGCGCAGCGAGACCCAGTGCGTGCACGTGGCCTTCTGATGCGGCGATGGCAGCCTCCCGCCTGGTGATCGTCCGGTTAAGGGGGGTGAGGAAGAAGCTCTGCCCAAGATAATAGATCACGGCAGCGAGCGTGACGAGCAATAACAGCCGCTCCCTAAGATTCATCTGGTCGATGCGGTTGAGGATCTTGTGCCAGCTCGCGCGGATCATCGGCGTTTGACCCCTCGCCCCTTGGCTTTTGTCGAGATCATGAAGTCGAGGTAGCCCGCATCCTTCGGTCCCTGGTGGATGAGGAGGCGATGAATGGAAAGTGAAAGCCTGGTTCGGGACAGGTTTTCAAGGTAGCGCGGGACATCGGCACCTTTGAGCGCGTGGCCTGCGAGGGTCAAGATGCGGCCACCGCCGCGGATCCGGATGGCTTCGAACCAAAGACCCGGGACAATCGCCCGCGAAAGCGTCTCGAGTTCCGTTGAAAATCCCTTGAGGTTGCCGTAGCGGCGGGTATTCAGGAGTTTGAGCGCGTTTTCCTTTTCCAAAAGCGCGCGCCGGAGCTTTCTGAGACGCGCTTTTAAAAGCGGGCTTTTCCGTTCCAGGTGTACCTCGCGCGAGAGGATGGCCAGCCGTTTGGTGAGATGAGTCTCTTCGCTGTTCAAGTGGCTGAGACTCGTGTCTGCAGAAGCCAGCGCGGTCCATTCATAGGCGTAGACGAGAACGATGCCGAGAAGAAGCAGGAGGAGCATCTGGGCCATGGCCTTACCGGAGACCGGGATGGCTCGCTTGTGGAAAAGGGGCTGATAAAGATTGATCTCCTGTTGCATCTCAGGCGCTCCGTTCGAGTCTCAAGGCGGCGCCAATGGCCAGGAGCCCACGGATTTGCTCCGCCCGCTCGAGCTTCCGTTCGCCATCAAGGCACGTGTTGAGATCCAGGCATCGTGCCGCGAGGCCCGTGTGCGATCCGAGTTCATGGGCGAGCGGCGCATCTGCCGTTTCGGAAGGCAGGATGAGGATCGTCTGGGGAATCGCCAGATGAAAATGACGGTCGCAGTAATCGATCGAGCGCTGGATCTCGAGTGCCAGCACTTCGACCACTCCGGGATCGGCGGCAATGGCTGCGCTGCCGAACTCCAGTCGCCGCGCGAGGTAGAGGGTATGCTGGCGGGTGATCACAACCAGTCCGCGCTGGGCTTCGAGATGGACGCTCACGAGACCCTGTTGATCCTCGGGTGCAAGCGCGGCCAGATTCCGGATACACATCTCCGGAATGTCGATCACGGCGAGACGGGCTGGGGTTTCGCTCACGAGTCCGGTGAGATCGCGGATGATCTCCATGCGGGCGGCAATGCAATAGAGGCTCGCACGGGTCTCCCCGGACCGCGTTTCGGCGGGCAGTTCGAAGACGTCGATCAGGGCGTCGTCGACATGAAAGTCGATGAGATCCTTGACTTTCCAGCGTAAGGCGCTCCGGAGCTCGTGGGCGGGCACATCCGGCGCGTCGACCAGCAGGATGCGATAGGCTTCCCAAGGCGTGACGAGGCACAGCCGGTCGCGGGAGCGGGTTCCTTCGCGGATGAGGTGCTCGAGCTGCTTTCCAGGCTGGGCATCGGAGGCGGCCTCAGCGTAGCGTTCGAGACAGGGTTTGCGGCCGGGGTCGCGGCTGATCTTGGCGAGTGCCAGGGTCTCCCCGAACGGGACAATGCCGGTCAATGCGGCCTTGGCGCCGGACGATTCACCGAGTTTCCACATGCGCCCTATATCCTCGAGAGCAGAATCAACGAATCCCGTGCCACCCTCCGCTCCGAAGTCCGGTGCACAAGATTGGGGTCAAGAGTAGACTAAAGTCTTCTGTTTGTAAATAATGTTATTTTATCAAAGGGTTTATGCCGGAAGTGGACCGGTTTTCGAGCTCGGGCTGAGCCGCTAACGCCCGGGACGAACAAGGGCCCCCGTGATCTCCTTCAGATCCAGGTGAGTTTCATCGAGATAGGCGCAGAGTCCCTGATTGACGCGCCTGGGCAGGAGCGGGTCATAGAACAGCCCGGTACCGAGACCGATGAAGCGCGCACCCGCGAGCAGAAAGTCGATCGCATCTTCCGCAGAACAGATGCCGCCCTGGCCAATGATCGGGATCCCCAGGGGTCGACTCACTTCGGCCACTTCGGCCACCTTGAGCAAGGCAATCGGCTTGATCGCAGGCCCGGACAGGCCACCCTGTCCATAGGAAGGCAGCGGCACGCGGCGCTTGCGGTCAATCGCCATCCCGGTCACGGTATTGATGACCGCAAGTGCATCGGCGCCTGCCTCGATACAGCGTCTGGCGTTGGTTTGGATATCCGTCTGGTTGGGTGACAGCTTGACGATCAGGGGTTTCCGGGTTCGCGCCCGGCAGGCCTCGACGACCCGCGCCGACATATCCGGGTCGTTGCCGAAATGAACACCGCCCTCCTTCACATTCGGGCAGGAGATGTTGATCTCGATCGCATCGATTCGGGAATCATCAAAGCGCCGGGTGACTTCGGCGTATTCTTCGAGGGTCGAGCCTGAGACATTCGCGATGTAGCGTGTTTCGGTGAAATCCAGGCGGGGAAGGATCTCCGTCACCACGGTTGTCACGCCGGGATTCTGCAAACCGATCGCGTTGAGATAGCCTGATGCGGTCTCCCAGAGTCGATGCGGCGCATTTCCGAGCCGGGGCAGGAGCGTTGTGCCTTTTAAGCAGACCGCCCCGACCTGGTCCAGGGAGAAACCTTCGATCCGGGTGTATTCCTCACCGAATCCGACACAGCCGGACAGGAGCACGACCGGCGTCTTGAAGACAAGCCCGCGCCAGGAGCATTCGAGTCTCGGATCCGGTTGGGCGGACGAACCGGGATCCGGTGGCGTCATCGTCTTATGCATCTTTCGGGAACTCGGCGGTGCGGTTCCGCTCAAGCAGCCGCTCGAGTGTTTGGCGCGGGTCGGCTCCATGGTTCAGGATCGAATCGAGCGCTTCGGTGATGGGCATTTCGACGCCCGCTTGCCGTCTGCGTTTTTGCAGTGCAGGCAGGGTGCGTGTGCCTTCAGTCACCTGGCCGATCCGGCTCTCTGCCGCATCGAGGCTCAGTCCTTCGGCGAGGAGCCGTCCGAGACGGCGGTTGCGGGATTGGTCGTCGGTGGCCGTGAGTATGAGATCCCCCACTCCGGACAGACCCATGAAGGTTTCGAGATGGGCACCCTCGCGCACTCCTAAGCGCACGAGTTCCGCCAGTCCACGTGTGATCAGGGCGGCACGGGCATTTGCGCCCATCTTGAGGCCATCGGCCAGTCCGGCTCCGATCGCGATGATGTTTTTGACGGCACCGCCCAGCGCGACGCCGATCAGATCCTGCCCGATGTACGCCCGGAAAGAGGATCCATGGAGCGCATCCGCAAACTGATGGGCGACTGTCGCATCTTCGCAGGCGATCGTGACGGCAGTGGGGAGGCCACTGGCCACTTCTCGGGCGAAACTCGGACCGGACAGAAGCGCCAGGGGGCCATCGGGTCTCGTGGCGCGGGCAATCTCATGGGGCAGGAGAGCGGTCCCGGATTCCATTCCCTTGGCGGCAATCAGAATGGGAAGTCGAGCAAGGCCCCCGCGGAGAGCGTCCTCGAGTGTGCTCCGGAGTGCCTCAGTGGGTACCGCGAGAATCGCCCCCGTCGCGCCCGCGAGAGCTCGAGCGAGATCGGCTGTGACGACGAGCGCATCGGGCAGAGGCAGGCCCGGCAGGTAACGGGTGTTCTCGCGGCAGCCGTCAAGTTGCGCCACCAAAGCGGGGTCGCGGCCCCAAAGGCGCGTGCCCTGACCATTCCTGACCAGCTGGAGCGCCAGTGCCGTTCCCCAGGATCCGGCACCGAGAACCGCAATGGAGGCGCCCGGCTTCACGGAATCCGCTCAGGCGTGTCCCGGGCTGGTCTGACTCGCCTGCATGAGATGCTGCTGGTAGATCGCATCGAAGTTGACGGGTTGCAGGAGAACCGACGGAAATCCTCCGCGGTTGATCAGGCTCGCCAGGAGTTCCCGTGCGTAGGGGTAAAGCAACCCGGGCGCGTAGGCGCCCAAAAGTGGGCCTTTTTCCTCTTCCGTGAATCCGCGTAACTGCAGGAGTGCCGCCTGATGGATCTCGGCCAGAAACGTCACCCGCTCCTGCCAGCGTGCCTCGAGTGTCACCGTGAGCACCACCTCGTTCAAATGGGGGTTGTCGCGGATCCCATTGATGGCCGTCTGCAGGTTCACCTTGATTTCGGGAGCGAGATTGGGTGTACCCAAAATAGCCGGTGCGAGAGGCGACTCGAAGGAGCAGTCCTTGAGATAAATTGCCTCGATCGAGAATTGCCGGTCCGGGAGATCAGCCGGCGCGGGGCCTGGGGCAGGTGGAAGAATCTCATTCATGGTGCGTACTCCCGGGGGTCGGGTGGAGGGGCTGGGGTTTGCAATACCATCCGGACGAGCGCACCCGAATCATCCATGATCTTGAGCTCCTCGAAGCCACCGATCGGGTGGTGGTTGATGAAGATCTGGGGGACGGTTTTGCGCCCGGTGATCCTGACCAGGGTGTCACGGGCAGTGGGATCGGATGCGACATCGACCTCACGAAAGTCGAAGCCGCGGCTTTCCAAAAGCTGTTTCGCGAGACGGCAATAACCGCAATGGGGGGTTGTGTAGATCACGATTTCAGAAGTCATGACGATCCCCGACTTTTCTGGACCAACGGAAAGTTTTCCTGTCTCCACTGCGAGAGGCCGTTTTTGAGAATGGCCACCGGAGTTGCGGACAGGCCTGCAGCCCGTTTCGCACTCCGCTTGGATTGTTCTCCATTCTGGCAGTAGAGAATAATCGCGGGCGGATTCGATTTCGCGAGCGCCAAAACCCGGTCCGCAAGATCGGCGGCATCGATTCGGATGGCGTTCGCGATATGGCCCTCGTCGAACGCCTTGCGGTCGCGGAGGTCCAAGAGACTCGCGCCCCGGTTGATCAGCTGGGCGGCTTCCTGGGCGCCGATTTCGCGGTAACGCCGGGTTTTCCGCTCCACCTCGTCGGCAATGATGAGAACGAGGATGAAGACGAACGCAGCGACCAGAAGATAGTGGTTCGAGGAAAAGAGCGCCAGTCGGTCCAACACAGCCTGATCCAAAACGGAAGTCATAAGTCGGCTAATTATAGCGCCCCGGGCTCCGGGAACGTATCGATTGAACTCTGGGAGCGCTTGTTTGACCGGGGATGATGGAACGACCCAACGGGCTCAAGCGGGCCGTCGGATTCAATGGGGTACCCTGATGGATAATTGGTACCAGGTACCGGGCGATCTTCGGGGCATGCCGCGATCGGCTGACTCGATCGACGGGGGGGTCGGTGAAAGCGACAATCGGGTGGATACTGCTTCTCGCGGGATCTCTCCTCTGGGGAGCGCATACGGGGTGGGCGTCTGTGCCCCAGGCCAAGGGGTCCCGGATCCGGGTTCAGCTCCAGGAAACCAAGAAGCGACTGATGGGTGCGCGTGCCCGTCACGCCCGGGTGCTGCGCGCGCTCCAACGAACGGTCTGGGCGCTCGGAAAGAGTCGAGACGAGGTCGTTCGACTCAAGCAGCGGATCGGCGGGCTCGAAGCACGAGAGCGGCTTCTCACGCGGCAGGTCCGCTCAGCTCATCAGCAGTTGGGGCACGAGCGGGAGGCTTTGATCCATCTCATCCAGGCACGCTTCATTTTGGGTAGAGAAGCGAGACTCCGATTTCTGCTCGGGGGTGGATCGGTGAGTCGGCTCTCTCGCCTTTTGGGCGAATGGGCTCTCGTGAACCACGCGATTGCGGTTCGACTCCGGGCTCTCGATGGATTGGATCGAACCCTCGCCCGGGACCGGGGAGGGTTGAGGCAGGCAGTCGTGCGATCGAGGCGTCTTGAGGCCCACCGGATGCGGACGGTTTTGAATCTCGAGGCCGATCGGGCCCGGCGACTCGCGTTGCTTGCGGTTCTTTCGGCGCGCATCCGGCGCGGGCATGCCCGGCTGGACGCGCTCCGGGTCCGCTACCGGGAACTGACGGCCATGTGGCAGCGTCTGCGGGCTCCGGCGCACGGGTTGTCCGCATCAGCCAACCAGTTGGTCTTGTCGCCTTTCCCTCGCTTGCGTGGGCGCCTGCCCTGGCCGGTTCGGGGAACGATCGTGCGCGGCTTCGGTTCTCCGGAGGCAGGTGGGCGCCTGCTCAGCCACGGCCTTCTGATTCGCGCGCACCAAGGCGCCCGCGTCCGCGCGGTGGCACACGGTGAAGTCGTGTTTTCCGGATGGCTCCCCAACTTCGGGTTGATCACGGTGGTGGCACAGGGACGGGGTTACTACACTGTTTATGCCGACAATACGGCCCTCTACAACCGGGTTGGCGACTGGATCAACGCAGGGGATCCGATCGGGCGTCTCGGATCCGTTCCGGCGCATCGCCCGGATCTCTATTTCCAGATCCGCAAAGGTGCCGAACCGATTGATCCCACCCCGTGGCTCATGCCCGGTGGTGGCCTGTCCCATTGAGGGAGGGGGCGGTGAGGGGGAGCGGCCCACAGAGACAATCCGGGTTGGCTATAATCACGAGCCATGACCTGCGGAATCCGTGCGTACGGATGTCCTTAGGTTACTCCATCTGATTGACCATTCGACAACTTGCCTTGGAGAGAGAGCATGAACAAATTGAAGCTGATAGGGGTACTCGGAGCTGTTGTGATCGTGGGGCTCAGCGGACGGCTTGGGGCCAAGGGGTTCGACTACACATACGTCGGTGGCGGTTTTGTTTCATACTCGCCTTCGGGCGGTGGCTTGAATGGCATAGGACCTTATTTGGACGGGTCCTATAACTTCAATCCACACTTCAATGTTGTGGGCGGCTACCAGTACTTGAGTTATGGTCATGGGATCAACGCCAACGATCTGGGTGTCGGCGTCGGGTTCCATACTGCTCTCACGACGCGTCAACCGATCGACTTCGTAGCCGAGGCCTTGTTCCTTCATTCCCAGTTCGATATCAGTTGCGGGCTGCCTGGATGCGGGGGGGCATCGGCGAGCGCCAACGGGTTCGGCCTGGCAGGAGGAGTGCGGTGGCATCCGATGGTGCACAAGCTTGAGATCGACGGTCTGGTCGGCCTCGATGCCTATAGCAGTTGCGCCGGCTGCCAGTCTTCCTACGAAACCGTCACCGGAGCGGCTCAATACTTCTTTACGCCTCGTCTGAGCGGGATTGCGAGTCTCAGCGTTGGGACGAACAGCTACGGCGATCAGTTTACAGTCGGGGTGAACTACTACTTTCCCAAGCCCTGACCGCGTATCTCGCGCGAAGTCAGACGCTACGCCGTGTTGAGTGCCCGCCAGAAGCGGGTTCGACTTGCGGAGAGAGGTTGTGCCATCGCCAGAAAGCCGAGTGCGAGCGTAGCTAAAGCAGTGATCAACGGGGTGGCGACGAGAATCGGCCAATCCGGGTGGAACCGGACATGGAGCAGCGAGCGGGCATCGAGCCATCCCATGATTCCTGCGGCCAACGCGCCGAGGGTGCCCGACAGGAGCCCGAGGAGGGCGAACTCGATCGCGAGCCAGGCGATGATTTTCTGGAGGCGGACCCCGAGTGTCCGTAACAAGATAATTTCGTGCCTGCGTTCTTGCCGGGTCAGGGCAACGACCAGGTAAGCCAGGAGCAACGATGCGGCCAGTGTCGAGAGCATGAGGACGGATACCGCCTGGGTGGCACGGGTCAGCAAGTGTCTCAACTCGCGGATGAGAAGATGGATGTCGATCACTGTGACTCCGGGGAACCGGGATGGGAGATCGGCCAGGAAGGTACGCGCCGCGGGCGGAGCCTTCACGGATGTGAGGTAACTGTGGGGCAACCCCCGGACCGCGATCGGGGAAAGCAGGACGAAGAAGTTCGGCGTCATGTGATCCCAGCGCACCGATCTGAGGCTCGTCACACGCGCCGAAAACGTGCTCCCGGCAATTCGGTATTCGAGCCGATCACCCAGGCGGACCCCCATCGTATGCGCGAATCTCCGAACCAGGGAGGCGTCAGGATGATCGGTTCCGGCCCGCCAGAAATGTCCCCCGACGATCCGGTCGCCTGCAGGCAGCGCGGAACTCGCGCTCAGGCTCTGGTCATGCCGGATCCAGAACCGACGACCCGGATTGCGGGTCAGACGGGCTCGGAGCGGGTGACCATTCAACGCGACGAGACGAGCCACATAAAGCGGGGCGAATGGATGGGGGGCGACCCGATGCTGCCGGAGTAGTGCCACCAACCGGGCGCGTTCGCCCGGCTCGACGCCCAGAACGAACCAGTTCGGAGTCGTGGATTTGAACATCTCGTGATAGCCCGCGAAGAGGCTCGTCTGGGCGGTCTCGAGAAATACGAGAAAGAAAATAATGAGGGTGAGCGACGCGAGAGAAAGTGCCACAAAGGCCGGTCGTCGATTGAGGCTCGAGAGTACCCAGCCGAGCTCTGCATGGATCCAGGACAGGGGACCCCCGAGTAGCCGGAGAAACAGGAATGCGAGGGTCGAGACGACAAGCACCAAGGCCAGAGCGAACGCGAGGTAACGGAAACTCCCCCCGCCGCCCAGGGCGTACCAGAGACCGTAAGCCAGAACCAGTATGACGAGACTGGCCAGAGCTTGTCCGGCTCCCCAACCCTCGCGGGGTGGATCCATCCGGAGCGTTTCCGCCGGAGAGACCCGAAGGAGCCAGAGCCAGGCCGGCAGCGCACTCAAATAGGAGAGGAACGCGGCTGCCGCGAGCGTCGCGATGAATGTGGGTAGCGGCGAAAATCCCCCTCCCGCGATCGCCAGGTTCGGCGCAACCGCGCTCAAGACGAGTGCGTAGCATCCAAAGCCCAGGATTCCACCGAGGAGCACCCCAGTGCCGACCTGGATCCCGCGCTCCAGCATGAGACGACGCAAGAGTCGGGTACGGTTCAATCCCCAGGCGCGGAGCAGGGCGACTTCGGGACGCTCCAGTCGTGCGGCGTCGCGGGCGCTCAAGAGAAGGGTGAGAAATGCCAGAAAGAGGGTGCCGGTGATCGCGAGGGAGAGAAAACGTTCCGTGCGGTCCAGGGCAGCACTGATCCGCGCCGCCTGTTTGCGAGGAGTCAGAACTTGGATCGCGAGGCCTCGATCCTCTTGATGGATGCGGGCACGAAAAATCGCGAGGGAGGGGGTCGACCCGCGCGCGAGCAACTCGTAGGAGATCCGGCTTTGGGTTCCGACGAGGCGTGTTTGGGGGAGCGTTTGCCGATTGATCAGGATGGGTGGGGCAAACAGGTCAAAACCGGTTGAGATGGCCGGGGCAGACGAGAGGAGTCCCGAGATGACGAATGTCGCGTATCCGACCGTGACCCGCCCTCCCACCCGGGCCCCGAGTGCCGCGAGGAGCTCGGGGGTGATCCAGACCGAACCGGGTTCGGGACCTCGTCTCAGAGATTCGGATGCCTGACTGAGCGTGCGGCGCAGGCGCACCTGACCCAGGAGGGGGTAGTGGGATCCCGTGGCATTGAGTTCGGCGAGGTGGGTCTTCCCTCCCGAGACCACCACGGTTGGAAATCGAATCAGGCTGGTTTCAGTGATGCCCGGTGTGCGGATGGCTCTGAGGAATCGATGGGGGAAAGGCGCGCTCCTTGTCAACACGAGGTCTCCGCCGAATGCGACCGCCGCGTGACGGGTGAGACTTGCGCGGAGGCGTCCATCGAGCAGGGAAACCGACGTGAGTGCTGTCGACGCGAGAATCAGTGCCACGAGAAATGGCAGGGTGCGGCCGAAACTCACAGGGCGCAACACCTGCCACCTTGGACCGGGCCTCACGATTGCTCCGGATTCTTTTGAAGGGTGCCTCCAGTGAGGACGGAACGGTATGCACAACGCCCGGCCAGTTCACGGTCATGTGTCGCAAGAATCAGCGTGGTCCGATGGATGCGGTTCAGTTCAAACAGCAAATCGGCGACCACCCGGGCGCTTTGCGAATCGAGATTTCCGGTCGGCTCGTCCGCGAAGAGCACCTGTGGCGCTCCGGCGAACGCACGCGCGATGGCGACACGCTGTTGCTCCCCACCCGATAGACGCGCCGGTTTGTGCATGAGCCGGTGTCCGAGACCGACAGCTTCGAGTGCGGAGCGGGCCCGCTCGCGCGCGTCCGGCAGGCGGCGGATCCTGAGCGGGAAGGAGACATTCTCCCAGGCGCTCAAGGTCGGGAGCAGATGAAAGGACTGGAAAACGAAACCGACCGAGGTGAGCCTGAGATCGGAGCGCAGATCGTCATCCAGCTCATCCAATGCCTGGCCAAGCAGCCGGATGCGACCCTGGCTCGGGAGTTCAAGCCCCGCGAGAAGGGACAGGAGCGTGGTTTTCCCCGATCCCGATATCCCGATCAGGGCCCAGGACGAACCCGACTCGATCCGAAGGTCGATCTCCCGTAGAATCTCGATCGGACCATCGGATCCGGAATAGTGATGGCTCACATTTTGAGCTTGCACGGCAGGAGGGGATTCAGACATTCTGG
>JAJZBR010000071.1 GCA_021798795.1 Pseudomonadota bacterium
CTCGGCCGAAGTGACCCGAGTTACATCGAAGCTGGTTTCAAAGAATCGCTCATCCGGGGACTCCGATTCATTCTGGTCCGCTTTGAGGTCGGCGTAGCTGGGTCGGTTTCAGACCAAGCAGCGCTCGCTGCCTGGGCCAGAGACCATGGGCTCGTCATCGCGCTGGAATACGCGAAGGGATGTAAGGGATCGCAGGCGATCCACCTTCGCTCCGATCAGGCACATATCTTCAATGTCCGTCCTGTGCCGGATGAGATTCTCCTTGGCGTCTCCTGTCACAATGAAAAGGAGATCGCGCATGCACAGGCGCTTTCGGCCGACTATCTCATTTTGGGTCATGTCGAATCGACTCCGAGCCATCCCGGTCAACCGGGCTTGGGCTGGGACCTTTGGTCATGCCTCGCGGAGCGAACCGATCTTCCGGTTTACGCGATCGGCGGTCTCGGTCCCGCCGATCTCACCCATGCACAAGCGGTCGGGGCAGCTGGCATCGCCGGAATCCGGGCGTTCTGGAAAACGCCCTGACCAGCGGGTCATGTCTCGGCATCGGTCGTGCGCCCAGCGCACATGCAGCCGCGCAAAAATCACGAAAGCGGGCATGACAATTGGCCCATCCGGCAAAGCCGGGATGCCCGCCCATATCCAACTATGCGGGGTGTAGCCCAGGTGTAGCCTGTTTGGGGCAAGAGCCCGCTCTCGCGGTTCGCAACCGTTTTCCTGTTTCCCTGCGGGTGCGTCACCCCTCCGTTGCAGTTGCTTGACAACTTTTGGGGGGTTATGCGAGGATCCGGGGCAGTTCCCCGTCGGGCAAAGTTCCCGTCGGGTTTTCGGCAACAAAAAAACCCAGGCGTTGGACTTCCCGAGTGGGATGCCAGGGATTATGGAGGGCAGGCAAGTGGACACCCTGATACAGGCGCATACAGGCTTCGTGTTTCGTCACCGGACGCTCAGGCATGCCGGGTGCTTCGGCAGGATTTGCTGGGCGGTGGTTCTGGGTTGTGTGGCACTTGGGGTTTTGACTCCGCGGGTTGTCCGGGCAGCGGTGGGAGCGGTGCCGGGTCATTTTTTCATCACGCCCTCGGGTCGGGTGGTCTATCGGATGCCGCTTCCGGCGCCGGGTGGGGCGGGGGGGTTGGCTCCATCGCTTGCGCTCGTCTACGAGAGTGGTTCGGGTCTTGGTCTTTTGGGTTGGGATGCGCGGGTGGGCGGTGTTTCGGTGATTCGGCGCTGTGGGGGGAGCTACCCGATCGACGGGCAGTCGGCGCCGGTGGATTTCACGGATCGCGACCGGTTTTGTCTGGATGGGCAGGAGTTGACGCTCGAGAGCAGTTCGGAGACCTATGGAGCGGACGGGACGGTTTATGTGTTGAACACGGTTCCGCGCATGGAGGCGATTTCGGAGACATCGGACAATGCGGAGGGTCCGGCCTGGTTCAAGGTGCTTGAGCCGGACGGGGACATTGACGAGTATGGGCGTGCGTACGGCTCGGAGGTCACGGCCATGGGGCCCGGCGGTGCGACGGTGGGTCGGGTCTGGGCGTTGGATGAGATTCGGGATCCGAACGGCAACACGATCACGTTTCATTACACGGAACCTTCGGGGGCGGGTGCCGACGTGCTGAGTGCGGTGGATTGGGGCGGGAACGTCACGGTCGGGACCGCTGCTGACCACAGCCTGGTCCTGAGCTACACCCAGGTGGGCGCCGATGCGACCGGGTACCGGTATCTCGCGGGCGACGCGATCGTGGAGGATGAGCGGCTGAGCGGGATCACGCTCGAATATGGCGGATCGCCCGTACTGACCTGGGCGCTGGGTTATCTGCCGGACGGGACGGGTTCGGACCGGAGTCGGCTCGATTCGGTCACGGAATGCGACGCGAACGGGAACTGTTTCCCGGCCACGACGCTCACCTGGCAGGAGGGGGCCGTGGGATATGGTTCTCCCGAGGATCTGGGCGAGACGGGGGCCACAAACGGCATTGCGTTCACCGCGGACATCAATGGCGCGGGGCGGGCGGATCTCGTCTACGACTGCGGGGGGGAGTGGTGCGTGCGGTTTGGGGAAGCCGGGGGCGGGTTCGGCGGAGCGTATGACACGGGTTTTGCGGTGGTGGATGGGGCCTGGGCGCAGCCGATCCACTATCAGCCGGGTGCAGGCGAGCAGGTTCTCATGGTCGCGAACCGTGGCGGGTCACCCGAGTGGGTGATCATGAGCTGGACCGGCAGCGGGTTCAGTCTGTCGGATACCGGTATTCCGGCCGAGGTGGAAGCAGCGGCGGTGGATACGACGGGGGACGGGTACGATGATCTTTTGACCTATGCGGGTGCGGATCTTGTGCTCTATCCGAACACCATCGGGGAACAGGGTTCTCTGGCCACGAAAATGGGTCCGGGTTTTGGTGCATCCGAGGTGGTCTATGCGTACGAGCAGAGCGGTGCCACGGTGGTCGGGTTGCGGGGGATCGGTGGGGATCGGTCCCGGGGTCCGGAGCGGGCGCTTCATTTCGAGCCGGGAGCGGCGAGCGTCATCGTGCGTCTCGAGACCGTGACGCGGCTTTGCACGACCGACTCGGTTGGACCCAGCGGGTGCACGATACTCACATCCTGGCACGATCAGGCGTTTGTCTGGGCGAACGGGGGATTTGCGCCCTATGGAAGCTGGTTCGATACGGACACCAGCAGAGCCGGCGGCAGTGCTGGCGAGGGGAGGGATATTGTCCCGCTGGATCTCGATGGGGATGGGTTGACGGATCTTTTTCTGGGTTCTTCCTCGACGCTGCTGCTCAATACCGGGGCGGGTTTCGACACGGGATACGAGGGGTCGGTTACGGGGGGGCTGGATCTTGCCGAGGCCGTGGCCACGGACTACACGGGAGACGGACGGGAGGGTCTGTTGGCGCCGGGGAGCGATGGGGACTGGATGTGGCTGGCTTCGACCGGGACGGGGTTTCAGGGAGCGGTCGATACCGGGATTGCGAGCGGGGGGTTCGGAGCCGATCCGGAGGTGGCGGATACCGCGGAGCGCGGGCGTTCCGATCTCGTCGGGGTCAGCGGTGCCGGGGATATCGAGGTGGCTCCGCGCCTGGGTCCCGCTCCGGATCTTGTGACCGGGATCGCGAACGGGCTGGGGCGGACGGAAGAGGTGAGCTGGGTGCCCCGCTCGGATGGGAGTGTCGTGGGTGCGACGGGCATACAGGACTGGCAGTTCCGGACGGTATCCGATGGAGCTCTGGTGCCATCGTCGGTGACGGCTGCCGATGGGGTCGGTGGGGACTATACGCTGAGCTATCGCTACGACACTCCGACGCGCGAGGCGGGAGGGGGTTTTCTCGGTTTCCAATCGGTTGCGGTCACCGACAGCCGGACGGGCGATACGACGACCCGGACCTACCAGTTCCTGACCGATGGGGTCCGGGTTCCGGCGGGTTCCACCCGCGTCCAATCGGGTGGTATCCCGCTCGATTCGACAGACGACTACTACAACGGCTACGAGGTGACCCACGATGGGCAGCCGCTCCTGCTCCAGAGTGCCGTGACGACCCTGGATGATACCGGAGGGGGCGAGCTCGACCAGGTGCGGGTGCAGTATGGTTATGACAGTGACGATGTTCCGGAGTCGATCACGGACACGACGACGGCTGCCGATGGCGAGATCTGGACGACGGTGACGGATTTGAGTCTGGAGGAGAGCACTTCGACGAGCGACTATTGTCTTGGGCTCGCGACCGAGGAGACGGTGACGCAGACGGTTCCGTCGGGGGTGAGTGCGAGTCGCACGACATCGTTCATGCCCGATCTCACGCATTGCCGGGTGAGCACGATCACGACCAATGTCCAGGCGGGGCCGGATCTGGAGGCGACGGTCAGTTTCGGGTTCGATGCCTTCGGGAACCTGACCGAGCGGTTGGTCGAGTCAGGCGCGGGTACGGTTGCCATTCCCGAGCCTATCCAGCCGGAACCTATCCAGCCGACACCTATCCAGCCGACACCCTATCCCGGTCCCTCGCCGATACGGATGCCCATGTCTTTTGCGGCGTCGGAAGCGGGTGCGGGTAGCGGTGGATTTGCCTCGCGTCTGACCGAGTACACGTATGACAGTCAGGGCGAGTTCCGGACGTCGGTGACGGATGCGCTGGGCGAAGTGACCCGGGAGAGTTGGAACAGTGCGCTCGGGACGCTGGTGTCGGTGACGGAGCCGAACGGAACCACGACGGCCTATGCATATGACGGGTTCGGGCAGCTTTCCGGGGAGACGTTTCCGGGCGGGGCGCATGAATCGGTCGCCTACCGTGCCTGCGGGCGCGGGGGCTGCGGGCTTGCGGCGGGTGCGTATGCGATCGAGGGCACGCTCATCCGGGCGAGCGGGGAGGCTGCCGGATCCGTGACGCGCATCTACGATAGCTACGGTCGGGAGGTTGAGCGGGCGGTCACCCGTCCGGGCGGGGAGGTGGCGTATACGGACGATGAGTACGATCCGCTCGGACAGCTGGTTCGGGCGAGTGCTCCGTTTTACAGTGGGGATCCGGTCTATTGGACGAGCGACAGCTATGATGCGCTGGGGCGGGTCACGGAGGTTGTGGCACCCGCATCCGTGTCGGCGCCGACGGGATCGGTCACGACGTATGGGTACAGCGGCTGGACGACGACCATCGTGGGTCCGGACGGGAACCGTACGACGGTGACTCGCGACCCCTTGGGTGAGGTGACGTCGGTCATGGATGCGCTGGGTGATACGACGCAGAGAGGTTATGGGCCGTTTGGCGAGTTGACGGACATTGAGGGGCCGGGCGGGACGCGCAGCATGAGTTATGACGCGGCAGGTTTTTTGAGTGGTTATACGGGTCCGAACCGGGGCAGTCTTGTGTTCACTCGCGATGGGCTGGGGGAGGTGACGGGCGAGGTCAATGCGCAGGGCCAGGCGATCGGTCTGGAATACGACGCGCTGGGGCGGCTCGTCGGGCGGAGTTTTCCGGCGCCGGGCGGGGGGGTGGAGACCGAGACGTGGAGCTATGCGACGAGCGGGGGTGCGGCGGGGCAGGTGGTGGCGGAGAGCGACAGTGCGACCGGGTTCAGTCGGAGCCTTGCCTACAATGGGCTGGGGGAGGTGACGGGGATCACGGAGAGTCTGCATGCGGTGGACGAGACGATGGGGTTTGGGTATGACAGTTTGGGGCAGCTTCAGGCGGTGGTTTATCCGGTGGGTCTGGACGGGTCGGCGCTCACGGTGGAGTACGGGTATGGGGCGAGTGGGGCATTGGACGAGATTGTGAACGGGGTGACGGGGATGGTGTACTGGCGACCCCAAGCGGGGGCGGGGACACCGGTGGAGGATGCGCAGGGCCAGGTGGAGGTGTATGAGCTGGGTGGAGTGATCGATGTGGAGCGGTTGCACGATGCGGCGACGGGGCAGGTGACGTCGGTGACGGCGGGTCCGGACGAGGGTGGGAGCGATCTCAGTTTGGGGTACGGGTACGATCTGGGCGGGAATGTGACGAGCCGGGTGGATTACGGCTATGGGCTGAGCGGGAGCGAGCGGTACGATGCGCTGGATCAGCTGGTTGGGGTGAGCGAGACGGGATCCGGAGGCGGGTTCCAGGCGGATTATGGTTACGGGTCGTCGGGTCAGTTGGAGCAGGGGCCCGGGGGGAGTTATGGTTACGGGAGCGATCCGACGGAGGCGCCGGAGACGACGACGCTGGGCGGGGTGACGACGCCTGAGCGGTATGATGCGGGTGGGGAGGAGGTTTCGGGTCGGCTGTCGGCGATCGGCTGGGATGCGCTGGGTCGGGTGCGGACGATTGCGACGGGTGCTCTGAGTCTGACGGTGACGGAGGGGATGGGGGATGGGCTGGTTGCGGTTGGAGGCGAGCGGTTGATGGGTTCGTGGCTGGTGGAGCGGGGGGGTGGTTGGTCGGCGCGGATCCGGACGCCGGGCGGGGAGGTGGTGGCGTTGGTGAAGGATGCGGAGGGGGCGGTCGAGACGGAGTATTTGGTGCCGGACGACGAGGGCAGCACATCGGCGGTGGTATCGGGGTCTGGGGTATTGCTCGATCGGGTGGCGTATGGGCCATGGGGATCGTTTGTCGATCCGGCGAGCGGTGGAGGGGTGGTATCGGCCGAGGCGGTGGCGGGGTACACGCACGTGACTTATACCGGAGGCGAGCTGATCGCACGGGCGGGGCTGATCGATCTGGGGGCGCGGCTGTACGATCCGGGGTTGGGTCAGTATTTGTCGCCGGACCCGCTGGCGGGCGGGGATCCGTATGTCTATGTGCGGGACAATCCGTTGAGCCGGATCGATCCTTTGGGATTATCGTCCACCATGTTAGGGAAGATCGAGGTATT
>JAJZBR010000072.1 GCA_021798795.1 Pseudomonadota bacterium
CACGGGCCGTGCGTGGCGAGCCCCGCAGGCTAGATGCCTTTTATCGCATGGGAATGATTGCATCGATGGCGGGCATCCACCGCCAGGCGGGTCTCCAGGCACTCCAATACTACCTAACAAGGGTGCCGCCCGACCCGGATCCACCTCCTGCCTGGGCACACTACCGGTTGGGTCTTCTTTGGGGTGACTTGGATCATATTCATCGTGCGCGCGCCCAATTCAGGATCGCGCTTTCGGGTACGCATCAACGGAAATTGCAAAAGCGCAAGAAGTTGATCCGGTCTATCAAGCGGGCACTGGCGCGCCTTGCGGGAAAATCCCTCGCCCGATCGCGCGGATGAACGGGCGTGCGCAAGCAGGGCATGCCACGACCCGTGAGGGTTCGGATGGAGATTCCCACCCGATCGATGTGGCGATCGTGGGCGGCGGTATCATCGGTCTGGCCCAAGCCCACGAACTCCTGAGGCGGGGGTTCCGGGTAGCTCTCTTCGAGTCCCACGTGTCTTGTGCCACTCAGGCCAGTCACGCCAATGGCGGTCAGATCTCGGCCGAGAGCGCCACTCCCTGGATGTCACCCCAGATCCGGCGCGAGCTCCCGCGCTGGCTCTTCGACCGCCATCGGCCGGTGAGCCTGCAACCGTTGCGGATGGGCTGGGGCACGCTTCCCTGGCTTGCCTCTGCGCTAGGGAATACCTCCCAAAGACGCTATCTTGTAAACCACAGCGCCCTCCACACGCTCGCCCGTTACAGCCTGGGTATCTGGAAAGATGTCGAAGCGGATCTCGCAACGCAGCTGGTTCCGGGTTCCGGCGTGCTCTACCTCTATCGCAGTCGCCGGGAGTGGGATCGGGCCCAGGCGCTTTTGGCCCGTGAGCGCGATCTCGCGATCCGGGTCGAGACGCTCGATCCGGATGGGTGTCTCAAGCGAATGCCTCTCCTCCGCCAGTCAAAGATCCAAGCAGCAGGAGGGTTCTGGTACCCCGACGACCGCTTCGGAGACTGCGCGGCTGCCTGCGACAAGCTTCTGATGCACCTGACGCGGAATGGTGCCCGCGTACATATGGACGAGGCGGTGCGTGCGATCGAACCCGGCCAAGGATTTGTGGTGCTCGTGACCGGGCGGGCGCGCTACCGGGTGGGGCAGGTTGTGATTGCCGCCGGCGTTGGAAGTGCCGCGCTCGCGCGCACGGCCGCAATCCGGTTGCCGATCTGCCCGGTCAAGGGATATACCCGAACCTATCCCGCCCCGCCGCTCGCATGCGAGGGCCCGGCGTTCGCAGATCTCAGCCGCAAGGTGGTGTTCACTCCGCTTGGGGATCGTCTGCGGGCGGCGGGCATGGCGGTGTTTGGGGGCTTCGACGATCGGCCAGATGAGCAATACCTGAGCCGGATTCACGACACCGCCATTGACTGGCTGCCCGGGCTCCGTGATACCGCTTCCCAACTTGACTGGGCCTGCCTCCGGGCCATGACGCCCGATGGGCTTCCGATTCTGGGGGCGGTGGGATCCGCGGGGATATTTCTGAACGTGGGTCACGGGCCACTCGGTTGGACGCTCGCGGCCGGTGCGGCCCGGATCGTGGCGGATGAGATCGAATCGGGAAAGCATGCGGGTGCGATCGATTCCGCACCCTTTCGTCTGGATCGCGACAGGAGATCGGCTGGATGGTGTGTGTTCGCGAGAGTCAGTCCGGCGGGTTGAGAAGATGGAGTGTCCCGCGATCTCAACTCGGGTAAACTGGCTTCCGAACGGGGTCTGCGACCCCGATCGGGTTCGGGACGGATCAAGCAAATGATCGTAATTACGGGCGGAGCCGGTTTTATCGGCAGCAACTTCGTTCACCACTGGCTGGCCGAACGCGATGAACCGGTTGTGGTCTTCGATGCCCTGACCTATGCCGGCAATCTCGGTAATCTCGCGCCTGTGGAATCCGACGCGCGTTTTTCATTCGTCCGGGGTGACATCACCGACCGGGAGGCAGTCGAGCGGCTCCTCGCCCAAAAGTTGCCACGGGCGATCGTGCATTTTGCAGCCGAGAGCCATGTTGACCGTTCGATCCGGGGTCCCCTGGCCTTTCTCAAGACCAATGTCGAGGGAACGTTTGTATTGCTTGAGGCCGCTCGCGCCTATCGGGCTCAATGTGCACCACCTGACCGGGAGTCATTCCGGTTCCTTCATGTATCCACTGATGAAGTCTACGGATCGCTGCATCCCGCCGATCCGCCATTTTGCGAGACCACCCCCTTCGCGCCGAACAGTCCTTATGCCGCGAGCAAGGCGGCGAGCGATCTTTGGGTTAGAGCCTACATCAAGACCTACGGACTTCCGGCCCTGATCAGTCACTGCTCGAACAACTACGGTCCTTACCAGTTTCCGGAGAAACTGATTCCGCTCATGATCCATCACGCGCTCGAAAACCGCCCGCTCCCCCTATACGGCGACGGCGCCCAACTACGGGATTGGCTTCATGTCGAGGATCACTGCCGGGCGCTGGTCGCAATTCTCGAACGGGGGCGGGTGGGGGAGACCTACAACGTGGGCGGAGGCAACGAACTCACGAACCGCGCGGTCGTTGAAACCGTCTGCCGATTGCTCGACCAACTGCGTCCACGCGCACAGGGCAGCCACGCCGAAGGCATCGCGGAGGTACCTGACCGGCCCGGACATGACCGGCGCTACGCGATCGATACCGGGAAAATCGAGCACGAGCTTGGGTGGAAGCCACGCGAGACCTTTGCCAGCGGGATTGAAAAAACCCTCACCTGGTACCTCGATCATCCCGAGTGGGTCCGGAATGTGACCACGGGCACCTATCGGGAATGGCTGGATATTCATTATGGAACGGGACGCTCGGAGCGTTCCGCCCCCGCCTGAGTCTCCGATGCGCGTGCTCGCAACCCGCCTGCCTGGTGTCCTCATTCTCGAACCCACCCGTCATCAGGATACGCGCGGTTTTTTCTGTGAAACATATCATCGTCGGGCGTTTGCACAGGCCACGGGATCCGATCCCGATTTCGTCCAGGACAACCATTCCCATTCCGCTCGGGGCACGCTCCGCGGATTGCACTACCAGATCCATCTTCCCCAGGGCAAACTGGTACGGGTTGCAGCCGGTCGCGTCTTTGATGTGGCCGTCGATCTAAGGAAAAGTTCGCGCCATTTTGGTTCGTGGATCGGGATTGATCTGGATTCCGAAAGCGCGCGTCAAGTCTGGATTCCTCCGGGGTTTGGGCACGGATTTCTCGTACTCAGCAAAAGTGCGGATCTGCTCTACAAGACAACCGAATATTGGGACCAGGCCTCCGACCGGTCTCTCCGCTGGAACGATCCGGATCTCGCAATCGATTGGCCCCTTGAAGAACTGCCCGGTGGGGAGCCGCTTCTGTCCAACAAGGATCAGTGTGCTCCGGGATGGTCCGAGGCGGAAGTTTTCCCCTAGTTTCGGTCCCGATCGGGGCAGTCCGGATCGTGGCACGTGCTACACTTTGGCATCGTGTTCCATCCGGGAGCTCCAGATGAAAGCATCCTTGATCGCACTTCTGACCGCCTGGGCGCTGGTCCTTGCTCCCATCGGCGCACATGCCGGTCCTAAGCCGCTCATCTACCCCAAGGCCCATCGGGATCGTACGGTAGACACTTATTTCGGAACACGGATCGAGGCGCCCTACCAGTGGATGGAGAATCTAGAGAGCAAGCGGTTGGCACGCTGGATCGCGGCCGAAAATCGGCTGACGGATAGCTATCTTCACGAGCTCCCGCTCCGCGCCGTGTTCTACCGGAAGCTCAGGCGGATCTGGAACTACGCCAAGGAGACTCCCCCCATCCAGCGCGGGCCGTGGCTTTTTTTCAGCCACAACTCGGGCATCCAGAACCAGTCTGTGGTCTATGTCCAGCACGGGCCACAGGGCAAGCCGAGAATGCTCCTCAATCCGAACCACCTCTCACCGAATGGGACCCTCGCACTGGCTGGCTGGGAGCCATCGCCCAATGGGCACTATCTCGCCTATGAACTCTCCTTGGGCGGTTCGGACTGGCAAACGATCCACGTTCTCGATGTCGCAACCGGGAAGGACCTTCCCCATCTCGTGCGCTGGGTCAAATTCTCGAACGTGAGCTGGACCCGGAACAGCCGGGGCTTCTTCTATTCCCGCTATCCCGCCCCGCCACCCGGACGGGCGATCAGCCAGAGGCTCGATGATCAGTCGCTCTATTACCACTGGATCCAAAAGCCCCAGTCCGATGACCGGCTGATCTATGCGCGTCCCGATCATCCCGAGTGGATCAACGAGGGTTCGGTCACCGAAAACGGGCGGTATCTATTCATCGATTCCCAGTTCCGGATCACGCGAAACGAGCTCTATTACATGAATCTCGGTAATCCGGGAAAACCGGATCTCGACCATGCCATCCACCCGCTCTTCGTGCGCGACGATGCCGCTTATACCCCGATCGGGACCCGGGGCAAGACCGTGTATGTCGAGACCGATCAGGATGCCCCCATGGGGCGCGTGATCGCCGTCCCACTCAAACATCCGTCTCCGTCCCGCTGGCGCACGGTCGTCCCTCAGGGGGGGGGTGTTCTGGTCTCGGCCCACCTCGCGGACGGCCGGATCTTGATCCACCGCATGGTGATCGCGAAGAGCCGACTTGCGCTTTATACCCCTGCGGGTCGGTTGATCCGCGCCCTGCCGCTGCCGGATGACATGGGAACCGTGGGTGGTATCTCGACCCGGGCGGATTCGCCAAACGTCTATTTTGCCTTCACATCGTTTCTGCGCCCGGGGGAGATCGAGCGTTACGAGGTACCCAAGCACCGCTTGAGTGTATTTTTCCGGCCGGATGTTGCCTTGGACTCCGATCACTATGTGGTCCATCAGGTCTTTTATCGCTCGACCGGCGGGGTCCAAGTGCCCATGTTCATCGTCTCCCGGAAGGGGATCCGTCTCGATGGAAAAAATCCGACGATCTTATATGGATATGGTGGATTCGATATCACGCTCACCCCCCATTTCAGTCCGGCCATCGCAACCTGGCTCAGGCTGGGTGGCGTCTATGCCATGCCCAATTTGCGTGGGGGTGGGGTTTATGGGCAGGCTTGGCACGAGGCCGGGATGCTCAGTCACAAGCAGAATGTATTCAATGATTTTGCAAATGCCGCCCGCTGGCTGATCGGTCATCACTACACCACGACCGCCCACCTCGGGATCATGGGCTATTCGAACGGAGGACTCCTGACCGGAGCAAGCGTGACTCAGCATCCAGATCTTTTTGGCGCAGTCTACGTCGGACACGGAGTGCTCGATATGCTTCGTTTCCAGAAGTTTTCTGGCGGGGAGTACTGGATCTCGGAATACGGCACCTCCTCCAAGAAGAAGGACTTCAAGTGGCTGGATGCCTACTCGCCTCTTCAGAACCTAAGGAAGGGAGTGTGCTATCCCCCAACGATCATCACGACCTCGACCGACGATGACCGGGTGGTACCGAGCAACGCCTACAAGTTTGCAGCCACGATGCAGCGTGATCAAGCCTGTGACAATCCGATCCTGTTGCATGTGGCCATGGCTACGAGCCACATCTACATGCCGACCGACAAACTCTTGAGGCATGATGCGGACAACTGGGGATTTATCGGAACGCAGATCGGCATGCGGCCGCCGCAACGAGCCCATGAAGTTCGGAACCTGAAGTTCTGAGTTTGTCTGGTCTGCCGGATTCCGCCACCGGGTATTAGACGGCTCGGAGCGCGACCGAATTGCGTCTAGGTGGAAAAGCGAAAACTGCCTTCGGTCCGGTCGCGTGCAAATAGTTCCTCGGGATGGCGGAAGGCCTTGAACTCGATCGCGTTGCCGCTCGGGTCGGTGAGAAACATCGTGGCCTGTTCACCGGTTTTCCCCTGAAAGCGGACGCAGGGTTTGACGAGAAACCTGCATGGGGCGTTTTGTAGTTTACGAGCAAGATTTTCCCAATCGCCCCACTCGAGAATCACTCCGAAGTGACGCACGGGCACATCTTGACCGTCAACACGGTTCACGCCGGTTGTGTCGGGGGATGGCGCGAGGTGTGCGACGATTTGATGCCCATAAAAGTTGAAATCAATCCATTCGTTCGATTCGCGACCCGTTGTGCATCCCAAAACACCGCTGTAAAAACTTCTTGCTTCTTCAAGATTTTGGACTGGAAATGCAAGATGAAAAGGCTGGATAGGGGTCACATCGTTGTCCTCAGCGATTATGTGCTTTAGTTTAAACCGATGGACAAAATGCGGGTGATATCCGGCTCCATAACGTCACGGCAACC
>JAJZBR010000018.1 GCA_021798795.1 Pseudomonadota bacterium
TTCCGGAGCAGGCTCTCCCGATGGCTGCTCGAGCGACTGAGCTGACGGCCTGTGTTGCGATGACGCATCGTGCTGGAGCTCCGGTGGCTTAGTGGGATTCGGCCTGGGCAGCTTCCCGGCGCAGGGATTCGGGCGGCCAGTTCTCGATCTTCATCCCGAGCGAGAGGGCATGGACGGCCAGGGCATCCTTGATTTCGACGAGCGACTTCTTGCCGAGGTTCGGAGTACGGAGGAGATCTGATTCGGTGCGCAGGACGAGATCACCCACGTAGAGGACCTGTTCGGCCTTGAGCGCGTTCAGGGAGCGAACCGTGAGATCGAGCTCGTCGACCGGCTTCAGAAACACCGCATCGAGCCGGGCTGTGGAAGGGACGGCCTGAACCCGCCCTTCACCTTCCGTGGGGTCGAGCTCGAGAAACATGCCGAGTTGACTCCGGAGGATATGCGCCGCCTGCGAGACGGCTTCCTGCGCACTGATCGTGCCGTTGGTTTCAACCTCAAGCACGAGGCGATCGAGATCGGTTCGTTGCTCGACCCGTGCATTCTCGACGCTATAGGCAACCCTGCGGATCGGGCTGAACGAGGCATCGAGCCGGAGCCGCCCCAGGGTCCGGGTCTCGGTTTCCTGACGCTGCCGCTGGATGGCCGGAACATATCCCCGACCCCGTTCCACGATGAGCTCGAGTTCGAGCTTGCCGTGCTTGTTCAGGTGAGCGACCACATGATCGGGATTCACGATCTCGATGTTGTGATCGAGTTCGATATCGCCGGCACGAACGGGCCCGGGGCCGGACTTCGCCAGTTTGAGCCGGGCCTGCTCGATACCGTGACCGCGGATCGCAATGCCCTTCAGATTGAGCAGAAGGTCGATGACATCCTCGTTCACGCCCTCAATGGTCGTATATTCATGGACAACATTCGCGATCTCGGCCTCGACCACCGCATATCCCGGAATCGAGGACAAGAGCACCCGGCGGAGTGCGTTGCCCAAGGTATGGCCAAACCCTCGCTCCAGTGGTTCGAGGACGATACGGGATCCTCGTGGACCCCAATCCTCGCTCACGATGCTTTGCGGCTTGAGCAAATTACCAGAAGCGTTCGCCATAGATCACCCGATTCAGCCTAATATTGATGGATCATTTCGAATAGAATTCGACGACCAGATTTTCATTGAGATCCGGAGACAGGGCGGCCCGTTCGGGAACCGCCTTGAAGGTTCCCTTGAACTCCGCCTCATCCACCGTGACCCAGTCCGGGAAGCCTACGTCCTTTGCGAGGGTAAGCGCTGCACGGATCTGCTCCTGCCCCCGGGCGCCCTCCCGTATCGATACCACATCACCGCCCGCAACCCGGTAAGAGGGCAGATCGACGATCCGGCCGTTCACTGTGACCGCACGGTGCCCGACCAGCTGTCGGGCTTGGGCGCGTGTAACCGCGAACCCCATGCGATAGACGACGTTATCGAGCCGCGATTCAAGCAGCTGCAGAAGCGTTTCACCGGTCGCTCCGCGCTTTCTGGCGGCTTCCATGTAATAGCGGTGGAACTGCCGTTCGAGCAATCCGTACATGCGACGGACCTTCTGTTTCTCACGGAGCTGGAGGCCATAATCGGAAACCTTGGCGGCCCGGGCATGTCCGTGCTGGCCGGGCGGAACTTCATGGTGACATTTGGAAGACAGCGGACGCGAGGAACTCGTGAGGAACAGATCCGTCCCTTCCCGGCGCGACAGCTTGAGACGAGGACCCAAATAACGTGCCATAGGCTTGATCTCCGGCTTTCCAGTCAGGCGTCAGACGCGACGCTTCTTCGGTGGACGACAACCATTGTGGGGGATCGGGGTCACGTCGGAAATGCTGTTGACCTTGAACCCGAGATTGTTGAGCGCCCGCACGGCGGATTCACGCCCCGGCCCCGGACCCTGAACCAGGACATCCAGGTTGCGCACGCCATAGTCTCCGATCTGCGAGGCGACTTTTTCTGCTGCGACCTGGGCCGCAAACGGGGTGCTTTTGCGTGACCCGCGGAATCCGGCCTGGCCTGCGCTCGACCAGGCGAGGACATTACCCTGCCGGTCGGTCACCGTAATGATGGTATTGTTGAAGGAGGCCTGCACGTGGACAATCGCGTCCACGACCACCTTTTGGGCTTTGCGGGTCCGCGTGGGACCAGTTTCATTCTCGACCATCGCTTTGAACTACCCCACTGTGTCTGAAGATCTGCGGCCTCATTGCCGCTTGCTGGCGCGCGACCGGCCCTTGCGGGTCCGCGCGTTGGTCCGGGTACGCTGCCCTCGCACGGGAAGACCGCGGCGGTGGCGGAGCCCGCGATAGGTTCCAAGATCCATCAGGCGCTTGATGTTCATGGCCACATCACGTCTGAGATCGCCTTCCACGATATAGCGGGAGACGCCGACCCGCAGGGCATCGACCTGCGCTTCGGTGAGGTCGCGGACCGGGGTGGCAGGCAGGATCCCTGTCTCCACGCAGATCTTTCGCGCCCGCGCGCGCCCGATTCCGTAGATGGACGTGAGCGCGATTTCGGCGTGCTTCGTTGCCGGAATGTTGACACCCGCGATTCGGGCCATGGCGCTAGCCTCCCCAGAGGTCTTTTGTCAATCGTGAAACGGACAATTGTATCGGATTTTCAAGCCTGTCACAACCCATTGATCATCCTTGCCGCTGCTTGTGCCGGGGTTCCTTGCAGACGACCCGGACAACCCGTCCGCGTTTGACGATCTTGCAGTTGCGACAGACTCGCTTGACGGATGCACGTACTTTCATGAGTGATTCCCGGTTGGACCCGATCGGGTCGTGGGTTACGAGCCTCGTCCGGCGCCGCGTAGTCCCGCGCGCTTGAAAAGGCTTTCATACTGGTGGGACATGAGGTGCGCCTGGAGCTGGGCCATGAAATCCATGACCACGACCACAATGATCAAAAGGGAGGTTCCGCCAAAATAGAACGGAACGTGGAAATCGGAAATCAAAAACTGCGGCAGAAGGCAGACCGCCGTGACATAAATCGCCCCCCAGAACGTGAGCCGGCCGAGTACCGAGTCGATGTAACCCGCCGTTTGCTCCCCCGGACGGATCCCGGGAATGAACGCCCCGGATTTCTTGAGATTGTCCGCCGTTTCGCGCGAGTTGAAAACCAGCGCGGTGTAGAAGTAACAAAAGAAGATGATGAGACCCGAATAAAGGACGATATAGGCCGGCTGGGGTGGACTGATCAGTGCCGCGAGCTTCTGCAGCCAGATGAAATGCTTGCTGTTTCCGAACCAGCCGCCGATCGTGGTCGGGAAGAGGATCAGGCTCGAGGCGAAGATGGGAGGGATGACGCCCGACATGTTGAGCTTGAGTGGCAGATGCGAACTTTGTGCGGCATAGAGCCGGTTGCCCTGCTGCCGTTTGGCGTAGTTCACGGTGATCCGTCTCTGCCCGCGTTCGATGAAAACGACGAAGGTCGTGACGAGGAGTACGGCAACCGCGATGAAAATGGCCGTGATGGGCGACATCTGGCCCGTATTCACGAGCTGCAGGGTGCCCGCGACGGCAGAGGGCAGGCCCGCTACGATACCTGCAAAGATGATCATGGAAATCCCGTTCCCGATGCCTCGCTCGGTCATCTGCTCGCCGAGCCACATGAGAAATACGGTTCCGGTCACGAGGCTGATCACGGCCGTCACGATGAATCCAATCCCCGGATTGATGACCACGTTCTGACTCTGGAGCGCGATTGCGGCGAAGAGTGCCTGGATCACGGCAAGCCCGACCGTGCTGTAGCGTGTGTAGCGGGTCAGCTTCCGCTGGCCGGAGTACCCCTCTTTCTTGAGGGTCTCGAAAGTGGGCAGAACCGAAGTCAGGAGCTGGATCACGATCGAGGCCGATATATACGGCATGATCCCCAATGCGAAAACACTCATGCGCGCGAGCGCGCCGCCCGAGAACATGTTGAACATCGAGAGAATGCCGCCCTGCTGGGCCTTGAACAGTTGCGCGAGCGCCACGGGATTGATCCCGGGCACCGGGATATGGGCCCCCACGCGAAAGACGAAGAGCGCACCCACAAGAAACAGGAATCGGTTGCGCAGTTCGATCGAACCCTTGATGCCCCCCAAGGACGACGCCATGGCGCTCGCCGAACGTGACATCTCAGTCCTCGACCTGTCCGCCGAGTTCGGCGATCTGCAGGCGCGCGCCCCGGGTCACCCGTAACCCGCGCAGGTGGACCGCCCGGCCGATCGAACCCTTGAGAATGACCTTGACCACCTGGGTCTGATCCGGCACGAGATGCGCGCGCCGGAGCGACGCAAGGTCGATGACGGCATCGGTCAGTTTCGCCAAATCGCCAAGCCGGACTTCGGCATAGGCGCGGGCCTTGGCGGAACGGAACCCCACTTTGGGCAAGCGCCGCTGGAGCGGCATCTGGCCGCCCTCGAATCCCACCTTGCGCAGGCCGCCCGTCCGGGCGTGTTGTCCCTTGTGTCCCCGCCCCGAGGTCTTGCCGAGACCCGAGCCGATACCGCGCCCGAGCCGCTTGCCGGTCGGGCGCGCGCCACGGGCGGGGTGCAGGTCATTGAGCCGCATGATCTGACGCCTCCACTTTCAGAAGGTAGGCCACCGCACGGATCATGCCGAGATTCTCCGGCGTGGCGGATACGAGCGCAGTGCTCCCGATCTGCCTGAGCCCAAGCCCGCGCACGCAGGAGCGGTGGCGTTCGCTTTTCTTGGCCAGACTGCGGATCAAAGTCACCCGATAGGTTGGTATCCGGCTCATGACATCACCCGAACTTTTTCTTTGGTGAGGCCCCTGCGAGCGGCAATCGTGCGGGGGGATTCGAGTGCACCGAGCGCCATCATGGTCGCACGGACAACATTGATCGGATTTCTCGAACCCATCGCCTTGGCGAGTACATTGCGGACGCCGAGCACTTCAAGCAGTGCGCGCATCGCACCACCCGCAATGATCCCGGTTCCCTCGGATGCGGGCTGGAGGTAAACCCGGGTCGCACCATGCCGGCCGTAGACCGCATAATGCAGGGTGCCCTGGTTCAGCGGAATCTTCTGGAGGTGGCCACGGGCCTCCTCCATGGCCTTTTGGATCGCAAGCGGCACCTCACGGGCCTTCCCGTAACCGAAACCCACGCGGCCCCGTCCGTCCCCCACAACCGTGAGCGCGGCGAATCCGAAACGCCGGCCGCCTTTCACAACCTTGGCGACGCGGTTGATGGCCACGAGCTTTTCCTGGAATTCATTCGTATCGGGTGTCTCTCTCGCCATGAATGGTCTCTCGGCCGCAAACTAGAATTGGAGTCCGTGCGAGCGCGCGGCTTCCGCCAACGCACGCACGCGACCGTGATATTTGAACCCCGAACGGTCGAAGGCCACCCGTTCGATTCCAAGCGCGCGGGCCCGTTCCGCGAGCACCTGACCCACCCGTTCAGCCTGGTCGGTCTTCTTGGCACCCGCTGGCCAGGACTCCCGAACGGCACTCTCAAGGCTCGAAGCCTGCACGAGCACCCGTTCGCCACGGGGAGTGAAAATCTGCGCATAGATATGCCGGGGTGAGCGGTACACGCTCAAGCGCATGGCACCCAACCGGGCAATCCGCCCCCGTGTCCGCCGCGCCCGTTTCAGGCGGGCTTCTTTTTTGCCCGTACCACGGATCCGGATGGTCATTTCTTCTTCGTCTCCTTCAGTTTCAAGATCTCGCCCTGATAACGGACCCCTTTGCCCTTGTAGGGATCCGAGCGGCGGAACGAGCGGATTTCCGACGCGACCTGCCCCACGCGCTGACGGTCACAGCCACGGACCACGATCTCGGTTTGCGAGGGGGTCTCAACCGTGATCTCGGGAGGGATCGGGAAAAGAATCGGTTTGGAATAGCCGAGTGCGAGCTGGAGCACCTTCCCCTGCATCTGCGCCCGATAGCCCACGCCCGTGAGTTCGAGCCGGCGCTCGAACCCTTGACTCACCCCACGGACCATGTTGGCCAGAATCGATCGGATGGTACCGGTGAGCGCGTTCGCGAACCGCCCGCCACCTGCCTCGCGCACACGAAGCTCGGATGCGCCCTGATCGACCGATACCGGAGCTGGCAGGTCCAGCGCGAGCGCGCCGCGCGGCCCGCGCACCTCGACCCGGGACCCACTCAGCTGGATCGTCACTCCCTTGGGAATGGCAATGGGGTTCTTGCCTACTCTCGACATGACAGATGCCTCAGGAAACCAGACACAGGATTTCTCCGCCTTCACCGAGCGCGCGCGCCTCACGGTCGCTCATCACGCCCCGCGAGGTCGAAATCACCGCTACGCCATATCCGTTCTGCACTCGCGGCAGGCGGCGCCGGTCGCGATAAACCCTGAGGCCGGGGCGACTCACGCGCCGCAGCATCCGGATTGCCGGCTTGCCCTCGTGATACCGAAGCCGGATCGACAAAAGGGGAAACGGGCCTTCGGCAACTTCTTTCACTTCCTCGAGGTATCCCTCCTCCTTGAGTACCCTCGCCACTTCCCGCTTGAGGCTCGAGGAGGGCAGTTCGACATCCGGCAGACCCGCACGCTGGGCGTTGCGGATCCGGGTCAGGAGATCGGCCAACGGGTCTGACATCGTCATCAGCGTGCTCCTACCAGCTAGCCTTGCGCAGTCCGGGAATATCTCCGCGCATGGCCAGTTCCCGAAGTGCCATGCGCCCCAGTCCGAACTTCCGATAGACCCCGCGCGGGCGCCCGCTCAGGGAGCACCGGCGGCGCTGGCGGCAGGGGCTGCCGTCCCGGGGCAACTCGGCAAGCGCGTTCGCGGCAACGCGACGCTCTTCGGCCGTGAGGTCAAGATTGCGGACCGCCGTGCGCAGCGCCTCGCGCCGGGCCCGGTAGCGGAGGGCGGCCTGCTGGCGCCTCAGTTCGCGATGGATCATCGATTTTTTGGCCATAGTGGTCTCTCTCGAGCCTCAGTTCCGGAACGGGAAGGAAAATGCACGGAGCAGTGCACGCGCTTCGTCATCGGTCTGCGCCGTGGTTGTAAAGCTGATGTCCATGCCGCGCAGCGCATCAATTTTGTCATAGTCGATTTCGGGAAAAATGATCTGCTCGCGGACCCCGAGCGTATAGTTCCCCCGGCCGTCGAAAGCCCGGGCATTCAGCCCGCGAAAATCACGGATGCGGGGAATCGCGACCTGGATCAGGCGATCCAGGAACTCGTACATGCGGTCGCGCCTCAGCGTGACCTTGCACCCGATCGGCCATCCCTCACGCACCTTGAAACTCGCAATCGACTGTTTCGCATGAGTGATCTGAGGACGTTGGCCCGTGATCGCCGTGAGATCGGAGACCGCGTGATCGATGATCTTGCGATCTCCCGTTGCCTCGCCCACACCCATGTTGAGCGTGATCTTCGTGATGCGCGGCACGGCCATCCGGTTGGCATAGCCGAACTCGCGGGTCAGCCGCGGGATGACTTCACTCTCATAAAACGCCTTCAAACGAACCATCGTCACTCCTCAGACATCGACGGATTCGCCACTCGAGCGGAAGCTGCGCACTTTGCGTCCGTCCGCCAGCTTGCGAAATCCGATCCGCCCGGGCTTTTTTTCGACCGGGTTGTAAATCATCACATTCGAAATGTGCAGGGGCGCTTCGCGTTCCACGATGCCGCCTTGTGTGTTGGTCTGGGGATTGGGCTTGAGGTGCTTCTTGACCATCTGGACGCCCTCCACCCAGACCCGGTCTCCATCCACGCGCAACACGATGCCCCGGCGTCCCTTGTCACGCCCGGCAATAACCATCACCTCGTCACTTTTCCGGATCCGCTTCATCAAACGACCCTCACAAGACTTCCGGCGCGAGAGAGACGATGCGCATGAAGCGCTCCGTCCGGAGTTCGCGGGTGACCGGCCCAAAGATACGCGTGCCGATCGGTTCCAGTTTGTTGTTGAGGAGAACCGCCGCATTGGTATCGAAGCGGATCAGCGAGCCGTCCGCGCGGCGGATTCCCCGGCGCGTCCGGACCACGAGCGCGTCGTAGACCTCGCCCTTTTTGACTTTCCCGCGGGGCATCGCTTCGCTGATGCTGACCTTGACGATATCCCCGATGCCCGCGTAACGCCGTTTGGATCCTCCCAGCACTTTGATGCAACGCAGCCGCTTCGCGCCGCTGTTGTCAGCTGACAGCAGAACTGTCTCCATCTGGATCATGGGCGCACGCCCTCCACCCGGTCAGCCGGGTTCGCCGACTCATCGGCGCGTGTCAGAATCGCCTCGATCCGCCAGGCCTTGCGTTTCGAAAGGGGCCGGCACTCGCCTATGCGCACGACATCCCCCAGTCGCACCTGCCCGGTTTCATCATGCGCGAGGACCCGGCTGCGGTGACGGACGTACTTGTGATATTTCGGATGACGGACTTGGCGCACCATCTCCACCACGACCGACTTCTGTTGCGAGGGACGGATGGCGCGCCCGATTAGGGTACGGCCTTTCGGGGATCCGGTTGCCTGGGTCATGATGGGCGCTCCCCGGCACGATGCCGTTCGCCGAGCACCGTGAGGATGCGGGCCGCTTCCCGTCTCGCGTCACGGAACTGATGCGGTTTGGCGAGCTGGCCCATCCCGCGCTCGAGCCGGAGTTTGGCCAGCGTCCGCTTCTGCTCGAGCCAGGCTGCCTCAAGTTGTTCGGCGGTCTGTGACCGCCAGTTCGAAGTTTTCATCCGAGCACCGTCCGCGAAACAAAAAGGGTACGAATCGGCAATTTGGCGGCGGCCAGCTTGAGCGCTTCCCGCGCCGTGGTCTCGCTCACGCCCTCCATTTCATAGAGCACAAACCCGGGACGGATCCGGGCCGCCCAGTACTCGACGTTGCCCTTGCCGCTTCCCATGCGCACTTCAAGCGGCTTGCGCGTCACCGGAACATCCGGGAAAACGCGAATCCAGATTTTCCCGCCGCGCTTCACATGGTGCGTGATGGCGCGCCGCGCGGCCTCGATCTGTCGGGCGGTCACGAGGCCGGCCTCGGCCGCCTTGAGTCCGAACTCCCCGAAAGCAACCGTCTGCCCGCGGGTCGCGAGTCCACGGTTGCGGCCCTTCTGCTGCTTGCGGTATTTGGTCCGTTTCGGTTGCAACATGAATCAGTGCTCGCGCCAGGTTACGGGGTGGCCGCTTCGGCTTCCGCCGGGGCCAGGATCGGATCGATCAGTTCACCCTTGAAAATCCAGACCTTGATGCCGATCGTGCCATAGGTCGTCTTGGCCACGGCCTGACCGAAATCGATATCGGCCCGTAGGGTATGCAGAGGAACCCGACCTTCGTGGTACCACTCGTTGCGGGCAATCTCGGCTCCGTTGAGACGGCCCGAAACGCGCACCTTGACTCCGAGTGCACCGGTTCGCATGGCAGAGGTCACCGCTCGCCGCATGGCGCGACGGAACATGATCCGGCGCTCGAGCTGCTCGGCGATCCCCTGGGCCACGAGCGTTGCATCGAGCTCGGGCTTGCGTATCTCCTGGATATGGAGATTCACTTCACTGCCCTTGAGACGCCCTGCGAGCGCCTTCTCGAGTGCCGCGATTTCCTCTCCACGCTTGCCGATGACCATACCAGGACGGGCGGTGTGCAGGGTGACCTCGCATTGGTTGCCCCGTCTCAGGATTTCGATCCGGCTCACGGCCGCCTGTGACAGACGGCCCCTGAGATACCGACGGATCTCCGTATCGGTTCCGAGATGGCTCACAAACTCCTTCCGTTCGGCATACCAACGGGAGTTCCACTCGTTCGAGATGCCGAGTCGAAAACCGATGGGATTGACTTTCTGACCCATGCAACCCCCTTAACGATCCGCGACCGTGACGGTGATGTGACTGGTGCGCTTGATGATCACGTTCGAGCGCCCCCGGGCGCGGGCGTGAAAGCGCTTGAGGCGTGGACCTTCGTCCACATGTATCTGGGACACCCTGAGTGCATCCACATCGGCCCCCTGGTTGTTCTCCGCATTGGCAATGGCGGACTCAAGAACCTTGAGCACGCTCGAGGCAGACGCCCGATGGCCGTATTTCAGGATCTCGAGGGCGCGCGAGACCGACTGCCCGCGGACGAGATCCGCCGTAAGACGCGCCTTCTGGGGCGAGATCCGGGCAAAACGATGGGAAGCGGTCGCTTGCATGGATCAACCTGCCTTCGCTGCCGGCGCGGGGGTTTTCTTGTCAGCCGGATGTCCCTTGAACGTCCGGGTCGGGGCGAACTCACCGAGTTTGTGCCCCACCATATTCTCCGAAATCAAAACCGGCAGATGCTGCCTGCCGTTGTGCACGGAAAGGGTCAGCCCGACCATGTCCGGAATGACCATGGAGCGACGCGACCAGGTCTTGATGGGACGCTTGCTGTGCGTGGCCCCGGCCTCGGCCACCTTACGGGCGAGATGGGGATCGACAAAGGGTCCTTTACGAATGGATCTCGGCACGGTGAGGGACCTCGCTTACTTCAGTTCGCGGCGGCGCACGATCAGTCGATCGGTACGCTTGTTGTGACGGGTCTTGTAGCCTTTCGCAGGCTGGCCCCAGGGGGACTGGGGATGGTTCCCCTTGCCACGGCCCTCACCCCCGCCATGGGGATGATCAACCGGATTCATGGCCACGCCCCGGACGGTCGGACGGATTCCGCGATGGCGTTTGGCTCCCGCCTTGCCCAGCGCCTCGAGGTTGTGCTCGAGGTGGCCGACTTCGCCAATCGAAGCGCGGCAATCCACGTGAACCTTGCGGAGCTCGCCTGAACGCAGCCTGAGCGTCACGTAACGTCCTTCCCGGGCGACCAGCTGGGCGCTCGCACCCGCGCTCCGGGCGAGCTGGGCGCCGCGGCCGACCTGGAGTTCCACGGCGTGGACCTGTGAACCAACCGGAATATTACGCAGGGGCAGGCAATTGCCCGGACGGATCGGAGCCTGGGCACCGGATTGGACGGTATCCCCAACCCCCATGCCCTCTGCAGCGAGAATGTAACGCCGCTCGCCGTCGCCATAAAGCAGAAGCGCGAGGTGCGCCGTCCGGTTGGGGTCATACTCGATGCGCTCGACGCGTGCGGGGATCGCATCCTTGTTGCGTTTGAAATCGACGATCCGGTAGCGCCGGGCGTGCCCGCCGCCGCGATGGCGCAGGCAGATCCGCCCGAGGTTGTTGCGGCCGCCGTGCTTCGGATTGGGTTCGACGAGCGGCGCAAACGGCTCGCCCCGGTAGAGTTCGGGGGTTTTCACACCCAGGACGAAACGCCTCCCGGGTGAAGTCGGTCTCGGCTTGACGAGCGTCATGAACGCATCCCCACAGAGCGATTCAGCATGCGATTCATCATTCCGTACCTCCGCCCAAATCAAGATTCTGGCCGGGAGCGAGCACGACATAGGCCTTCTTGAAGCCGCTTGTGCGTCCGGTGCGGTTACCGTGGCGCTTCGTTTTCCCCGGCATGCGGGCGAGCGTGACCCGTGCGACCTGGACTTGGAAAAGCGTCTCGACCGCCTTTCGGATGCCGGATTTATCCGCCTCGTCGCGGACCCGGAAGACGTACTGCTTGTGCTCGCTCGCGAGACGAGTCGCCTTTTCCGTGAGATGCGGTCCCAGAATGAGATCATGCAGGATCGGAGAACGGGTACTCATGCCAGTCGGGCCTCGAGCTGCTTCCAGGCGGGGAGTGTCATCAGAACCTTTTCATAACGGAGCAGAGCCAAGGGGTTGAGACGTCCGAGTGGGCACAGTTCCGCCCAGGTGAGATTGCGCGCAGCCAGTACCAGGCGCTCGTCTATCGTCTCGGTCACGATGAGGACACTGTCGAGTTGCCAGGTTTTGAGCCGAGTGACGAGATCACGGGTTTTCGGGGCTTCGAGGTGCAACTCCGGGACCAACACGAGGCAATCCTGGCGGATGAGTTCGCTCACGATCGAACGCATGGCACCCCGGTACATGCTGCGGTTGACTTTCTGCGCGTAGCTCCGCGTACGCGCCGCAAAGGTTCGTCCGCCTCCCCGCCACAATGGACTCCGGATGCTCCCCGCGCGTGCGCGCCCGGTGCCTTTCTGGCGCCACGGCTTGCGTCCGCCTCCGCGGACTTCCGCTTTGGATTTCTGCGCCTTCGTCCCCTGGCGGCCGGTGGAAAGATAGGCGGTCACGACCTGGTGGACCAGAGGCTCGTTGAAAGGGGCCTCGAACGCGCCAGCGGATACTTCTACCGTAGGGGCGTCCGCTGCGAGCACTTTGAGCTTCATGCGCCACCCTCCGTTCGGGCCCGCTTCACGGCGGGCGTGACCGCGACCACGGTTCCGGGGGATCCCGGCACGGCGCCCGCGATCAGCAACACTCCGCGCGCTTCGTCCACGCGGAGAACTTCGAGATTCTGGATGCGTCTTACGGTATGACCGAGATGTCCGGCCATTTTCTTGCCCTTGAATACCCGCCCTGGGGTCTGGCGCTGACCAATCGAACCGGCTGCCCGATGAGCACGCGAGTTTCCATGGGTGGCGTCCTGGCTCGCAAAATGATGGCGCTTGATGGTTCCGGCAAAACCCTTGCCCCGGCTCAGCCCCTGGACATCGACCGCCTGGCCGGCACGGAAGATCGTGACCGGAACCGGTTGTCCTGGCGCGAACCGATCCCGCTCGGTCGCGGCGACCGGCCACTCGTGCAGGCCGGCGCCGGGTTCGATCCCGGCTTGGACATGATGCCCCTTGAGCGCGCGCGTGACCCTGACCGGGCGGCGCCGACCGTGGGCAACCTGGACGGCCAGATATCCGTCCACTTCGGGGGTCTTGATTTGGGCGACGCGATTGTCCTGGACCTCGATCACGGTCGCCGCAACCACGGCACCGGCTTCGGTCACATAACGCGTCATGCCGCACTTGCGGCCGATTACGCCTATCGTCATCGCGACTTATTCCTCATGGGGTGCCGATTACGATTGACCGGACACCTATGAAAATCAATCAAGTGAACCGTGAATGATACAAAGATTCCTTCAAAAAATCAACTCGAGCCCTGCTAGTTGAGCTGGATCTTGACGTCCACCCCTGCCGCGAGGCTCAGTTTCATGAGTGAATCGACGGTCTTGTCCGTCGGCTCCAGAATATCGATCAGCCGCTTGTGCGTCCGGATCTCGTACTGGTCGCGCGCATCCTTGTCGGCGTTCGGGGACACCAGCAAGGTATAGCGTTCGCAACGCACCGGAAGCGGAATCGGTCCCAGGACTTTTGCGCCGCTGCGCTTTGCGGTTTCGAGAATCTCCCGGGCGGCCTTGTCGATCAGACGATGATCAAACGATTTGAGGCGGATCCGGATTCTTTGCTGCTGTGTCATGACCTGACTCCTGACCCCGCTCACGCGAGGATCTTGCTGACGACGCCGGCGCCCACGGTGTGACCCCCTTCCCGGATCGCAAACCGAAGCCCCTCCTCCATCGCCACCGGTGAAATCAACGTCACCGCCATCTTCATGTTGTCCCCCGGCATCACCATCTCCACCCCGGCAGGTAACTCCACCGCCCCCGTCACGTCCGTCGTCCGGAAATAAAACTGCGGCCGATACCCCGCAAAAAATGATGTGTGCCGACCCCCCTCCTCCTTCGTCAAAATATAAACCTCCGCCTCAAACCGCGTGTGCGGCGTGATGCTCCCCGGCTTCGCTAAAACCTGCCCACGCTCCACATCCTCCCGCTTCGTCCCACGCAATAACACCCCAATGTTGTCCCCCGCCCGACCCTCGTCCAAAAGCTTCCGGAACATCTCCACCCCTGTCACCGTCGTCTTCTGCGTATCCCGTAACCCCACCATCTCCACCTCGTCCCCCACCCGCACAATCCCACGATCCACCCGACCCGTCACCACCGTCCCGCGCCCCGAAATCGAAAAGACGTCCTCAATCGGCATCAGATAATCCCCATCCACCAGCCGCTTCGGCTCCGGTATGTACCCATCCATTACCTCCACCAACTTCACAATGCTCTCAACCCCCTGCTCCCCACTCTCCCCCGCAAGCGCCTTCAGCGCTGAACCCCGCACCACCGGCGTCTTCTCCCCCGGAAACTCGTACTTGCTCAATAAATCCCGTACCTCCATCTCCACCAACTCCAATAACTCCGCATCGTCCACCATGTCCACCTTGTTCAAATACACCACGATGTAGGGCACCCCCACCTGACGCGCCAACAAAATATGCTCCCGCGTCTGCGGCATCGGCCCGTCCGCCGCTGAAACCACCAAAATCGCCCCGTCCATCTGCGCCGCACCCGTAATCATGTTCTTCACATAATCCGCATGCCCCGGACAGTCCACATGCGCATAGTGCCGAACCGCACTCTCATACTCCACATGCGATGTCGCAATCGTAATCCCACGCGCCCGCTCCTCCGGCGCATTGTCAATCTGATCGTACCCCCGTACCTCCCCCCCAAACCGCTCCGCCATCACCTTCGTGATCGCCGCCGTCAACGTCGTCTTCCCATGGTCCACATGCCCAATCGTCCCCACATTGATGTGCACCTTCTTCCGCTCAAACTTCCCCTTCGACATGACTTAGACCCTCACACGTTCGGTTGCAGGATGGATTCGGCCGGACCGGGTGGTCACGATGCCTTCTTGATGACTGTTTCAGCAATATGGTTGGGCGCTTCGGCGTAGTGGCCGAACTCCATCGAATAGGTTGCGCGCCCCTCCGTCGCGGAACGAAGATCGGTCGCATAGCCGAACATCTCGGCCAGCGGCACCTCCACGCGGATGATTTTCCCGGACGGCGCGTCCTCCATGCCCTGGACCACTCCGCGCCGGCGATTCAGATCGCCGATGACGTTGCCCATGAAATCCTCCGGCGTCACGACTTCGACCTTCATGATCGGCTCGAGCAAGGCGGGGCGCGCCCGCCTGACCGCCTCCTTGAAAGCCATGGAGCCTGCGATCTTGAACGCGATTTCACTGGAATCGACATCGTGGTAGGAGCCATCGAAGAGTTCGATCCGGATATCGACGACCGGATAGCCGGCCAAGACGCCATTTTCGGCCTGTTCCCGGATGCCCTTGTCAACAGCCGGGATGTACTCGCGCGGGATCACCCCGCCCACGACGGCATTGACGAACTCGTAGCCGGAGCCCGGAGGCAGGGGTTCGATCCGGATCCAGACGTGACCATACTGTCCGCGTCCACCCGTCTGCCGGATATATTTCCCTTCCTGTTCGACCTTTGCGCGGATCGTCTCGCGATACGCCACCTGGGGGCGGCCGGTATTGGCCTCGACCTTGAACTCGCGCCGCATCCGGTCGACGATGATGTCGAGATGGAGTTCGCCCATGCCCGAGATGATCGTCTGGCCGGTCTCCTCGTCAGTCCGGACCCGGAACGAGGGGTCCTCCTGCGCGAGTTTCTGAAGTGCGATACCCATCTTTTCCTGATCGGCCTTGGTTTTCGGTTCGACGGCCACGGAAATGACCGGTTCGGGAAACTCCATGCGTTCGAGCACGACGATGTCATCCTCGTCCGTGAGGGTATCCCCGGTCGTGACGTCCTTGAGCCCAACGGCTGCGGCAATGTCGCCCGCATAGACGTCCTTGATTTCGTTGCGATGGTTCGCGTGCATCTGGAGCAGACGACCGATGCGCTCGCGGCGGCCCCGGATCGGGTTATAGACACTGTCACCGGCATGCACCTGTCCCGAATAGACACGGAAGAACGTGAGCGTGCCCACGAAGGGGTCGGTCGCGATCTTGAATGCAAGCGCGGCAAAGGGTGCGTCATCCTCAGGCAGGCGGGTCATCGGCGTGCGCGCCTCGTCATCCCGGTTGCCCTGGACGGGCGGCATATCGACGGGAGAGGGGAGATAATCAACCACGCCATCGAGCAGTCCCTGGACACCTTTGTACTTGAACGCCGATCCGCAGAAAACCGGAACGCGCTCGAATGCCAGGGACCGGCTCCGGAGCCCCTGCCGGAGTTCCTCAGGCGTGAGCGGGGTCCCCTCGAGGTAACGGTTCATGAAGGTCTCGTTCGCCTCGGCTGCCGCCTCGACCAGGATCTCGTGGTAGTGCTGGCTTTTCTCCAAGAGATCCTTGGGAATCACATCGATCCGGTGGCTGATGCCCTGATCGGCCTCATCCCAGTAGATCGCCCGCATTTCAACCAGGTCGACCACTCCGCCAAAGTGCTCTTCCGCCCCGATCGGAAGCTGGACGGCTACGGGAATCGCCCCGAGACGGGATTGGATCTGATCGAGCACGCGGTGAAAATCGGCGCCGACCCGGTCCATCTTGTTCACGAAGGCTACGCGGGGAACGTGGTACTTGTTCGCCTGGCGCCAGACGGTCTCGGACTGGGGTTCGACTCCGGCCACGCTGTCGAATACGGCGATCGCACCATCCAGGACGCGCAGCGAGCGTTCGACCTCGATCGTGAAATCGACATGTCCGGGCGTGTCGATGATATTGATGCGATGCTCGGGAAACTGCTGGCTCATCCCGCTCCAGTAGCAGGTCGTTGCGGCCGAGGTAATCGTGATGCCACGCTCCTGTTCCTGCTCCATCCAGTCCATTACGGCCGTGCCCTCGTGCACCTCGCCCATCTTGTGGGAGACGCCGGTATAAAACAGCACCCGCTCGGTCGTCGTGGTTTTGCCGGCGTCAATGTGCGCCATGATGCCGATGTTCCGGTAGCGATCGATCGGGGTCTTGCGGGACATGGTCAGAACTCCATCCTCACTCGGGAAACGATCACCAGCGGTAGTGTGAAAATGCTTTGTTGGCTTCGGCCATGCGATGCACGTCTTCGCGCTTCTTGACCGCACTTCCGCGCCCGTCGACCGCTTCGAGGAGTTCCCCGGCCAGTCGATCGGTCATCGATTTCTCGGACCGTTTGCGCGCAGCATCGACGATCCAGCGCATCGCGAGCGCCATCTGGCGCGCTGCGCGGACTTCGACCGGTACCTGGTAGGTCGCCCCGCCCACCCGGCGGGATTTCACTTCGACCGCAGGCTGCACCCGCTCCAGTGCCGCCTCGAGCATCTGAATCGGATCCAGGCTGCGTCGACCCGAGGCCTGGGACAAGGCCCCATAGACCACCCGCTCGGCCAGCGAACGCTTGCCGCGGGTCATGACGACGTTGATGAACTTCGCGAGCTTGACACTGCCGAACTTGGGATCCGGCAGGATCTCTCGACTCATGGCTTGATGGCGTCTCGACATGGATTTCCCCTTGTACCTAACTCGACTTCGGCCGCTTGGCCCCGTACTTGGAGCGGCCGCGCTTGCGCGCATTGACTCCGGCGCAATCCAGTGCGCCGCGCACCACGTGGTACCGCACACCGGGCAGGTCCTTCACGCGCCCGCCCCGGATCAGGACGACCGAGTGTTCCTGGAGATTGTGCCCCTCGCCCCCGATATAGCTCGTCACCTCGTAGCCGGAAGTGAGCCGGACGCGTGCGACCTTGCGCAGTGCCGAGTTCGGTTTTTTGGGTGTCGTGGTGTAAACCCGTGTGCAGACCCCCCGCCGCTGCGGGGAGCCGGAGAGCGCCGGCACCTTGCTTTTGAGGTGCGGCGATCGCCGGGCCTTTCGAACGAGCTGATTCACGGTTGCCATGTTTTCACCACCACTGTCCCGTCACGGGCTTGATGACCGACCTGCCGGGTGGGATCCCCGGTTGGCTTCGGTCAGGGAACCCGGCCGGGAATCCGGCCGGGGAAATCGGTCTTTGCCCAAGGCAAAGAGTACGAATTCTATTGATTTTGCATGGATCCTGTCAAGCTGTCGCCTCCGGCTCACCCACTTCCGCACCCACTTCGGACCGTTCACCCGGAACCGGATTGAAGGCTGCCTCAGCCGCGCGGACGGCTTCTTCCTGCACGGAACCTGCGTTCCGGCGGCGGCGCTGCTCGTGGTAGGCGAATCCGGTGCCGGCCGGGATGAGCCGGCCCACGATGACATTTTCCTTGAGGCCCCGGAGATCGTCCTTGAGCCCGCGCACGGCCGCATCGGTCAGAACGCGCGTCGTTTCCTGGAACGATGCCGCCGAAACGAACGATTCCGTGGCCAGCGAGGCCTTGGTGATGCCAAGCAGAATCGGGATCCAGCCGGGTGGCGCCTCGCCCGCTGCCTCCAGTCGACGGGCTTCTTCGAGAACCCGTGCGCGATCCACCACTTCGGCCGGCAGGAACGCGCTCCCTCCCGGTGCCGTGATTTCGACCTTGCGCAGCATCTGACGAATGATGACTTCGATATGCTTGTCGTTGATCCGGACACCCTGCAGGCGGTAGACATCCTGGATTTCCCGGACGAGATAATCCGCGAGCGTTGCGACCCCCTGGAGCCGCAGAATATCGTGCAGATCCCGCTCGCCGTCCGAGATGACCTCGCCGCGCTCGACCCGTTCCCCCTCGAACACGGAAATTTGCCGCCACTTGGGGAGCAGCACCTCATGCTGCTGGCCCCGGTCGTCGGCGATCACGAGCCTTTGCTTGCCCTTGGTTTCACGGCCGAAGCTCACGGTCCCGGAGTACTCGGCCAGGATCGCCGGTTCCTCCGGATGGCGGGCCTCGAAGAGGTTCGCAACCCGCGGCAGACCGCCCGTGATGTCACGCGTTTTGGTGGATTCGCGCGGGATGCGCGCGAGCACGTCTCCGATGTTCACCCGGGCGCCGTCCTGGATCGCGACGATGGAGCGGGGCGTCAGCACATAATGCACCGGAACACTCGTCCCCGGCATACAGACCTCCTCACCGTTCTCATCCCGGAGGAGAATGGTCGGGCGGAAATCCTTGGCTCCGCTGCCGCGCTGTTTCGGATCGGTGATGACGATACTCGTCAATCCCGTGATCTCGTCCATCTGCCGATTGATGGTGACGCCATCGATGAAGTCCTTGAAGTGTGCGATCCCGCCGATCTCGGCAATAACCGGGTGGACATGGGGATCCCAGGTCGCGATGATCTCTCCCCCGGCGATTTCGCTGCCGTCGTCCACGGTAATCTGCGCGCCGTAGGGGATCCGGTAGCGCTCGCGGTCGCGCCCGTAGGAATCGATGATCCGGATCTCGCCCGAACGCGAGATCGCAACCAGGACGCCGCGCGGATTCTTGGCGAGCTTGAGATTGTGGAAACGCACACGCCCGCCCGTTTTTACCTCCACGCTGCTCGCCGCGACCGAACGGGATGCGGCCCCTCCGATATGGAACGTCCGCATGGTGAGCTGCGTGCCCGGTTCCCCGATCGACTGGGCGGCAATGATGCCGACGGCCTCGCCGATATTCACCCGGTTGCCGCGCGAGAGATCGCGTCCATAACACTGGGCACAGACCCCGAATCGGGTCGCGCAACTGATCGGTGAACGGACCTTCAGGCGGTCGATGCCGGCCGCCTCGATGCGATCCATATTGAGCTCGTCCAGAAGCGTCCCGGCCGGCAGGATTTGCTCCCCGTTATCCGGGCGGATGGCCTCCTCGGCGAGCACCCGTCCGAGTACCCGTTCGCGAAGGGACTCGACGACATCGCCGCCTTCGACCACGGGCTGGAGATAGAGACCGTCTTCGGTTCCGCAATCCATTTCGGTCACGACGACATCCTGCGCCACATCCACGAGACGCCGGGTGAGATACCCCGAGTTCGCCGTCTTGAGTGCGGTGTCGGCGAGACCCTTGCGGGCGCCGTGGGTCGAGATGAAGTACTGGAGGACGTTCAGACCCTCGCGGAAATTCGCGGTGATCGGCGTCTCGATGATCGATCCGTCGGGCTTCGCCATGAGCCCGCGCATGCCGGCCAGCTGCCGGATCTGTGCCGCAGAGCCCCGCGCACCCGAATCGGCCATCATGTAGATCGAGTTCAGGGAGGCCTCGCGAACCGATCGGTCACCGACCGTAACGACGTCGAAGGAGATGTGATCCATCATGGCCTTGGCGATCTGCTCATTGGTCCGCGACCAGATATCCACGACCTTGTTGTACCGTTCGCCGTCGGTCAATAGACCGGTCGAGAACTGGCGCTCGATCTCACGCACTTCGAGCGAGGACTGGTGAAGGATCTGGGCTTTCTCGTCCGGGATCACCATATCGTCCGCGCCGAAGGAAATGCCTCCCCGTGTCGCAAACCGGAACCCGGTATACATGAGCCGGTCCGCGAACACGACCGTATCCTTGAGCCCGTTGCGCCGGTAACAGAGATTGATGAGTCCGGAGATGGCCTTTTTGGTCATGTTCTGGTTGACGAGTTCGAACGGCATGCCGGGGGGCAGGATCTCGGACAGGAGTGCGCGACCGACCGTGGTCTCGACCCTGCGGCTCGCGATCGTGCCCTCCTCCGCTTCCGTCTCGAGCGGGATCCGGACCGCGATCGCGGCGTGAAGATCCACGACACCCGATTCGTAGGCACGATGCACTTCGCTCACGTCCGAGAAATGCGATCCTTGACCCCGCGCGCCGGTGCGCTGGCGCGTCAGATAGTAGAGGCCGAGAACCACATCCTGCGTCGGAACGATGATCGGATCCCCGGTCGCCGGTGACAGGATGTTGTTGGTTGACATCATGAGCGCACGCGCTTCGAGCTGCGCCTCGAGCGACAGCGGCACATGAACGGCCATCTGATCCCCGTCAAAGTCGGCATTGAACGCCGTGCAGACGAGCGGATGCAGCTGGATGGCCTTGCCTTCGATCAAAACCGGTTCGAAGGCCTGGATGCCGAGCCGGTGCAGCGTGGGCGCGCGATTCAAAAGAACCGGGTGTTCCCGGATCACCTCGTCCAGGATGTCCCAGACCTCGGGCGCTTCCCGCTCCACGTATTTCTTGGCCGCCTTGATGGTCGGCGCGAGCCCCCGGCGCTGGAGTTTGCTGAAGATGAAGGGTTTGAAGAGTTCGAGCGCCATGCGCTTGGGCAGACCGCACTGATGCAGTTTGAGGGTGGGGCCCACGACAATCACGGAACGTCCGGAATAATCGACCCGCTTGCCGAGAAGATTCTGGCGAAAACGGCCCTGCTTGCCCTTGATCATGTCTGCGAGCGATTTGAGCGCACGCTTGTTGGTTCCGGTCATGACCCGGCCACGACGGCCATTGTCGAGCAGCGCATCCACCGCTTCCTGAAGCATGCGCTTTTCGTTGCGGACAATGATATCCGGCGCATTGAGCTCGAGCAGTCGACGCAGCCGGTTGTTCCGGTTGATGACGCGCCGGTAGAGATCGTTCAGGTCCGAGGTCGCGAACCGGCCGCCATCGAGCGGCACGAGCGGCCGCAGGTCCGGCGGCAGGACCGGAAGGACGGTGAGCACCATCCACTCGGGGCGGTTTCTGGACTCGATGAATGATTCGAGGAGCTTCAGGCGTTTGACCAGCCGTTTGGCTTTGCCGTCGGAGCGGGTCTCCTCGAGTTCCGTCCGCAGGTGCTCGATCTCCTCTTCGAGTTTGAGCGTACGCAAAAGCTCGTAGATCGCCTCGGCCCCCATGCGGGCGTCGAAATCGTCGCCATGCTCCTCGAGCACTTCGAGATACTCTTCATCGGTGAGGAGCTGTCCCCGGCTGAGCTCGGTGAGCCCCGGATCGATCACGGTAAAAGCCTCGAAGTAAAGCACCCGCTCGATATCCCGGAGCGTCATGTCCAGAGTCAACGCGATGCGCGAGGGCAGGGAGCGCAGAAACCAGATATGCGCGACCGGACTCGCGAGTTCGATGTGGCCCATGCGCTCGCGGCGCACCTTGGACAGGGTCACCTCAACACCGCACTTCTCGCAGACGACGCCGCGGTGCTTCAACCGCTTGTATTTGCCGCACAGGCACTCATAGTCCTTGATCGGCCCGAAAATCTTGGTGCAGAACAATCCATCCCGCTCCGGCTTGAACGTCCGATAGTTGATGGTTTCCGGCTTCTTGACCTCTCCATGGGACCAGGACCGGATCAGCTCCGGCGCGGCCAGCCCGATTCTGAGTGCGTCAAAATCCTCGCTCGGATGCTGCTGGCGAAACAACTGCAATAGCTCTTTCATAGGAGGCCTCCACGGCTTCGATACAGCGTTCGGGTGTAATCCCACCGCATCAGAATTGCTCCATTTCGATGTTGATTGCGAGCGAACGGATTTCGCGAACCAGCACGTTGAACGACTCGGGCATGCCCGCCTCCATGCGGAAGTCCTCGTCCACGATGTTCTTGTACATCCGGGTACGCCCGCCCACGTCGTCGGATTTGACCGTGAGCATCTCCTGGAGCGTATAGGCCGCTCCATACGCCTCGAGCGCCCAGACTTCCATCTCGCCGAAGCGCTGGCCGCCGAACTGCGCCTTGCCGCCGAGCGGCTGCTGGGTCACGAGACTGTAGGGACCGGTCGATCGGGCATGCATCTTGTCATCGACCAGGTGGTTGAGCTTGAGCATGTAGACATACCCCACGGTGACGGGCCGATCGAATGGCTCGCCCGTGCGCCCGTCGTAGAGCACGATCTGGCCCGATTCGGGCAGGCCAGCCAGGCGCAGGAGATGGCGGATCTGATCTTCCGTGGCGCCGTCGAAAACAGCCGTCGCGACCGGAAGGCCGGGACGCAACCGTTCCGCCAGAGCGCGGATCTCCTCCTCGTTGAGCGTCTCGAGTGCGACCGGCTCGCCGCCGACGCCGTTGTAGATTTCTTCCAGAAGGGCCCGGAGCTCTCGGATCTGGACCGCTCCCCGTACCATCCGGTCGATACGGTCGCCGAGGCTCTTCACGGCCCAGCCGAGATGGGCCTCGAGGATCTGACCGATATTCATCCGGGAGGGCACGCCGAGCGGATTGAGGACGATGTCGACCGGCTCCCCATCCTCGGTGTGCGGCATGTCCTCGACCGGCACGATCAGGGAGATGACCCCCTTGTTTCCGTGCCGCCCCGCCATTTTGTCCCCCGCCTGGATGCGGCGCTTGACCGCGAGATAGACCTTGACCATCTTGATGACGCCGGGAGGCAGTTCATCACCAGCCAGGATCTTGCGCTTTTTCTCTTCGTAACGGCGCTCGAAAAGCACTCGCTGCTGCCCCAGGAGCTCGGACAGTCGTTCGAGCTGCTCCATCGCCTCCTCGTTGTGCAGCCGGATGCTGAACCACTGATCCCGCTCGAGCCCATCGAGATAGGCCTGTGTGACCCGTGCGCCCTTGGCCAGTTTGTTCGGGCCGCCTTCCGCAACTTTTCCGCCGACGAGCTGTGCGACGCGCTGGAACAGATCGTCTTCGAGGATGCGGCGCTGATCATCGAGATCCTTGCGCACCCGGGTCAGTTCCTGGGCCTCGATCGACCGGGCGCGGGAATCCTTTTCCATGCCCTCCCGGGTGAAGACCCGGACATCGATCACGGTGCCATCCATCCCGGGCGGAACCCGGAGCGAGGTATCTTTCACCTCGGACGCCTTCTCCCCGAAAATCGCGCGCAGGAGTTTTTCCTCGGGCGTGAGCTGGGTCTCGCCCTTGGGAGTCACCTTTCCGACCAGGATGTCGCCGGCCTGGACCTCGGCTCCGATGTAGGCGATCCCCGCCTCATCCAGGTTGGCCAGGGCCACCTCGTTCACATTCGGGATATCGCTTGTGATTTCCTCCGCGCCGAGCTTGGTGTCCCGCGCCATGCATGACAGCTCCTCGATGTGGATCGAGGTAAACCGGTCCTCCTGGACCAGCCGTTCCGAAATCAGGATCGCATCCTCGAAGTTGTATCCGTGCCAGGGCATGAACGCGACCCGGAGATTCTGGCCGAGCGCGAGTTCGCCGAGATCGGTCGAGGACCCATCCGCGAGCACGTCGCCGCACTCGATCCGCTCACCGCTCCGGACGAGCGGACGCTGGTTGATGCAGGTGTTCTGATTGGAGCGCTGATACTTCGTGAGGTTATAAATGTCGACTCCAGACTCGCCGGCCACCGTCTCCGCATCATGGACACGGACCACGATCCGGGAGGCATCCACGGCATCGACGATGCCGCCCCGCCGGGCAATGACTGTGGCACCCGAATCGACCGCGACGGTATGCTCAAGACCCGTACCCACGAGCGGCTTCTCGGCCCGGAGCACCGGCACCGCCTGCCGCTGCATGTTGGAGCCCATGAGTGCGCGGTTGGCGTCGTCATGTTCGAGGAACGGGATCAACGCCGCCGCAATCGAGACGATCTGCATGGGAGAGACGTCCATGTACTGGATCCGATCCGGCGTCGACATGGCGAACTCGTTCCCGAACCGGCAGGATACGAGATCCTCGGTGAACCGCCCTTCGCCGTCCAGCTCAGCGTTGGCCTGGGCAATCACGAACCGTCCCTCCTCGATGGCCGAGAGATATTCCACCTCGTCCGTCACCCGGTTGTCGACCACCTTGCGGTAGGGAGTTTCGAGAAAACCGTAATCGTTCGCCCGGGCGTAGACCGCAAGCGAGTTGATGAGGCCGATATTGGGGCCCTCCGGCGTTTCGATGGGACACACGCGTCCGTAGTGGGTCGCATGCACGTCGCGGACCTCGAATCCGGCCCGTTCGCGCGTCAGCCCGCCGGGTCCGAGCGCTGAAACCCGCCGCTTGTGCGTCACTTCGGACAGCGGGTTGTTCTGATCCATGAACTGCGAGAGCTGGGAAGAGCTGAAGAACTCCTTGATCGCCGCCACGACAGGCTTGGCGTTGATGAGATCCTGGGGCTTCAGGTTTTCAGCCTCGGCAAGCGCCAGCCGTTCCCGAACCGCCCGTTCCACACGCACGAGCCCGATGCGGAAGGCATTCTCCGCCATCTCGCCCACGGAGCGGACGCGCCGGTTGCCAAGATGGTCGATGTCATCGACCACGCCCTCGCCGTTGCGGATCGCGATCAGCGTTTGGACCACCTCCAGGATATCCTCCTGGGTCAGGATCAAAAGGCCGGAATCGTCCGGACGGTTGAGCCGCTTGTTGAACTTCATGCGACCGACCGCGGAGAGATCGTATCGTTCCGGACTGAAGAAAAGATTGCGGAAAAGGGTTTCTGCGGCATCCCGCGTCGGCGGTTCGCCCGGACGCATCATGCGATAGATTTCGACGAGGGCTTCAAGGGGGCTGTGGGTGGAATCGAGCCGGAGCGTCGAGGAAATGAAGGGTCCCCGATTGACGTCATTCACGTAGAGCGTCCGGAACTCCGCGATGCCCGACTGCATGATGAGATGCACCTGCTCGAGCGTGAGCTCCTCGTTGGCCCGGGCCAGAAGCTCGCCGGTTTCAGGGTGGGCGACATCATGGGCCAGGATCCGCCCGGCCGCATAGGCCGAAGGCACCGCAAGACGCTTGACGCCCGCGTTCTTGAGCTCGCGAACCTGTCGGGCGGTGACGCGTCGGCCTTCCTCGACGAGCACCCGCTCTTCGAGCTTGATCGGGAATGCCGCGATCTCGCCGCGGAGACGTTCGGGAACGAGATCCAGGATGAGCCCGGTCGGCGTCACATGGAAGACGTTGTGTTCGAAAAAATAGCCGAGAATCCGGGTGTCATCGAGCCCGAGTGCATGAAGCAGGATGGTGACCGGGAGCTTGCGCCGACGGTCGATGCGGACAAAGAGGCAGTCTTTGGCATCGAACTCGAAATCGAGCCACGATCCCCGGTAGGGAATGATGCGCGCCGTATAGAGCACCTTGCCCGAGGAATGGGATTTGCCCCGGTCGCTTTCAAAAAATACCCCGGGCGAGCGGTGCAACTGACTCACCACCACCCGCTCGGTGCCATTGATGATGAAGGTGCCGGTTTCCGTCATGAGGGGCAGCTCGCCGAGATAGACCTCCTGCTCCTCGACGCTTTTCACCGCGCGTCTTTCAGCCGGGCTTTCCCGATCGTAGAGGACCAGACGCACCGCGGCACGTAGCGGTGCCGCATAGGTCAGGCCGCGCAGCAGGCATTCCCGGACATCGAAGGGTGGATCGCCGATCTCATAGCGCACAAAATCGAGCGCAGCGGTTCCGGAATAGCTCCGGATCGGGAAGATGGACTTGAGCGCAGCCTGGAGTCCGAGATCCCCCCGGGCCTCGGGGGCGAGTGCGCTTTGCAAAAACTGCGCGTAGGAATCCACCTGCATCTTGAGGAGCGGCGGCACCCGAAGCACCGCGGACCGATTTGAAAAATTCTTCCGGATACGCTTTCTTTCAGTCAATGAATACGGCATGAACACTCTCCCGTCAAGCGGTCATCAAATCAGGCCTTGAAGCCCGGGGCAGCGAGCCGGAGAAGATCCCCCCGGCTCGCTCGTGGCATCCTGCCGACTCCTCGAGATGTCTCACTTGATCTCGACGCTCGCTCCAGCCTCTTCCAGTTCCTTCTTCATTTTTTCCGCATCGCCCTTCGCGACGCCTTCCTTGACCACGGACGGCGCCCCTTCAACGAGATCCTTGGCCTCCTTGAGGCCCAAGCCGGTGAGCGTGCGGACCACTTTGATCACGTTGACCTTGTTCGCGCCGAAACTGGTGAGCTGGACGGTGAACTCGGTCTTCTCTTCGACTGCGGCAGCCGGCGTCGCACCGGCGGCCGGGAGGGCCATCGCGATCGGCGCCTGGGCCGTGACATTGAATTTCTTCTCCATGGCCGAGATGAGATCCACGATCTCGAGAACGGTCATGTTGGAGATGGTTTCAAGAATTTCGTCTTTGCTGATTGCCATTGGATACCTCTAAGTAAAAATCCCCACGGGGGCTTGTGAAAAGATGATGTGAACTAGGCCGATGCTTTCTGGTCGCGCACGGCGGCAAGGGTCCGGACGAGCTTCACGGTCGGCGCGGCCAGCACTCCGACCAGTTTGCTGAGCGGTGCCTCAAGCACACCGAGGAGTCGCGCCAAAGCCTCGCTCGCACTCGGCAGATCCGCAAGACGTACGAGATCGGACGCCGGCAGGAGCTTCCGCCCGATGGCGAGCCCACGCACCTTGAGCGGCCGGTCCTCGCCCAGAAACCCGCGCAACATGCGGGCAGCCTCGGCCGGATCCTCCAAAGCCAGTGCGAGCAGCACAGGCCCGGTCAGCATCTCGGCGAGACAGGCGAAGTCGGTCTCCTGGAGCGCGCGACGGGCGAGGGTATTGCGCACCACCCGGAGATGGACGCCCTGGCTCCGGGCGGCCTGTCTCAATCCCGTCATCTGTCCGGCATCCATCCCGCGATACTCGAGCGCGATGGCGGCCTGGGCTCGGCCTGCAATCTCGTGCAGGTCTTCGACCAGATCCTTTTTCTCTTTCAGTTTCAGTGGCATGAATCATCTCCCGGTCGGAACCGTGTGTACTCGATCGGCGGATCGTCCGCCCAAACACGGTGCCCCCCAGGGATCACCCCCGGGTTCCACACCGTCTGCGCAGGCCATTAAGCCTTCTCCGACCGTGAAGGCTCCTGCGGTCTTCGACTCTCCCGGATGTCGGCATCCGGTCCCGGCTGATCGGTCGGCCCATCGCCCCGCGGGCGATCAGTGCTCGAGACTTGCCAGATCGATCTCAAGCCCGGGCCCCATCGTCGATGACAGGGTGAGCTTGCGGAGATACTGCCCCTTCGCGGTCGCGGGTTTGACCCGGACGAGATCCGTGAGGAGCGCCTCCAAGTTGGATTTGAGCGCGGGGTACTCGAAATCGATTTTCCCGATCGTGCAATGCACGATCCCGGCCTTGTCGGCACGATAGCGAACCTGACCCGCCTTGGCATTCCGGACCGCCTGGCCGACATCGGGTGTCACGGTACCGACCTTGGGGTTCGGCATGAGCCCGCGCGGCCCGAGGACCTGCCCCAGGGGGCTCACGATCCGCATGGCATCCGGGGCTGCGATCACGACATCGAAATCGAGCTGGCCGGACTTGATCCGCTCCGCGAGATCTTCCATGCCGACGAGATCGGCGCCGGCCTGACGTGCCGACTCGGCAGCTGCACCCTGTGCAAAGACGGCGACCCGCGTGACCTTCCCGGTCCCATGAGGCAGAACCGTGGCGCCGCGCACGACCTGATCGCTTTTCTTGGCGTCGATCCCGAGATTGATCGCGACATCGACACTCTCGCGGAAACGGACCTTCGAGACCTCCTTGAGGAGGATCACGGCTTCGGCGATGGGATAGACGTGCCCGGCCTGAACACGTTCGTGAATCACCTTGGCCCGCTTGCTCACGCTCACGGTGCACCCTCCACGTCGACGCCCATGCTGCGCGCGGTTCCGGCAATGGAGCGCATCGCCGCCTCAAGTCCGGCAGCGGTGAGATCGGGCTGTTTGACCCGGGCGATTGCCTCAAGCTGCTCCTGGCTCAACCGTCCTACCTTGGCGGTATTCGGGGTGCTGCTGCCTTTTTCGAGCCCGAGCGATTTGCGGATCAGGACCGAGGCGGGAGGCGTCTTGGTGATGAAGGTAAAGCTCCGGTCGGTGTAGACCGTGATCAAAACCGGGATCGGGAGGCCCTTCTCGAGATTCTGGGTCTGCGCGTTGAACGCCTTGCAGAACTCCATGATATTGACCCCGTGCTGCCCCAATGCAGGCCCGACCGGCGGGCTGGGATTGGCGGCGCCGGCTGCCACCTGCAGCTTGATCGTCGTCTGAATTTTCTTGGCCATGTTACCTACCTCATTCGGGGTTCAAACGCCCTCAGGCTCCCCCACCAGCGATGGACCGGATCCGGTCCGGTCGAAACCTAGGCTTTTTCCACCTGCGAAAAGTCAAGATCAACCGGAGTTGACCGGTCGAAGATACGGACGGATACCCGGAGCCGGTTCTTCTCGTAGTTGACCTCTTCCACCATGCCGTTGAAATCGTTGAAGGGTCCGTCGATCACGCGCACCATCTGGCCCGGCTCGAAAAGAACCTTGGGCTTGGGTTTGCTCACGCCCTCGCGCACGCGCATCAAAACCGCCTCCGCCTCGGTTTCCGGAATCGGTTTCGGGTGTTCGGCCGTCCCGCCCACGAAGCCCAGGATCTTGGGCACGCTGCGCACGAGATGCCAAGTCTCGTCATTGAGTTCCATCTGGACCAGGAGATAGCCCGGAAAGAACTTGCGCTCGCTGCGCCGTTTGCGACCAGCCCGCATCTCGACCACTTCCTCAGTCGGCACCAGAATGACCCCGAAATGATCCTGCATGCTCCTCAGAAGGATGCGTTCGCGCAAGGCGCGCTCCGCCTGGCGCTCGAACCCCGAATAGGCTTGGAGGACGTACCAGTTGAGCGCCATGGATTAACCCGCTCGCCCGGTCAGGAGCTTGATCCCGAAATCCAGCCCCATATCGATCACCCAGAGCAGAAGGGCGAGGACGATCACCATGACCAGGACGAAAAGGGTCGTATCGGTGACTTCCTTGCGCGTCGCCCAGATCACCTTGCGCAACTCGACGCGGGCGTCCTGGATGAACCGTCCAAATATGCGCCCGCTCACGCTCATGGCCAAAAGACCCAGGGCCAGGGCAAAGGCTCCGAGCAAACCGGCGATCCGGATCCCCTCGGAGACGCGGTTGAAGTAGTAGTACCCGACCATGCCAGCCAGAGCGATCAGGGCCGCGAGGACAAGCTTGACGCGCTCGCTGAGCGCTCCACCGGAGCGGACCTCGATCGGGCCATTCTGGGTGGTCACGGCTGGATCCTCACAGGCTGGCAGGCCAGGAGGGACTCGAACCCCCAACCTGCGGTTTTGGAGACCGCTGCTCTACCAATTGAGCTACTGGCCTTACACCCGTTACCCTCTGCATGTCGAACGCCCCCAATCCTTCACGCGAGGATCTTGCTGACGACGCCGGCGCCCACGGTGTGACCCCCTTCCCGGATCGCAAACCGAAGCCCCTCCTCCATCGCCACCGGTGAAATCAACGTCACCGCCATCTTCATGTTGTCCCCCGGCATCACCATCTCCACCCCGGCAGGTAACTCCACCGCCCCCGTCACGTCCGTCGTCCGGAAATAAAACTGCGGCCGATACCCCGCAAAAAATGATGTGTGCCGACCCCCCTCCTCCTTCGTCAAAATATAAACCTCCGCCTCAAACCGCGTGTGCGGCGTGATGCTCCCCGGCTTCGCTAAAACCTGCCCACGCTCCACATCCTCCCGCTTCGTCCCACGCAATAACACCCCAATGTTGTCCCCCGCCCGACCCTCGTCCAAAAGCTTCCGGAACATCTCCACCCCTGTCACCGTCGTCTTCTGCGTATCCCGTAACCCCACCATCTCCACCTCGTCCCCCACCCGCACAATCCCACGATCCACCCGACCCGTCACCACCGTCCCGCGCCCCGAAATCGAAAAGACGTCCTCAATCGGCATCAGATAATCCCCATCCACCAGCCGCTTCGGCTCCGGTATGTACCCATCCATTACCTCCACCAACTTCACAATGCTCTCAACCCCCTGCTCCCCACTCTCCCCCGCAAGCGCCTTCAGCGCTGAACCCCGCACCACCGGCGTCTTCTCCCCCGGAAACTCGTACTTGCTCAATAAATCCCGTACCTCCATCTCCACCAACTCCAATAACTCCGCATCGTCCACCATGTCCACCTTGTTCAAATACACCACGATGTAGGGCACCCCCACCTGACGCGCCAACAAAATATGCTCCCGCGTCTGCGGCATCGGCCCGTCCGCCGCTGAAACCACCAAAATCGCCCCGTCCATCTGCGCCGCACCCGTAATCATGTTCTTCACATAATCCGCATGCCCCGGACAGTCCACATGCGCATAGTGCCGAACCGCACTCTCATACTCCACATGCGATGTCGCAATCGTAATCCCACGCGCCCGCTCCTCCGGCGCATTGTCAATCTGATCGTACCCCCGTACCTCCCCCCCAAACCGCTCCGCCATCACCTTCGTGATCGCCGCCGTCAACGTCGTCTTCCCATGGTCCACATGCCCAATCGTCCCCACATTGATGTGCACCTTCTTCCGCTCAAACTTCCCCTTCGACATGACTTAGACCCTCACATGAAACAAGATTGATGTAAACCGCGTACCCGAAACGGACGTCCCCTCGCCGGGCCTCAATGGAGCCCATAACCGGAGTCGAACCGGTGACCTCTTCCTTACCAAGGAAGTGCTCTACCAGCTGAGCTATATGGGCCCCCCACCCTCCCGCCAAGCTGGAGCGGGTGATGGGAATCGAACCCACACCATCAGCTTGGAAGGCTGAGGTTCTACCATTGAACTACACCCGCAAGACCCCTCGAACCGCCCCTTGATCAACCACCCGATTTGGTGGAGGGGGTAGGATTCGAACCTACGAAGGCAAAAGCCAGCAGATTTACAGTCTGCCCCCGTTGGCCGCTTGGGTACCCCTCCGGCTGCGAAAGCCGTGTATTATCTCTCAAAAGAGGGAAGTGCGTCAAGCGCGCGCTCTTGTTCAAACAGCAATTCAAGATGTGGCAACGCCCACCGGCATCCGATAGCCTGCGCGTGTCGATGCGAGTGTAATGTCCAGCTAATGGCTTTCCTTATTAATTGAGTATGCCCATGCTGGGGAATGCCCCGCACCCATCCGCCTTTGGTCATATCGGAGCCTCGGCGCGAGCAGTTGGAGCGGTGGGTGGCATCTCACGGATCGCCGCAGCAGGCG
>JAJZBR010000073.1 GCA_021798795.1 Pseudomonadota bacterium
AATCTCACCATGTGGGGCACAATCAAACCCACGAAACCGATCATCCCCGCATCAGTCACTGCAATGGCTGTCACGAGGGATGCGACGAGATAGAGTCCGATGATGATCCGCCCGGTGTGTACACCAAGACTTTGGGCGGCATCAGCGCCGCGCAAAAGCACGTTCAGTTCACCGGCGAAAGGCCAGAGGAACAGCACGGCCAAGACCAGCGCGACGAAGCTCAGTCGGGATCCTGGGCCATACCCCAGGTTCCCCATGAGCCAGAACAGCATCGCGTGAAGAGTGGGATCGGGCGAGAGCGCGAGCAGGAGCGTCACAATGGCACCGAAGCCCGAGGCCATCACGATTCCCGTGAGGAGCAGCCGGATCGGAGTGATGGGGCCCGTGAGCCGGGTCAGCACCAAAAGCAGCAGGGTGGCCGCGGCGGAGCCGATGAAGGCGTTGCCCATGACCCAGGCGAGAGGCAGCCCTCCCATCAGGCTCAGCAGTGCCGCGACGGCAGCACCGCCCGAAACGCCGAGTACATAGGGATCCGCGAGGGGGTTACGCAGGAGCACCTGCAGCAGCGTGCCCGACAGGGCCAGCAGTCCGCCCACTGAAAACGCCAGGAGGACCCTTGGAATTCGGAGTCGCCAAAGTATGGTCCGGATGACCGGAGGTCCCCGATCCTGAAAGGCTGAGATCAGCTGGTGGAGGGTCAATGGAACGCCACCTTGCGTGAGCCCTGCGACCGTGGCGAGTACGAGCAGAATACCCGTCAAGGCCAGGGTAGTTGAAACTCGATGCTGGATGGCGACCGACGGTTTCGCGGGTGCCGGGATCCGGCTCATGTTCAAGATGTCGGCCGCACTACGGCGAGCAGGACGATTGCGACCAGGAAAAGTGTCGGAATCTCGTTCAAGATCCGGTAGAAAATCGGCGGTCGTTTTGCAGGTTCCTCTCGGAGATCCTTGATCAGGTGACCCAGAAAGATGTGATAGATGATGAGCCCCGCGACCAGTGTGAGCTTGATCTGGAGCCAGAGTGGCGGTGGCCAGAACCATCCGATGAGGAGCCACATTCCGAAAAAAACGGTCAATAGACCGCCCATGGTTGTGATGATAAAGAGTCGCTTTTCCATGAGAGAGAACCGAAGTAAGGACTCTCGACTCAGATCCGGCTGGCTGTGGTAGACAAAGAGGCGGGGCAGGTAAAACAAGCCGGCAAACCAGGTCACCATGAATATGATGTGGAGCGCTTTGATCCAGAGCATGGACAATCCGTCTGAGTGGGTTGCGCCGGATAGGTTAGCGCAAACGGACCCGTGCCGGGTGGAATCTCGGGTGTGCGAGAACCCGAAAAGGCGTGAGTCAGTGGATCGATGCGGTTGGGCGGTTCCACTCCCCTCATGGGGGCTCCTCGCCTGTAAGCTGTTAGCATAAGGGAGAGGTGGACTCTCAACGGCAGGTATTTGTGTCACGAGTGCTTTCGATCTCCACAACCCGGAACCCACGCGAGAGATGGCTCGTGCGCGTGGGATGTATCCTGTGCGCGGTGGGTTTGATTTTTGGGGCCTACTGGCTTGGACAGATTCAGGCCGGCTTTGATCAGTTCGGCAGCCTCGCACGAATATCCCAACTCCATGCCCAACTTCGCTCGCTGACCCTGTCCAAACTCCGGCTGGGTAAAAAGATCGCCCATGATGCGGAACTTTTGCGTTTGAATGCCCTTGCACATGAGGCCACGCTCCGGCGCATGGGCACGGTTGAAGGCGAGCTGCTCACTTTGCGAGAACGGCTTGATTTTTACCGAGGGATCGTAGCACCCGCCCGGGTGGCTCGGAACCTCCGGATTCAGGGCCTGGCCATTATCCGCTCGGGTGTGGGCCAGTTTCTCTTTCGCCTGGTTCTCATCGCGACGCATACGCTGCTGCACCCGATCCAGGGTAAAGTGGAACTCACGGTCGTGGGTCAGGTACAGGGGCGTCACACGGTGATGTCTTTGCGCGATCTCGAACCCAACAGTCAGGATCCGTTACCGTTCGCGTTCCGTTCCTATGAGGATCTGGTTGGTCATCTCAGGCTTCCGGCCGATTTCAAGCCAGCGGCTGTCCATATTGCTATTCTAGTGTCAGGCCATCCCCGTCCGGTTTTGTCCCAAACGTTTGACTGGCCCATTTTCCTGTCCTGAGGGTGATTTACCATGCTCAAAAGCTCCAAGGCGCCACCTCCGAAAATCGCAACCTTGATCGGACCGGATACGACAATCGTCGGTGAGATCCGCTTTCATGGCGGGTTGCATCTGGATGGCCGGATGCAGGGCAATATCCAGGCTGACAGTGAACCGTCGCTTCTGGTCGTGAGTCGTGGGGCCGCAGTCGAGGGCGAGATCCACGTCCAGGAAGTTGTGATTCATGGCGAGGTCAAGGGGAATGTGCACGCGGAAGCCAGACTGGAGCTCGGTGAAACCGCTCAAGTCACGGGAGATGTGTATTACGGTGCGATTACCGTTGCCATGGGCGCCACGGTCAACGGACAGCTCATTCATGAACCGAACCAGCGCAAACTTCTTGAGCATCGCAAGGGACCGGAGTCGGCCTGACCTTCGGGGTGCGCCATGGTAGAATTCAGATATCCGTAGATTGGCCGGCGAATCATGGCAAGCGTGGAAACCGAGACAAGTGAGGTGACATTCACCGGGGCCGCTGCCCATCGGGTAGCCGAGCTCATGAAGGAGGAAGGCCGGAACGATCTGATGCTCCGGGTGTACGTCAACGGAGGAGGGTGCTCGGGGTTCCAGTACGGGTTCAGTTTTGAGACCGACGCCCAGGATGACGATCTCCGTGTGGTCCGGGATCAAGTGGTTTTGTTGGTTGATCCCGTGAGCCTGCAGTACCTGCGCCATGCCGAGATCGATTACAGCTCAGATGCTTCAGGCGAACAATTCATTATCCGCAATCCCAATGCCGTCACGACATGCGGGTGCGGTTCTTCATTCACCGTCTGAGCTCTCGATCCGTCTGACCCCTGCTGCCGCAAGGCAGCGTCCTCCAGGGCTGTCTTCAGAGCGCCCTATCGAGATCCTGGCATGGGGAGTGATGGACGCTGGATGATCTGACCGTTTCCGGATCGTGATCTCAAGTGGCGCGTTTTTGCCTGGGTGGTTCGCACCCGGCATGCTTCAATTCCCGCATGCGGAATTCCTACTCTACACAGGCGCTCGTGATCCTTGGACATTTGCTCAGGCCGCTCCGCGTCTGGCTTGAGGATGAATCGGTTGAAGAGATCATGGTCAACCGTCCGGATGAAATCTGGATTGAATCCCATGGAAAATTCGAACGTGCGAGTGTGGAGCTGTCGCCCCTGTCCATTCGCAGCGCGATCACCGTGCTGGGACGCCTGGTTGGCAAGGACACGGGAACTTCAGGCGATTCCCCATCCTATCTCGACGCATGCCTGGAGGGCTTGCGGGTAACGGCCGTCCGGCAACCGGTTTCCATTCGAAGCGATGTGCTGGCTCTGCGCAAGCCAACCCGGTCGCGGATGAGTCTTGAGACGCTTTGTGCCGGAATCCCGAATACACAGATACGGGCTGCCGGATGCGAGAGACCGATCCAACCGCCGCGATCCTGGCCGGAGTGGTTTCGTGAAAAAGTTCGGGACCGCCAGAATTTCCTGATTTCAGGTGGTACGTCATCGGGGAAAACGACGTTCTTGAACGGCCTTTTGGCTGGGCTGATCTCCGACGAACGGGTGATTACGATTGAGGATACGCCCGAGCTTTTTGTTCCCACCTCGAACTGGGTCGCCCTTGAATCGCGCGATCAGTCCGGCCAGGACGCCCATGCCCTGGTGCGTTTGGCGCTGCGCCTGAGACCGGATCGGTTATTGATCGGTGAGGTTCGGGGTCGCGAAGCTTTTGATCTGCTGCAAGCCTGCAACACAGGCCATCGCGGCACCCTGACGAGTCTCCATGCCAACAATGCCCGGGATGCCCTTTACCGGCTCGAAACACTCGTGCTGACGGCTGGATTCGCTTGGCCACATGATGCCATTCGTAGGCAAATTGCCTCGGCATTTAATTATGTCGTTCATCTGGAACGCAGGGAGGGGAGACGGCAACCCGTCGAGATACTTGAAGTGCTCCCTTCTGTCGACAGGGATTATCACCTCGTCCCTGTCGGTGCGTTCGAGTCATTCGACACCCGTTCTGGTTCGAAACACGTTTCCTCCATTTACTGAAATCTATCGGAGATTGCATGATGTTTACCCGGCAAACGAGCAGGAACCCTCAACGCGCCCTCAGTCTGGGGTTGGGAGTGGGGATTTTGTTGACTCCAGTGGTTGTCCAGGCAGCGGGTACGCTGCCATGGGATGGCGTTCTCGAAACACTGGTCAGTGATCTCAGCGGGACGACCGCCCGGCTCATTGCGACGTTGCTTCTCATCGTGCTCGGATTTCTGGTCGCGTTTGGAGAGGTGCGTGGGTTCCTGGGGCTTTTCCTCCGTGTGGCGCTGGGGCTCAGTCTGGTTTTTTTTGCAAGTTCATGGCTCAACCTTTTCTTTTCATGAGTGCTCCAACGCGCCGACGCGCGCCATTGTATCCGGTACTCACGGAGCCGCTTCTCTGGTTCGGGGGCGAGCGCAATCTCGTGGCTCTCAACCTCGTGCTCGCGGTGGCATTCGTGGCCGGCGCGGGGCTCTGGTTTTTGATCCCGCTTTTCGTAGGCGTCCACTTCTGGCTGGTCTACCTTGGGCGGCGTGAACCGTGCGCCCGAGCCATCTATCTCCGTTACGCCCGTCAGGGCGACGTGTACGACCCCTGGCCCCACCTGAAATCGCGCGATCCTCGGCCGTTCGGATTTGGCCGGAGTGAACCCTGGTGCTGAACCGATTACAGCGAAGGCGCGCTTTCCTTGGCAGCTCACGACCCTTCTCCGATCTGATTCCATGGCTGATTCGCCTGGGTCCGCGCCATGTCTTGCTCAAGGACGGAGCGGTCGCGAGCGTCATGGAATTTCAGGGACTGGATGTCGAGTCATTGACCCCGGACCAGTTCGATATGGAAACAGCCAGGCTTGAACATGCGTTCAAACTCGCAGGCGAATCCTCTTCTTTCTGGTGGTTGGTGGATCGGAGGCCCGATGGCGGTTATCCGCTGCCGCGCAAAGCACCCGGACCTGCAGGGGTGATCGATGACCTGTACCGGGCGCACTGGCAACTCCGGGGGGGATACCGCAATCATCATCATCTCTGCTTCCTGACGCGACCGCGATCACGGCAGGATCATTTCTGGGAACGGGTTGCCCTGGAAACCTCGCTTGGGCACTCGTTACCTTCTGCACTGGGTCAAGTGATCCGCGCCGCATTCTCAGTCCGTGCATCCTGGCAGCTCAGCACGTTCGAGGCGATCGAGCTCATTCGAGAACATGATCGGAGAATGAGCGATTTCTTGGGCACGCTGCCCGCCTGGGGTTGGCAGACACTTGAAGGCGATCGATTGCTGGGATTTCTCCATGACCGCCTGGGTCCTGGGGATAGTGTTCGGCTTCAGGTTCCAGAGACGGTCTATCTGGACGATGCGCTTGCGGATCGATCGATTGAAGTGCAAGGACATCAGTTGCATTGGCCGGGTCTGGAGGCGGTCTGGGCCAGTGTGGTGACACTGAAGGCTTGGCCCCGGCAGGATGCCGATACGTCGGATCCGTTCACACTCCCAGGCATGTTCGACACCCTGCTCAAAATCGATGGATCGCTGACCGTGAGCCTCGCTTTTCAACCGGTTTCGCAGCAGGATGCGGAAGCCTGGATCGGTAGAGTGCGCAATCATCACCGAGCGCTCGAGAAAAGCTGGCGAGCCTATCTCCGTGAAACCTTCACGCGCAACACCCTCCCGCCTGATCGTGAACAGCACGTGCGTGCGAGCCGTGAGGCGAGTCGCGCGCTGGAGCGCGTTGGAGAGGGTCAGTTTGGGTATCTCAATCTTACCGTGATCTGCTATGGGGAGAGTGCACGGGGTGCGGATGCTCTGGCTGAAAAAGTACGGAGTGTGATCCATGCGCTCGGATTCATGGCGTTCAGCGAGCGTTTGCACGCACTCTCCGCGTGGGCAGGAACCTTGCCGGGTCAGTGGGCCGAACCTCTAAGATGGTATTTCGTGACGGGCGGGAACGCGGCAGATCTGGCGCTTGCCGGCACCCTCCCAGAAGGTCCTGCGACGAATCCCCATCTTGAAGCCCAGTCTGGGAGCCCGGCTCCAGCTTTGGCTGCTT